>NZ_JBFBJX010000003.1:20673-501213 GCF_040686295.1 Streptomyces sp. NPDC085944 | reverse complement strand
CGAACCGATCAGGTCGGGGTATCAACATATCTGGCGTTGACTTTTGGCACGCTGTTGAGTTCTCAAGGAACGGACGCTTCCTTTGTACTCACCCTCTCGGGCTTTCCTCCGGGCGCTTCCCTTCGGTGTTTCCAACACTATCAGGCTTTTCCGGTCCCTCTGACCACCGTCCTGCGGACAGGCAGGAGGCGATCCAGAGATAGGATCTGATGAGTTGGGTACTGCCGGGGCGAGGACGCGTCGCTTCGCACCACTCAACCTCAGGCAGGAGTGACGACTGTACACGCGGCCGCCGAACGGGTGCAAATCCGTGGCGAGTGTGGTCTAGACCTCTATTGGTAAGACTCATGCGGAACCGGTACTTCCTATGACATACCCTGCTGCTCAGTGTGCCGTCCGGGACAAGCAGTGACGGCCCGTACAGATCTCCGCCCTGGGAGGCTTCCCATGACCACCGTCTCGTCCCCGCTCGCAGGACGCGCCATCGGCCTGGCCGCCGTGCCCGATCCCGTCTTCTCCGGGGCCATGGTCGGCCCGGGCACGGCCATCGATCCCGTGCGGGAGCCCTCCGAGGCGGTCGCTCCCGTGGACGGCGTCATCGTTTCTCTGCACCCGCACGCCTTCGTCGTCGTCGACGACAGCGGGCACGGTGTGCTGACCCATCTCGGCATCGACACCGTGCAGCTCAACGGCGAGGGTTTCGAGCTGCTGGTGAACAAGGGCGACACCGTCGTGCGTGGTCAGGGCGTGGTGCGCTGGGACCCGGCCGCGGTAGAGGCCGCAGGGAAGTCGCCGGTCTGCCCGATCGTGGCTCTGGAGGCCACGGCCGAGGCGCTCACCGAGCTCCGTGAGGACGGCGACGTGAAGGCCGGCGAGAGTCTCTTCCTCTGGAAGTGACGTCGACGCCGTCGCACGGCGGCATCGACGGCTGGTAGGACAACCACCGCGGCGGCGGGACCCGCCGCACTATCGGGACGGGTGAGATGGAGACAACGCTGCGAGGCGTCGGTGTGAGCCACGGTGTGGCGATCGGCGAGGTCCGGCACATGGGGACGGCAGTCCTGGAGCCGCCGGCGAAGCAGATTCCGGCCGAGGACGCGGAGCGTGAGCAGGGACGTGCCCGCAAGGCCGTGGAAGCTGTGGCGGCCGATCTGATGGCGCGCGGCAATCTGGCGGGGGGCGAGGCCCAGGCAGTGCTCGAGGCTCAGGCCATGATGGCCCAGGACCCCGAGCTGATGGCCGACGTCGAGCGGCGGATCACCGTCGGAAGCACGGCCGAGCGTGCCGTGTACGACGCCTTCGCGGCGTATCGCGCTCTGCTGGCCGGTGCCGGTGAGTACCTGGCCGGTCGCGTGGCGGACCTCGACGACGTGCGGAATCGTATCGTCGCCCGTCTGCTCGGGGTGCCGATGCCGGGAGTGCCGGACAGCGACGAGCCGTACGTGCTCATCGCGCGAGACCTGGCGCCGGCCGACACGGCGCTGCTCGACCCGACGCTCGTCCTGGGTTTCGTCACCGAGGAGGGTGGGCCGACCAGTCACAGCGCGATCCTCGCGCGGGCGCTCGGTGTGCCTGCCGTGGTGGCCCTCCCGGGCGCCGGTGAGCTTCCCGAGGGCACGGTCGTCGCCGTCGACGGCAGCACCGGCGAGATCTTCGTGAACCCGGGTGAGGAGAAGAAGGCACGGCTGGCGGCGGAGGCCGCCGAGCGCAAGGCCGCACTCGCCGCGGCGACGGGACCGGGTGCGACCTCGGACGGTCACAAGGTGCCGCTGCTGGCGAACATCGGTGGTCCCGCGGACGTGCCCGCGGCGGTCGAGGCGGGCGCGGAGGGCGTCGGTCTGTTCCGGACCGAGTTCCTCTTCCTCGACGACAGCGAGAACGCGCCGTCGGAGGAGAAGCAGGTCACCGCCTACCGCCAGGTGCTGGAGGCGTTCCCGGAGGGCCGGGTCGTCGTGCGGGTGCTCGACGCCGGCGCCGACAAGCCACTGGACTTCCTCTCCCCTGGCGACGAGCCGAACCCCGCGCTCGGCGTGCGTGGCCTGCGGACGCTGCTCGACCACCCCGACGTCCTGCGCACACAGCTGACCGCGCTGGCCAAGGCGGCCGAGGGGCTGCCGGTCTACCTCGAGGTCATGGCTCCGATGGTGGCGGACCGGGCCGATGCCAAGGCCTTCGCGGACGCCTGCCGCGGGGCCGGGCTGCGGGCGAAGTTCGGCGCCATGGTGGAGATCCCGTCGGCAGCGCTGCGGGCCCGCTCGGTGCTGCAGGAGGTCGAGTTCCTGTCGCTGGGGACGAACGACCTCGCGCAGTACACCTTCGCCGCCGACCGCCAGGTGGGCGCGGTGTCCCGGCTGCAGGACCCGTGGCAGCCGGCGCTGCTCGACCTGGTCGCGCTGTCGGCCGAGGCGGCGAAGGCCGAGGGCAAGAGCTGCGGTGTCTGCGGTGAGGCCGCTTCGGATCCGCTGCTGGCGTGTGTGCTGACCGGGCTCGGTGTCACCTCCCTGTCGATGGGCGCGGCGTCGCTGCCCTACGTGCGGGCCACGCTGGCCAAGTTCACGCTGGCGCAGTGCGAGCGTGCCGCGGCTGCCGCCCGGGCTGCGGACAGTGCCGAGGAGGCACGGAATGCCGCGCAGGCGGTGCTGTCCGGCGAGTAGGGGCCGGCTGCGGTTGCCGCCGTGGCTGTGGTGCGGGGCGTTCCACCTTCGGGTGGGGCGCCCCGCTCGCGCTTTCAGTGGTGGTGTCCCGGTGGCAGGCGGTCGTCTCCGAGGTCGGGCGGTGCGCAGTAGTCGACGTTGGATTCCGGGGAGATGAGGTCGCCGGACTCGACGTCCGTGCAGTAGGCGTCGAAGACCTCGGCGGCGGTGAGGGGTTCGAGGCCGTAGCCGCGCAGGCGCCAGCCGTGGATGCGGTCGGGCCCGTTCGTCGGGCTGATGCGCATGACGAGTCCGCCGGGGCTGTGGGTCGCCAGGCCGAGGGCGAGGACGCTGGTGAACTCCAGGGCCTCGGCCTCGTCGACGTGCGGGGTGCCGTCGCTCTCCTCCTCTACGAGCAGGACGGAGAGGAGGGTCTCGGCCGGGTGGCCCTTGACGCTGCAGACCAGGTGCCGGCTGCCCGGTGGGGCCGTTTCGAGGACCCGGTGCAGGAGGCGGTGGGCGCGGGTGAAGGCGGCTCGGCCGAGGTCCTCGCCGCAGGTGGCGCAGCTGCCGAGGGTGGCGAGGAGGGTCGAGGTGTACTCCCAGGTGGCCTGGCGGACGGCTTCGTCGACGAGGGCCGGGAGCAGGTCGGCGAGGGACTGGCCGTCGTACGGCACGGTGGGGCCGTGGGCGGCCAGCTCGGCGGTGAACCGGGCACGGCTGGCGGGGGCGTCGGCGTCGAGGCCCGCGGCCGTGCAGAAGTCGGCGTACTCCTCCGGGTCGAAGAGCGCGATCGTGGTGTGGGTGCCCTGTGCCGCCCTTGTCTTGAGCAGGGCTTCCACCTGGCGCAGGTAGGCGGCGTGGTCGTGGAAGGTGAAGCTGCGGTAGCGCCGCATGGCGCGGAAGTCGTGTTCGTCGATGAGCAGGCCGATGGTGCCCGCGATCTCGCGTCGCAGGACGTGTCGCATGGTGTGGTCGGTCTGGTCGGTGTGCGCCATTTCTTCCCCCTGTGCACGGTCGATCAATGCTCACTCACAGTAATCGGCGGCACTGACAACGGCGTCGGGGGCGGGGAGCCGGCCGCCGTGCGGGGCGGCCGGCTCGTCGGTGTGCTGGTCAGGAGCGCTTGCGGGCGAGGTCCTCGTAGAAGTGGAGCAGGTCGAGGTTGTCGATGGAGCCGGGGTTGACGGCCTTGTCGAGCGGGGTGCCCTGGAGGAGGCGCTTGACCGGGACCTCGATGCGTTTGCCGGTGAGGGTGTGCGGGATGCCGGGGACCTCGATGACCTCGTCGGGGACGTGGCGCGGGGAGAGGTTGGCGCGGATGGTCTGCTTGACGCGGTCCAGGAGGGCGTCGTCGAGGGTGGCTCCGGGTGCCAGGTGCACGAAGAGGGGCATCCAGTAGCCGCCGTCGGGCTGTTCGATGCCGATGACGAGGGATTCTTTGATCTCGGGGAGTCGCTCGACGGCTTCGTAGATGTCGGCGGAGCCCATGCGGACGCCTTGCCGGTTGAGGGTGGAGTCGGAGCGGCCGTGGATGACGACGGAGCCTCGGGAGGTGAGGGTGATCCAGTCGCCGTGCCGCCAGACTCCGGGGTAGGTGTCGAAGTAGCTGTCGTGGTAGCGGCTGCCGTCGGGGTCGTTCCAGAAGCGGATCGGCATCGAGGGCATGGGGTTGGCGACGACCAGCTCGCCCACCTCGTCGGTGAGCGGGTTGCCGTTCGGGTCCCAGGACTGGAGGTCGGTGCCGAGACCGGGGGCCTGGAGTTCGCCGATGTGGACGGGGAGGGTGGGGACGGCGCCCGCGAAGCACGAGCACACGTCGGTGCCGCCGCTGACGGAGGCGATCCACAGGTCGGAGCCGTTCGCGGCGAATTCGTCGTGCAGCCAGCGGAAGCCGTCGGGCGGGAGCGGGGAGCCGGTGGTGGCGACGCACTGGATCGCGGAGAGGTCCAGGTCGCGGGCCGGGTGGACGTCGGCCTTGCGGCAGGCCATGACGTAGGCGGCCGAGGTGCCGAAGAGGGTGGCTCCGGTGCGTTGCGCGATCCGCCACTGGGCATCCGTGGCCGGGAAGCCGGGGCTGCCGTCGTACAGGACGATCGTGGTGCCGGTGAGCAGGCCGGAGACGAGGAAGTTCCACATCATCCAGCCGGTCGAGGTGTACCAGAAGAAGCGGTCCTCGGGGCCGAGGTCGCAGTGCAGGCCGAGCTGTTTGAGGTGTTCGACGAGGATGCCGCCCTGGGACTGGACGATGGCCTTGGGCAGGCCGGTGGTGCCGGAGGAGTAGAGCACCCACAGGGGGTGGTCGAAGGGCACCTGCTCGAACTCGGGCTCCGTGTCCGCGGCGGTCAGGCTCCGCCAGTCCAGCGCGCCGTCGGGGGCCTCGGTGCCGAGGAGCGGGATGTGGATCACCGCGCGCAGCGTGGGCAGCTCCCGGCGGAGTTCGGCGACGGTGTCGCGGCGGTCGTGCTCCTTGCCGCCGTAGCGGTAGCCGTCGACGGTGAACAGGACGACGGGTTCGACCTGCTGGAAGCGGTCCAGGACGCTGCGGGCGCCGAAGTCGGGCGCGCAGGAGGTCCAGACGCCGCCCACGGCGGCCGTGGCGAGGAGGGCGACCACGGCCTGGGGGATGTTGGGGAGGTAGCCGCTGACGCGATCACCGGGGCGGACACCGAGGGAGCGCAGTTCGGCGGCGAGGGAGCCGACCTGGCGGCGCAGCTCGGCCCAGGTGACGGGGGTCGGCTCGTGGGTCTCGTCGACGTGGAGGAGGGCCGGTTCGTCCGGGCGGGTGTCGGCCGCGCGCAGGGCGTGTTCGGCGTAGTTCAGCATGGCGCCGGGGAACCACTGGGCGCCGGGCATCGTCCGGTCGCCCAGCACGCGCGTGTACGGGGTCGAGAAGCGGACGTCGAACCACTCCGTGACGGCTTTCCAGAAGGTGTCCAGTTCGTCGACGGACCAGCGGTGCAGCGCGGCGTACCCGCCGTCGGCGGGGGCTCCGTGGTGCTCGGCCGCCCAGGTCTGGAACCTGGTGATGCGTGCCTGGGCGATGCGTGGTGCATCCGGCTGCCAGAGCGGCTTGGGGTTCTGGGTCGACATGGGGCGGCTCCCGGACTGTGCGCGTCGTGTGCGTCCTGCGCGCACGGCTGGGGTGTGCGCGTGACGCGGCTGACAGGGACGATGCCATGTGATCGACTTCCGCACCAGGGTGCGCCTCACATGGTTGGTGGCACGAGGATGTGGTCCGGTCACGGGTGAACGGCAGTTGAACGACGCCCACGCGCGCGGTGGTGGATGGCAGGGTGATCGGCATGGACGGTCGTGACCTGGTGCGTTCGATGAAGACGGTGGGTTCCGCGGGGGCGGCGCACGGGTGGCGTACGGTGCGGGCGGCGTGGCGCAGACGGCGTGCCGACGCCGCGGCGCTGCCGACGCGGGGCGTGGAGCGGGCGCGGGTGCCGGGAGCGTTGCGGGAGGTGGAGTCCGGGCCGGGAGGCGGTGTCCTCCGGTTCGGGCGGTCGGAGTTGCGGGTCCTGGTCGCGGTGAACGGCGCCGTGTTCTGGGGCTGGGACGGGGCGGGGCCGGAGCCTTCCCGCGCGTTGGCGGGTCGCTGTCCCGAACCGGATCCCCGGGCGGTGCTGGAGCCGGACAAGGACGGCGGCTGGCGGGTGGTGGCGGAGCGGGCCACGGTGGCCGTGTCCCGGAACGGTGCGGTCGAGGTCCGCACGCCCGGGGGTGTGGTGCTGCGTCGTGAGCTGCCGCCCCGTTGGTGGGAGCCGGTCGGCGGCGGGCCGGCGCGCTGGACGCAGCGCTCGGAGGTGGCGGCCGACGCCCGGTTCTTCGGGCTCGGTGGCCGGTCCGTGGGTCCCCGGCTGCGCGACGGCACGTACCGCCTGTGGAACACCGGTCCCGGTCTGCCCCGCGCGGGCGGTGTGGACGCGGCGTCGGTCACGATGCCGGTGCAGATGGTGGTGGCGGACGCGGGGACGCACCTGGTGTTCCACGACACCTCGTGGGACGGCACGGTGACGTTGCGGGAGGGCGAGGAGGGAGCCGGGTCCGGGCACGACCGGCCGGGGCGGAGTGTGCTGCGGATGGACGGCGGTCCGCTGCGGTGCTGGGTGATGGTGGGGACTCCCGCCCGCGTGCTGCTGGCCTGGGCGTCGCTGACGGGTGCGCCCGCACTGCCGCCGTCGTGGGCGCTCGGGCACCATCACGTGCGGTCCGGGTTCGGGGACGAGCAGGACGTGCGGCGGGCGGTGGCCGGTCACCAGGAGCGCGGCCTGCCGCTGGACGCGGTGCATCTGGGTGTCGGGCACGCCGATGCCCGGCAGGCGTTCACCGTCGACGAGGAGCGGTTCCCGAAGCTGCCCGTGCTGGCGGAGGAACTGCGCAGGGAGGGGGTGCGGCTGGTGTCGGCGGTCGAGCCGGCGGTTGCGACCGTGCCCGGCAGCGCCGTGTACGACGCGGGGACGCGCGGGGGAGTGTTCGTGCCGGACGCCGCGGGGACGGTGGTCCGGGGTGTGGGGCGGGCCGGGGACGTGGTCTTCCCGGATTTCACGCACGCGCGTGTGCGCGCGTGGTGGGGCGGGCTCTACGAGGAACGGCTCGGGCAGGGGTTCGCCGGGTTCTGGCACGACCTGGACGAGCCCACCTCGTTCGCCGCCTTCGGGGAGCCGACACTGCCGCGGTCGGCCCGGCACGAGCTGGAGGGCGGGGGCGGCGACCACAGGGAGGCGCACAACGTCTACGCGCTGGGCATGGCGCGGAGCGCGTACGAGGGGCTGCGGGCGCTGACGCCGGATGAGCGACCGTTCGTCCTCTCCCGTTCCGGTTGGGTCGGCCTGCAGCGCTACGGCGGCACGTGGTCCGGGGAGGTGGTGGCGGGCTGGGCGGGGCTGCGGTCGTCGCTGGCGCGGGTGATGGGGCTCGGGTTGTGCGGGGTGCCGTTTTCGGGGACCGATGTGGGCGGCTCGGAGGGGACTTCGTCGCCGGAGCTGTATCTGCGGTGGCTCCAGCTGGCCGCCCACCTGCCGCTGTTGCGCACGCACGGGGAGCCGTGGGACTTCGGGGCCGAGGTCCTGGAGCGCGCGCGCGTGGTGCTCGTCGAGCGGAGACGGCTGCTGCCGTACTTCGTGACGCTGGTGCATCTGGCCCGGCGCACGGGGGCTCCCTGTGTGCGTCCCCTGTGGTGGTCGGCGCCGGAGGACCGGGCGTTGCGGGACTGCGAGGACGCCTTTCTGCTGGGCGACTGTCTGCTGGTGGCCCCGGTGCTCCGTCCGGGTGCGGACCGGCGGGCGGTGCGGTTGCCGCGGGGGCGCTGGTACGACGTGGTGACGGAGCGGGCGTACGAGGGGCCCGCGCGGGTGGTTGTCGACGCCCCGTTGGCCCGGATTCCGGTGTTCGCGCGGGCGGGGGCGGTGGTTCCGGTGCGCGGGGAGGACGGCGCGCCGGAACTGGAGGTGTGGGCGCCCGCGCGGGGGCGGACCGGCGGCGGGCTGGTCGTGCCGGACGCGGGCGACGGCTGGGATGAACCGGAGATCGAACGGTATGTGTCCCGCTGGGAGGGGCGGCGGGTAGTCGTGGAGCGGTCGGGCGAGGACGGGGTGAGCGAGCCGTCCTGCCCGGTCCGCGTCCGTGGGCTCGCGCAGCGGTCGGCTCAGATGTAGCGGCCCTCGAAGAACGCTCGTACGGCGCGGGTGTGGAGCGGGAAGGCGAGTTCTTCCGGCCGGCGCAGGAGGTGCCATCCCTCGGTCTCGTCCGTGGCGGCGGAGGGCGGCAGGTTCTCGGCAGGCCGCTCGGGCAGCAGCCCGAAGAGCAGCAGATGGCCGTCGGGCGAGCTCATGGCGTCGGCGAGCCGTACGTCGCGGCCCGCGGCGTCGATGCCCGTCTCCTCCTTGAGTTCGCGGACGACGGCCTGCCGCCAGTCCTCCCGGTCGTCGACGTAGCCGCCGGGCAGGGCGACGCCCCCGCGTGCGGGGGACACGGTGCGGGTGATGACGACCAGGGCGGTGCCCTGGGTGTCGTACACGGGCTGGAGTGCCACCGCGACCGGCAGCGGGTTGCGGTAGGCCACGGTGCCGCACGCGGGGCAGCTGCGGGGCCAGCCGGAGACGCCCTCTCCGTAGGGCGATCCGCAGCTCGAACAGTGGGAGTCGAGCGCGGAGTTGGGAACGGAGGTTTCAGTTTCGGACACGCGGCGGACTGTATCCGATCGCGGAGGGGGCGGCTCCGGCAGGCCCGTCAGCGACGGCCGGCGAGCGACTTCGCGGAGACCGGGAAGTCGAAGTAGGTGTCCGGGTAGGGCTCGGGCTTGTACGTGAAGTGCCACCACTCCTCGGGCAGGTTCACCAGGCCGACGTCCTCCAGGGTGTCCTTGAGCAGCATCCGGTTGGCGTGCTGGACGCCCTGGGTGCGGGGGTCGAGGGTGTGCGAGCGGGTGTCGAAGCAGTCGTAGCCGGTGCCCATGTCGACGGAGCTGTCGGGGAAGCGCTCGTCCTGCGGCGCGAAGCAGGACACCAGGGTCTGTCCGGGGTGGTAAGGGCGGGTGGGCTTCGCGGGAAGCCGCACGAGGGTGAGGTCCATGGTCGAGCCGCGGCTGTGGCCGGACTTCTCCGCGATGTAGCCGTCGTCGAACAGGCGGGTCTTGTCGACCTCCGGGTAGAACTCGGCCTTCATCTTCTGGTCGTCGAGGTCCTCGGCCCAGCGGACGAAGTGGTCGACGGCGCGCTGGGGCCGGTAGCAGTCGTACACCTTGAGGGAGTAGCCGTGGCGCAGCAGCCGGGTCTGGGCGCGGTGGAGGGCCTCGGCCGCGGGGCGGGTGAGGATGCACAGGGGCTGCCGGTAGCCGTCGACACGCTCGCCGACGAAGTTGTGCGCGGTGACGTAGCGCATCTCCTCGATGATCGTCGGGTCGACGCTGCGCAGCGCCACGAAGTCCTCCGGGGCCCTCGGTTCGGGCCGTGCCTGCGCGGTGGCGGGGACGGCCGTGACGGCGAGCACGGCGGCGAAGGCGGTGACCAGACCGCGGAGGGTGGTGGAGAGTCGTGTCATGTTCCCTGCATCTATCAGGGGTGGGGCGGGCGGGGGAAGGGGCCGGGCGCGTTCAGGTCGTGACGGCCCGGCGGCGGTCCGACGCCTGGGCCATCGCGTGCTGGACGACCCCGATGAGGACCTCCTTGACGGACTCCCGGTCGCGCGCGTCGCACATCACCAGGGGCACGTCCGCGTCGAGATCGAGCGCCTGGCGGACGGTTTCGGCCGGGTAGCGCGCCGATCCCTCGAAGCAGTTGACGCCGATCACGAACGGGATGGAGCGCCGCTCGAAGTAGTCGACGGCGGCGAAGCAGTCCTCCAGGCGCCGGGTGTCGGCCAGCACGACGGCGCCGAGGGCGCCCTCGGACAGCTCGTCCCACATGAACCAGAACCGCTCCTGGCCGGGTGTGCCGAAGAGGTACAGCACCAGGTCCTCGCGCAGGGTGATCCGGCCGAAGTCCATGGCCACGGTGGTGGTGTGCTTGCCCTCCACGCCGCTGACGTCGTCGACGGGCCGTCCGGCCTCGGTGAGCAGTTCCTCGGTGCGCAGCGGCCTGATCTCGCTGACCGCGCCGACGAGTGTGGTCTTGCCCACGCCGAAACCGCCGGCCACCAGGATCTTGAGCGTGACGGGCTCGACCGGCGGCTTGCCGCGCTGGGAACGCCCGAAGATCATCGGTCTCTTCTCCTTAACCTGCCGCCGCCCGACGTGCCCGGGGGGCGGCTCACAGTGCCCTCAAGCCGTTGATCACGTCGCGCAGGATGTTCTCGTCGGGCAGTTCCGCCGGGGGCACGGGCCGGTTCACGTGGACGAGTTCGCTGTCCACGAGGTCGCCGACCAGCACCCGCACCACTCCGACGGGAAGGTCGAGTTCGGCGGCGAGTTCGGCGACCGACTGCGGGGTCCCGCGGCACAGCCCGACGATGTCCACGTGCTCCGGGGAGAGGGTGACGTCCGCCTCCGCCCCGTCCGCGTGGGGTTCCGTGACGACCACCGCGATCAGGTCGAGGCGGTGCTGGGCCGCGCTGGTGGTGCGGCCGCGAGTCATGGCGTACGGACGGACGACGGGGCCGGCCTCGTCGTCGAACCAGTGGTTTGTTCCCTGACCGTCTGCGCTCATGTCATCCCACTTACCCGCCGGAGGACCCGTCGGTGCGCGGAGCGGTGCCCAGGTGCACACCGACCCGCTTGACCAGCAGGGTCATCTCGTAGGCGACCTGGCCGACGTCCGAGTCGGCGTCGGACAGCACGGCCAGGCAGCTCCCGTCGCCGGCGGCCGTGACGAAGAGGAAGGCCTCGTCGAGTTCGACGACCGTCTGCCGGACGCTGCCCGCCTCGAAGTGCCGGCCGACGCCCTTGGCGAGGCTGTGGAATCCGGACGCGACGGCTGCCAGGTGCTCGCTGTCCTCCCTGGTGAGGTCCTTGGACACGCCCGTCGCCAGCCCGTCGCCGGACAGGACGACGGCTTTGCGGATGCTCGCGACCCGGTCCACCAGGTCGTCGAGGAGCCAGTTCAGCTCCCCGGACCTGGTCGCGGTGTGGCCGGTCGTCTTCGGTACGGTCATCGACCGTCCCCCTTAGTCGTTCCTCGTGGTGCGGATGGTGCTGTGCCGCCGGGTGGGTGCTCGGTCGCGGCGTTCTCCTTGCGGCCGCGCTGCCAGCCTCGCTGGAGCGAGGCCATGCGGCTGCGCACCTCGTCGGCGTCGCGGTCGGCGGGGTCGGGGCCGTCCTCGGCGGGTGGTTCGGGGCTCTGCCGGAGCTGAGGGGCCAGGCTGGCCTGCCGTACGCGCCTGGGCAGCTCGCCGGGCTCGGCGTCGGCGGACGGAGTGCCCTCGCGCGCGCGGGGCGTGCCGCCGTCGCGGCCCTCGGCGCGGTCTCCCGTGCGGTCGCCGCGCCGGCGGGCGGGCAGGGCCGGGAGGTCGTCCGTCCGGGTTCCGGGTGCGGCGGGACGCTCGGTCCGGTCCGTGCCGGTGGCGGGCGGCTCGTCGGCGGTGTCCCGGGCGGGCCGCTCGGGGACCGGGCGCCCGTGCGAGCTGACCAGCTTGGGGGTTCGACGGCGCGGCAGCGCGACCGGTTCGTTCGCACCGCCCCCGTCCTCGGCCGGTTCCTCGCCGTGCCGGGGCTCGGGGCGTCGCCGGCCGGGCCGGCGGGCCTGGTCGTCGTCGGCCGCGGCCAGTGAGCGGCGCGGTCGGAACAGGCCGCCGCGTTCGCCGTCCTGGTCGTCGAGGACGCCCGGCAGGTCGAGGGCGTCGAGGTCGACGGGCGCCTCCAGTTCCACCGGTCCGTCCAGCATCGCGGCCGGCCGCTCGGGGAGCCGGGCGGGCACGTGGGAGAGCGCGGAACGACGGCTCTCCTCAGGCTCCTTCTTCTTGGCCGGCTGCGGGCGGTCGAGGCGGAAGCCGACGCCGTTGGTGTCCGGGGCGTCGTCGGTGAGCAGTGCGTCGGGGACGAAGACGACCGCGGTGGTGCCGCCGTACGGCGAGGGCTGCAGGGACACCCGGACGTTCTGGCGCTGGGCGAGCCGGCTGACGACGAACAGGCCGAGCCGGTCGGTGTCGGACAGCTCGAACTCGGGTGTCTCGGCCAGCCGGAGGTTGGCGTCGAGGAGGGCGTCGGCGGCCATGCCGAGGCCCCGGTCGTGGATCTCCAGGGTGAAGCCGTTGGCGACGCGCTCGCCGAGCACCTGGACCGCGGTGTGCGGCGGCGAGAACACCGTGGCGTTCTCCAGAAGTTCGGCCACCAGGTGGGTGAGGTCGGCGACCGCGGGGCCGGTGACGGCGACCCGCGGCAGCCTGCGCACCTCGATGCGCTCGTAGTCCTCGACCTCGGCGACGGCGGCCCGCACCACGTCCATGAGCTGGACGGGCTTGCGCCACTGCCGGGAGGGCGCGGCGCCGGAGAGGATGACCAGGCCCTCGGCGTGCCGGCGCATGCGGGTGGTCAGGTGGTCGAGGCGGAACAGGTCGGCGAGTTCCTCGGTGTCCTCGGTCCTGCGCTCCATGGTGTCGAGGAGGGTGAGCTGTTTGTGCAGGAGCACCTGGCTGCGGCGCGCGAGGTTGACGAAGACCTCGGAGACGCCCGCGCGGAGTTCGGCCTGCTTGACGGCGGCTTCCACGGCGGCCCGCTGGAGGGTGTTGAGGGCCTGGCCGACCTCGCCCATCTCGTTCTTGTCGTACTCCAGGCGCGGCACCTCCGTCTCGACGTCCACTTCCTCGCCCGCCGACAGGCGGCGCATCACGCTGGGCAGGCGGACGCCGGAGGCCTCGTGCGCCTCCTGACGCAGCTGCTTCAGGTCTCGGATGAGGGAACGGCCGACGCGCACGGACAGGAAGAGGGAGTACAGGAGGGCGATCAGGCCGAGCGCGCCGGCGATGACGACCTTGGCGATGGTGTTGGTGGCGACCGGGTCGACACGGTCCTGGTAGCGGTCGGCTGCGTTGTCGTCGAGTTCGCCGAGTTCCTTGAGGACGCTCCCGGCGGCGGTGTCCCAGCTCTGGGCGGTGACGCCGCGCGGCGTACCGGTGTCGGAGGAGACGGCGGCCTGCTCGGCGGCCCGGAGGGGGGCGGAGGACGCGTTCTTCCAGAACCGCTGGTACCGGCCGCGTTCGGTGGCGGGCAGCTGCGGCAGGTTGATGTCGTACATCACGGTGCGCTGTGCCACGAGGTCGGAGACGTCCCGTGTCTCCGTGCGCGTGAGCCGCCCGGTGACCAGGGCGGAGCCGAGGAGGGCGTCCTCGCGGGAGAGCAGTTCGCGGGCGCGGGCGATGTTGACGAGTGCGCGGTACTGCTTGTCCAGGCCCACGTCGTCGACGACGTCGAGGTTGGCGAGCAGGTCGTGGCAGGGGTCGACCAGGCGGTTGTAGAGGCCGAGGGCCTGCGCACGGTCGACGGTGCCGTCCTCGACGCTGCGGCGCAGGGAGCCGATGCCGTCGAAGGCGTCCAGTACGGCGGTGAGCCGTTCCTCCCCGGCCGGGCCGAGGTCGTCCCGTACGTCGGCGTCGGCGGCGTTGCGGCGGATCTCGGCGACGGCCTCGTCGGTGGCGGTGCGACTGCGCTGCAGGGCGGCGAGTCCGTCGGAGGCCCGCGGGTCGGCGAGGTGGACGAGGGTCTGGCGGCGTTCCTGCTGGAGGACGCGGACGGTGTCCTCGATCGGGTAGCCGATCTCCTCGACGACGGTCGAGACGCTGAACAGCTGCGCCGCCTCACGTCCCGTCAGTACCGTGGCGAAGGCCCAGATCGCGGTCAGGGACACCAGCGGCACGAGGAGCAGCGCCACGATCTTCCGGCGGATCGACTTCCCGCGAAAGCGCATGGCCTCCCCCAGCTCGGCCCCCACCGGTGGGGGTACACATGTGCGTCAACAAACGGCGCGAGCCTACTACCGACCCACAGGTAACTCGAAGACCCATCCGGAGGCCGAACTTCCGTACCCGGCGTCGGTGATGGTCAGTTGTCCGGTCATTGCGGGAGATTGCGTCCCCGGATTCGGGCGACGGCGGGGAGGCCTCCGCTCCGTCGTGGCAGGCGGATTGGCCGAATTTTTTCGACCGGGCAGGATCTCCGGGAATCCTGGGTACCCGTCGTTCGTCCTTCACTACGGGAAATGGAGGCGGATTCGGCAACAGGAGCCGCATCCTGCCCCCGGGTGGCGTAAAGCGGCGCAAGCCGGGCAGCCAGAGGGGAGCCGTGTCCTGGGACACGGGCGAGCTGTCTGCCGGCGGTGGGGAGTGACATGTCGATGGGCACGGCGGAGCGGCGCGAGGCGCCGGCGGACACGACTGCGGGTGAACGAGGGCCGGGGTATCGGCCGTTGTGGACCGAGGAGCCCGCGCGACGCCGACGGATGCCGGATCCGGTGCGTACGGCGGCCGTGCGCGCGGTGCTGGTCGTCGCCGTGACGCTGATACTGGCGATGGTGGCCTTCCTGTGCACGCTGGCGGAGTCCTGGCTGGCGTTCCCGATGGTGCTCGCGAGTGTCGCGGGCACGGTGGTGGCCACCTGGGGCGTGCTGGACGTGTGGGTGACCCGGCAGGTGTGGAACCAGCGGCACGGCGTGGTGTCGGTGCCGAGCAGCACCGCGCGGGCCATGCGCCGTGAACGTCGGCGGGCGCGACGGCAGGCCCGGGACGCCGAGCGGGGTCAGGAGCGGATAGGCCGGCGGGGCGGCGCGGGGCAGCTGTCGCATCCCCGAGCGGCCGGGTGACGGTCGCCCGGCCGCTCCTGGTTCCGCCGCTTCCTGACACCCCCTCAGTTCTCGTCGCGCAGCCGGGCGGCCAGTGACGTCAGCGGTTCGGTCTCCTCGGGGTGCCCCAGGTTGGTCAGGTGGGAGACGGCCGCGTCCAGGCGGGCGAGGGCGGGAGCGGGGCGTTTCAGATAGACGCCCTCCATGGCGGCCGCGAAGCGGACGCATTCGGCCCACTCGCCGACCCGGTCGTTGTCCGGACCCGGCTCACCGACCAGGGCGAGGGCCTTCTCCAGGGCGGTCAGGGCGTCCTCGTGGGCGCCGGCGTAGGCGTGGACCCTCCCGTACTCGTAGGCCAGCGCGGAGTCCAGGGGACGCCCGTGGGCCTGGTACCCGGCGGCGCGGGCCCCGTCGGCGACCCGGCCCGCGTCGGCGAGGAAGGCGAGCGCGTCGGCCAGGCCGTCGGAACCCTGCCGTTGGGCCTGGAGGCGGGCCAGTTCGCGCAGGCAGTTGCTCAGCGCCTCGTGGCGGGGGTCGCGGGCGTGAGCGGCCAGCGCCTGGTCGGCCGCCTCGCGGGCCCGGCCGAACTCACCGGCCTCGGCGAGGAGTACGGCGGTCTCCGAGGCGATCATGGCGTGGCTTCCCGGGTCGTCGTCCCAGTCGGCCGACTCGGCCGCGAGGGCGAGGAACTCGGCCGTGGCCGCCTTGAGGTCCTCCCCCGCGTGCAGTGCCCGGGCGCGGGTCAGGCGCAGTTGGGCGACCAGCCGGTCGTCCGGCTCTCCGGCGGCGACGTCCGGTTCGGCCAGCAAGGAGTCGAGCAGTGCGATGCAGTCCTCGACGCGGCCGAGGTCCAGGCTCAGCGTGGCGGCGTTGCTGTAGGCGCAGTACGCGTCGAAGCGGTCGCCGCGCCTCAGGTTCAGCTCCGCGGAGCGGGTCAGGTGCCGCAGCGCCTCGTCGGGACGGCCCAGGTGCATGCAGGCCTCGGCGAGGTCGCCGTGGAGGCGGGCGGTGTCGACGGCGTCGGCCGGCCAGTCGGCGGCCAGGCGCAGCGCCTCGCCCAGGTCGGCGTGGGCGGCCTGCGCGTCCTGGAGCCCGAGCCTGAGCCGGGCGCGCAGGCTCAGCGCCCGGGGCAGGTGCCAGGCGGGACCGTGGGCCTTCAGCCGGTCCAGGAGCGCGTCGGTCTCGGCGAGGGCGGCGGGCAGGTCGCCGGCGATGGCGTAGGTGCTGGCCCGCAGCATCAGGGCACCGGCGATCTGTCCGAGGATGTCGTGCCGGGTGGCGAAGGCGTGCAGCAACTCGACCTCGTCGAGGACCGCGGTGACGTGTCCGTCGCTCCCGGAGGTCTGCAGGCGCAGGCCCAGCGCGGTGGCCCGGAGCCGCAGCAGGCGGGCCTCCTGGTACGGGGCCAGGCCGGGCGTCTCCTCGTACAGGCGGACCATGGCCGCGTGGGCGGCGGTCAGCGCGGCGATCTTGGCCGGGCTGGCGTCGGCGCCGTCGACCGGGGGCTGGACCGGGGCCGCGGACACGGTCCCGGGCGGGGCGGGCTCCCCGGCGGGCGCAGCCGCGACACCCTCGGCGGACGGCGGAGCGGGCGCATGCGCCGGTGGTGCGGCGGCGGTCTCCCCGGTGGGCGCGGAGGGCCGGGGCGGGACCTCGGCGGTGGCGAGGAGGGCGTGGGCGCGGGCGAGTGCCGCGTGGGCCGGCGCTTTGGCGTCGTCGTACAGGTCCGCGGCCTCCTCGTAGAGGGCGGCCGCCTCGGTGAAGTCGTCCTTCTCGCCCAGCCGGCTCGCCTCTTCGGCCAGCAGATCGGCGCGCAGCCGCTCGAGCGGGCCCACGGCGGGGTCGTCGGGGTGCGTGTAGTCACGGGCGGTGACCCGGGTGCGCAGCTCCGCCCAGCAGGACCGCGCGTCCGGGTGGCCCTGTTCGTCCAGCTCCCGTGCCCGGGCGACGAGTTCGGGCAGCGATTCGGGGACGGCGGGGGCGGTACGGGCGGCGGTAGGGGCGACCGGGTCGGCCGGGGTCACGTCGTCGAGGTGGCGGGTGCGCAGGGTCAGTTCCAGCGACTGGAGGAGCGGGGCCCGCTCGAGGCGGGCCGCGCGGCGCTCCGTGTGGGTCGTGGTGCCGTTGCGGGCGTCGAAGCGGGCGGCGAGATCGGCGGCGCGGCCGCGCACCTCGGCGCGCAGCCCGGCCACCGTCCAGGTGCGGCCCGGGTAGCCGGCGGCGGGCAGTTCGCCGTGGCCGAGCTGTTCCACGCGCTGGAGGAGGACCTCGACGCCGGTGAGGAAGTCGAGGAGTTCCAGCGGCGAGTCGACCTCGTCGAACAGGGCGCGGTTCTCGGCTAGCAGTTCGAGACCGCGGGCTTCGTTGCCGGTCAGCGCGCAGAACTCCAGATGCCGGCCGACCTCGCCGGACATCGAGGGGTTGCGGCGGCAGCCGCGGTATCCGGCGAGGTGCAGCTCCCGCGCCCGGTCGGTGTGGCCGGTGCGCAGCAGGGGCAGCAGGGCGTAGGCCATGGAGCGGGCGGGTTCCTCCTGGCACGACTCCTTGCCGGCCAGGACGGGTTCCCAGGTGCGCAGCGCCCGCTCGTCGTCGCCCGAGGCGAGGTGGTACAGGGCGCGTTCGCAGATCTCGCAGGCCTCGCAGTCGCTGAGCCGGGTGCGGGTGCGGCCCGCCCACAGCTCGTAGGCGAGGTCCGCGTCCTCGCCGATGTGGGCGGCGAGCCGGTAGGCCTGCCCGTAGTAGGGCTGGAGGCCGTACCCGGCCTTCTCGTACCGGTCGCGCATCTCGGTCAGCCACTGGCGCAGGCTGGCCAGCGGTATCTCCGGCAGCGCACGCAGGGCGGCCGCCACCCACTTGAACCGCCAGAACACCAGGTGGCGCAGGTTCTCGTCGAAGACGTCGGGCTGCTCGTCGAAGAGGGTGAGCAGCCGGGCGAAGGTCACGGGCGACTTACGGGGCTCGGAGCCGTACGTGTACGCCTCCTGGAGTTCGAGCAGCGCCCGGACGAGCGGCAGGGGCTCCTCGAACTGTTCGGCGGCGTCGACGAGTTCCTCGGCGGTGACGGTGCGCGTACGGCCGTAGGGGCGCCGCTGGTTGGCCTGGAGCGCCTCGTACAGCTCGTCGACGGTCTGGAGTGTGGTCGGCATCGTCAGTTGTCCTTGCGGAGGGCGTGGGCGAGGAGGTCGAGGAAGGAGCGGTTGATGAGGCTCGACTCGGCGGGCCTGAGCGGGCGCCGGGACAGCAGTGCCGCCTGTCCGTAGAGGGCTTCGGCGCTGGTGCGGGCCAGTTCGGGCTCGTCGATGGCGACGGCGGTGCGGACCAGCGGGTTGAGCTGGTTGAGGATGAGCTGGGCGCGCGGGGCCTCCTGGCGAAGGGCGCCGAGGATGTCGCCCCACAGGCCGCCCTCCTGCTCGCGGGCGAGCTGGGAGCGGGTGCGCTCGTGCCGGGCCTCTCGGCTGTCGACGAGGAGGGCGGGGGCGGAGGCGGGCTGGAAGGTGCGCAGCGCGACGTCGCAGTCGAAGACGGCCAGGGCGTCGCGGGCCCGGGCGAGATAGGCCGCCGCCGCGAGTTCCGTCTCCCGGTCGACCGGGTCGAGGTGGGCGGTGAGGGTCGCCGGGTCGAGGTCGGCGACGCTGGTCTCCGGCCTGATCTCGGGCAGCCGGTGGACCAGTTCGCGGTCGTAGGTGTAGCCGCCGTTGACGACGCCGAGCCCCGCGGCCGAGGCGATCGCGGCGACCTGCCGGAACTCCTCCACGCTCGACGTCACGAGCACGGTGCGGTGGGTGCGGGCGAACTCGTCGAGGGTGGTGTGCCCGTCGGTGGTCTCGAACGGCAGCCAGGGCAGCAGCATCCGCAGGATCTCGTCGTCGTGGACGGCGAGCGACTTCACGGCCAGGTGGTGGGCGTGGAGGAAGCGGGCGAGCAGGTCGGGGTCGCTGGCGGCGGCGCGGGCGATCCAGGCGCGCAGCCGCTCGGCGAGGGCGTCGCGGACCGCGGCGAGGGTGTCGTCCTCGTACAGGGACTCGCGGGAGGCCGTCGGGCGCAGGCTCTCGGCGTCGACGACGCAGCGGACGAAGAACGCCCACTCGGGCAGGATCTCCTCGGCCTGTTCGGACAGCAGCATGCCCTTGACGTGCACACGATGGCCGTGGCGCCGTCCGGCCGGTACCGCCTGCGGCAGCACGCAGGCGAGGCCTTTCAGGCCCACGGCCGGCAGGTCCAGCTCGATGGTGTCCAGCGGCGTGAACCCGAAGACCTCCTCGCCGTACGCGGCCAGGGCGCGGGAGCGGGCTCCCGGGGTGGGGTACGCGCGGGACCAGGGTGCGGGCTCGGGGTTCACGGGGGCGCCCCCACCGCCCGTGCCGTCGTCGAAGGTCACGGGGTGCCGCAGCAGGGATCCGAAGTGCCGGGCCAGCTCCTGCACCCGCGCCGGCCGGGTCCACTCGCCGGCGTCGGCGCGGGGCGTCAGGGTGACGGTGGTGCCGGGTCGGGGCCGGGCGGAGGCGCGCAGGGTGCGGATGGTGTAGCTGCCGTCGCCGCGTCCGCGCCACTCCACCGCGGGTGCGTCGGGGGTGCGGGCGGAGCGGCTCACGACGTGGATCTCGTCCGCGACCAGGAAGCAGGAGAGCAGTCCGATGCCGAACTGGCCGATGAAGTCGCCGCGTTGTTCCGCGACCTGCTCGGCGCGCTTGCTGCTGCGCCCGATGGTGGCGAGGAAGCTGTGCACGTCGGCCTCGGTGAGGCCGACGCCGTCGTCCTCGACCCGGACGACCGAGCCGTCGGCGTACAGCCGGATGCCGTAGGCGCCCGCCGGGGCGGCCGGTTCGAGACCGTGCCGGGCGGTCAGCGCGTCCACCGCGTTCTGCAGGAGTTCGCGCAGGTAGACGCGGGGGCTGGAGTAGAGGTGGTGGGAGAGGAGGTCGACGAGGCCGCGCAGATCCACCTGGAAGGTGCGGTCGGCGCCGGCGGGGTTCGAAGGAGCGTCGGGCAGGGTCATCGGGCAGTCCCGGGGTGGCGTGGCGGAGGATTGAAGGGCGCGAGGAGAGCGCGAGGGGCGCCGGGGTGGGCGTGCCGGAGGCCGGAGTGCGGCCCGGCCGGATCGGCGTCGCGGCGGCCGGAGTACGACCCGACCGGCTCACGCGTTGCGGCGGCCGGAATACGGCTCGGGCGGTTCAGGCGTGGCGGCGGAAGCGGGCGTAGGCCTTCTCGGGCTGTGCCATGTAGCGCCAGGGCCACGGCGTGCAGGCGCCACCCAGCTCGTGGAAGACCCGTGGGGCGACGACGCTCTCCGAGGCCAGCGACAGGGCCATGGCGAACATGTTGAAGTCCTGCTGCCAGCCCGGGCGCCGCTCATAGGCGGGGTGGAGGATGCTGTGCCGTGCCGCGTCCCGCAGCTCCTTCTGGATGTACGGCAGGTCCAGGCAGCTCGGGCTCTCCGACTCCACCCAGTCCTCGATGTGGGCCATGGCCACCACACAGCCGAGGCGGTGCCCTTCGGGCGCGCGGGTGAACGCCTCGCGGGCGTACCTCATCGCCTCTCCCGGTTCGCCTCCCCAACGGGGCTGGAGCTGGGACACCCGCTCGACATGGGTCTCCAGGTCCAGCGGGTCGCGGCGCAGCGCGGCCTCGTACCGGGTGTGTTCGACGTCATCCGGCAGCGACATGCCGCGGGCGGAGGTGAGCAGGCGGCACCAGGGGGTGATCCAGTCCGGCCGAAGCTCGGCGGCGAGCAGCAGTTGTTCCTCGGCGATCTCGAGCCGCTCGTGGAAGACGCGCCACTGCTCCTGGGTGACGTTCACGGCGCGATCGGCGGTCCGTGCCTCCCAGCCCCAGGCGATGTGGCGTGCCCCGGATATCAGCAGCGCGGTCGCCCGGTGCTCGGCGTCCTGGCCGACGGCCCGGCCGATCCAGTCCTGGACGCCGTCCCGCTCGGCCAGTTCGCCGAGGACCTGGTGGTCACGGCCGAGGTCGAACGGGCTCAGCGCCGCCTTCAGCCCGTCCCAGTCCCCCGCGTCGGCCGCTTCCACCAGCGCCAGCACCCGCGTGTCGCCGAGGGCGCGGAGCATGTACGTCCCGTTCCTGCGCCCGGGCAGGACGGGCAGGGCGTGCGGATCCGCCGCCGGTCTCTCCCCCGCCCTGCCGAACAGCTTGCCGAACATGTCGCGCCCTCCCCAGGTGCCGCTTGATCAACTGGAGCAGCATAAGGGGAAGCTCTGACATCGCCTCCACTTCATTTCCACACCGGCTTCACGTCCTGCGCGGTCGGGCAGCGGCAGGCTGCGGCAGGCGTGGATCGTGGTTACCCGGGCGACTGTGCGGGGCGCTTGAACATGCGGGTCGCCGTGATCTCGCTGTGCACCGCCTCGCCCTCCCCCTCGGCGGCGGGGGCGGACTGGGGCAGACCGGGCCGCAGGTGTTCCTCGACGCTGATGTACTTCAGGCCCGCCCTGAGGTCGGCGTCGTTGCGCAGCCGGATGACCAGCGGGAACTCGGCCAGCGCGGTCGTGTCGAACAGGCCGGTGGTGTACAGGAGCTGGACGCCGAGCGCGTCGGACACGGCCCGCTGGAGCTCCAGCAGGTAGGTGGCGTTGGCGCGGCCGATGGGATTGTCGAGGAACAACGTCCCCGCATGACGGTGCCGGTCGCGGCCGCGGTCGTTGCTGCGCAGCGCGGCCATCGTGCAGTACAGGGCGATGGCGGCGGTGAGCAGCTGGCCGCCGGAGAAGACGTCTCCCATCTGGCCGACGGGGACGCGCTCGGCGCGCAGCACGGCGTCGGGCTTGAGGATCTCGACGGCGACGCCCTTGGGCTGCAGGGCGGCGGCGACGCCCCGCAGCAGCAGTGACATGCCGTCGCGGCGCAGGTCGGAGTTCTTCTTCACGGCGGCGCGGGTGGCCTCGTCGACGACCTCGCCGAGCCGCTCGGTGAGGGTGGCCTGGTCGGGTTCCTCGAAGCGGATGCGCAGGAACTCCTGCCCGGACCACTCGCCGAGGCCCTCCGGCAGCCGGGACAGACGCTGGGCGGAGCGGAGCGTGGCGAGAGCGGACTCGACCAGGCCGCGCAGCCGGTCCACGATCGAGTCGCGGTTGCGCTCCAGCTGGGACAGTTCGTCGGTGAGGACGCGCAGCCGGGGCGCGAAGGCGTCCGCCCACTTGGCGGCGTGTTCGGGCAGCGCGGCGGCGGGCAGTTCGCGGATCTGCTGACGGGCGGGGGTGCGGACCTGCTCGTAGCGGGTGGAGTTGGCGTGCCGGACGAGGACGTCGCTCGCCTCGCGTACGGCGGCCTCGGCGGCGGACAGGTCGGCGGCGCAGCCGCGCAGCGAACGGCGGGCCTCGGCGGCGGCCCTGCGGGCCTCCTCCAGGTCGCCGGCATAGGGCTCGGGCTCCTCCGGCTCCTCCTCGGGCGCGTGGTCGCGCAGCAGGTCGCGGAGCATGGCGGCGATCTCGTCGAAGCCGCTCGCCGCGTCCTCGGCGGCGCGGTGCGCGTCGAGCAGTTCGGCGTGGGCCTCACGGGCCTGGGCCAGCGCCTCGGTACGGGAGGCGAGTTCGGCGGTCGCCGTGCGCAGCAGGGTCTGGGCGTGCTCGGTGTCGCGGGGCCGGAGTTCCTCGGGCAGGTCGGTGTGGGTCTCGCCGTCCTCGGGCGCGTGCCGTTCGGCCTCGCCGCGCAGCCGGCCGAGCTGTTCGCTCGCGCTGGACATGCGGGTCTCCAGGAGCTGCACCAGTTCCTCGGCGCGGGCGGCGGCGGCCTGCCGGGAGGGCCCGTCGGAGCCGTCGGGCGACTCCAGGAGCTGTCCGGCACGGGTACGGACCTTGTTGCTGAGCCGGTCCAGATCCGCACGGGCGGCGCTCTCGTCGCTCTCGGCACGGGCCTGCTCGGCGCGCAGGTCGGCGCCGACGCCGACCTTCTCGTACACCTGGGAGGCGGCGCGATAGGCCTCGCGGAGGTCCGGCAGGGACGCCTTCGCCTTCTGCGCCTCGGCCCCGTCCCCGGGGGTCTCGTCCGGTACGTCGTCGGGGGCGCCGGCGATCTCGGAGCGCTCGGCGCGCAGGGCGCGGGCGGTGCGGCGGGCGTCGTCGGCGGCGCGCTGGGCGGCGCGCCGGTCCTCGTCGGCGGCGCGGGCCCGCTCCAGGCAGGCCTGGGCGCGGGCCTCGGCCTCGGCGCCCTCGTCGGCGAGCTCACGGACCCTGGCCTGCCAGCCGGCGCGTTCGCGCAGCCGGAAGGCGAGGCCGGCGAGGGCGTCGGCGGCACGGCGGGCCTTCTGCGCGGCCTCCTGCCGCTCGTCCCGAAGGTGGACGGCCTCGGCGGCGCTCTCGTCGGCCTCGGCGCGCAGGGTGCGGGCCTCGGTCAGCTCGGCCTCGGTCTCCTCGGCGAAGGCGCGGGCCTCCTCGGCGGTGCGGGCCAGCTCCGCAAGGCGTCCGGCGGGGCAGCCGGTGCGCCAGGAGGCGAGCCGGGCCGCCAGCTCACGGTCCTTGCCGAGGCGGGCCGCGAACGCGCGGATCTCCTCGTCCCGCTCGCCGGCCCGGGCGCGCAGCGCGTGCCGCTCCTCGTCGGCGGCGTGCTCGTCGTGCATGGCCGGGTTCGGCGGCACGAGGAAGACGTCCCCGGTGCCGGACTCGGGGGCCGGGGTCGGGCCGAGGAGGGCGGCGGCCGTGCCGACGGCTACGGCGGAGCGCGGCAGCAGGGCCGCGTCGCCGAGCACCTCGCGGGCGCGGATGTGCGAGTCCGGGTCGGTGATGATCACGCCGTCGACCAGCTCGGGCCGGGCGGCCAGGACGCGCGCGTGGTCGGCGGGGTCGACGGCCTGGGCGAGATAGCGCCAGCCGGGCAGGGCGGGGATGCCGTGCTCGCCGAGGAACTCGACCGTGGCCAGCACGTCGGGGCCGGGCGGCAGGAGCCCGCCGTCGCCGAGCGCGCCAAGGATGCGGGAGTCGTCGGCGGCGGCGGTGCGCAGCTCGAACAGCTGGCGCTCGGCGGAGGTGACGGTGTCGTCGAGCAGTTCGCGCAGTTCGTCGGCGAAGCGGTCGAGTTCCTCGGGGGTCAGCGCGCCGTCGGATCCGCGCGGGGCGGGGGCCCGGTCGTCCCGGTCCGTGTCCCGGCGGGGCTCGGGGATGCCGGGGCGGGACTCGGCGGCGAGGCCGAGCAGCTGCGCGAGCCGTTCCTCCGCGGCCAGCGTCTCGGCGGTGCGCCGTTCGGCCTCGTGGGCGCGCTCGGCCGCGGTGGCCGCGTCCGCCGCGCGGGCCGCGGTCAGTTCGGCGCGGCTCTCCGCGGCGGCGGCCTCACGGGCGCGCTCGGTGGCCCGGCGGGCCGCCTCACGGGCGGTGTCCCAGGCGGCGACGGTCGTCTTCTCCGCGTCGCTGGCCGCGAGAGCGGCGCGGGCCGGATCGGCGTCGGGCGTGCTGTCGTCCAGCCAGCCGGCCCGGACGGCCTCGGCGGTCTCCTGCTCCACCTCGGTGAGGCGCTGGCGCAGATGTCCGGCCTCGCTGCGGGCGCGCTGGGCCTCGGTGGCGGCGGTGGTGGAGTCCCGGTGGGCGGCGTCGCTGACCTCCTGGAGGGCGGCGGACCTCGCCTCCTCCTCGTTGGCGTGGTGCTCGGCCTTGCCGGCCGCCGCGTGCAGGGCGCGGACGAGGTCGACGGCGGCCCTGGTACGGGCGGCGAGGGCCGGGGCCGCGTCCCGCTCGGCCTCCTGGATGGCGGCGGACACGCGGGTGACGCGGTCGGCGGCGGCCCGGTGGCGCAGCACGGCCTCGGCGGCCTGCCAGGCGGAGTGCAGGGTGCGGGCGTCGGCCAGTTCGCGCTTCTGCGCGGCGGCGGCCTTCTCGGCGCCGGAGAGGGCGAGCGACGCGTGCCGGTAGGCGAGTTCGGCGGCGACGAGACCGCTGCGGTCCCGGGCGGACTCGGCGTGGGTGACGGCGTACGCGGCGGCCGTGACCCGCTGGGCGAGGTCCCCCGCCCGGACCCGCTCACGGGCACCGCGGGCGGAGAGCCGACGGGCCAGGTTCCTGGTGCGGCGTTCGGCGGCGGTGTGGATGTCGCGGGCGCGGGCGCGCGCCTCGGCGGCCTCGACGATCCGGCCGAGGAGGTCGACGGACCCGGCGGTGAAGTCGCGTTCGGCGATCAGCTCGGCGCGCCGGCCCAGCTTGTTGCCGAAGCCGCCGACCAGGTCGGCGAGGCCGTCGGTGTCGCGGGTGTCGGTGACGGCCCGCAGCAGCAGGTCGGTGAAGTCGGAGTCCTTCTTGACCGCGAAGAGGCCGGCGGCCTCGCCCTCGTCGGCGTTCATCTCGCGCTGGTAGCGGAAGAGTTCTGGGTCGAGTCCGAGGTCGCCGAGGTGCTCGATCCAGCGGTCGTGGATCTCCTCCCAGTGCACCTCCAGGTGCGGGTAGGCCTTGCCGGCCTCGGTGAGCGCGTCGCGGAAGCCCTTCATGGTGCGCCGCCTGCCCTGCGCGCCTGAGGCGCCCTCGACGGGCGGGCGTACGGCGGTGGCCTCGGCGACCGGCAGGTTGTCCAGGGTCAGTCCGGGGCCGGGCCGGAAGGAGTACCAGGCTTCGGCGAACTTCCGCGGGTCTCCCGAGACCTGCCGTCCGCGCCACTCGCTGACCTTGCCGACGACGACGCACTCGCCGGTCTGCACGTGCTGCCACTCCAGCGCCACGTGTCCGCAGTCGTCGGCGAGCAGGAACTTGCGCAGCACGCCGGAGCTGGCACCGCCCAGGGTGTTGCGGTGGCCCGGCAGCATCACCGAGAAGATCAGCTTGAGGAGTACGGACTTGCCGCCGCCGTTCTCCAGGAAGAGCACGCCGGCGGGTGCGGGCCGGCGCGGCGGGCCGACCGGCTCCTCCTCGAAGAACTCCGCCTGCGTGGGCGCGGGGTCGGGCACGGGCTCGCCCACACCGCGCAGGTCAAGCACGGTGTCGGCATAGCGCGCACCGGCGGGTCCGATGGAGTAGAGACGGACCCGGGACAGCTCGTACATGGCGGACTCTCGTAAGTCTTCGGGAAGTCGGGGACGTTCGGTTTCGGGGTGCGGGAACGGGCGTCAGGAGGAGTGGAAGGGCAGCCCTGCGTCGGCCACGAGCTCCAGGTCGTCCGTCTCGTCGGCGGGCAGCAACGTCGCCGTGCCGTCGGTGACGGGGACGATGCCGAGCTCCAGCAGCTCGGCCATGGCGGCGCTGCCCGCCATGTCGCGCACCTGGAGCTGGTAGCGGGCCGTCGTGCGGTAGGTGCCGCCGTGGTCGTCGCCGGTGCGCTGGAGGAAGCCGGACTCGGTGAGGAAGGCGGCGGCCTTGCCGACGATGCCGGTGGTGGAGCCCGGGAGTCTGCGCGCGTCCTTGGTGGCGCCGGTGGCACTGCGCCTGACCCAGATCCGCCAGGCGGCCTCCAGGCCCGGGGCGTCGGTGGCCGGGTCGGTGTTCTCGCCCTGCTGCTCCGCCCGCTCCTCGAGCCTGCGGCAGGCCTGGCGGACGAACGCGTCCACGCCGTTGACCGTGACGCGGCCGATGTAGCCGTCGTCGGCGAGGTCTTCGGGGCGCGGGTAGGCCATGGCCGCGACGGCGAGGTGGGCGAGGCCGTGCAGGAAGCGGTCGCCGGAGTCGGTGGCGGCGCGGCGCGCGTAGTCGCCCATGCGGACGGCGAACACCGAGTCCTCGGCGGCGGTGACGGCCATCCCGGCGCGCGGGGACACCTCCAGGACCACCAGTCCCAAGCCTGCCGCCACGGCGTCGGCGAGCCGCGCGAAGGGCGGGTCCTCGCGGTAGCGGCGCAGCAGGTCGGCGTACTCCTGGTCGCGGGCGGGCAGCAGCTTGGGCTGGAGGCCGAAGGCGACGAGCCGCGCCGCGTCGGCGGCGTCGGCGGGCGTGACGGCCGCGGTGGCCGGTGCGGCACCCGCCTCCGGTTCGCTCCGGTCGACGTGCTCGGTCACGGTCGGCACTCCTCGCTGTGCTGCCGCTCTGTGCCTCGGTACCGGGCCAGGCGGTGGGTGGGACGGTGGTCGGGGCGGTGTGGGCCGGTCATGCCGCCTCCGTGCGGTCTGCGGCCATGCCGGCCGCGTCCAGCAGCGCCGTGCCGACGACGAGGTCGGCGCCGCCGAACTCGGGGTCGTCCAGCTCGGTGCCGTCGTCCACGGCGAACAACAGCTTCGGCTCGCCCTGGCGGTAGGCGGTGCCGACCGGTGGACTGGCCGCGTGGACGGCGAGCAGGGCGACGAGGTACGGCAGCTCCGGGTCCCGGCCGCGGGCGTCCGCCAGCAGCCCCGAGAGCCGGCGCGGGGCGTCGTGCGGCAGGTCGAGCAGCTCCATGGCGGCGGCGAGCTGCTCCTCGCTGAACCGGCTGTCGTCCGGCGTGGCGATCAGGTCGGGCTCCGGCATCTCGGCGCCCAGGTGCTCCCGCTCCACCGGCGGGGTGAGCAGTATGTCGACGAGGTCGCCGACCCGGACCGAGACGGGCGTGCGCAGGCCGGTGCCGCGGGCGAAGAAGGCGTCGGTGACACGCAGCGCGCTCTCCACGGGCAACGGCAGCACGGGCGCGACGAGGTGGCCGTACAGGTCGAGGCCGGAGGTCGTCAGGGGGGTGGCGAAGGCCTGCCGGTCCTGTTCGGCGCGGAAGAGCGGGCCGGCCTCCAGGAGGCGGGACTGGAGCTGAGTGTGGCGGCGGATGCAGTCCTTGACGATGTCGACCAGCTCGGCGGCGCGGCGCTTGTGCTCGGCGTCCTCGGTCTCGTCGCGGGCCTTGCGGATGTTGGTGAGGATCGCGTTCTCGTGGCGGTACCGGTCGGCGACATGGTCGAGGGCCTCGGCGATCATGTCGGGGACGGCGCTGAGCCAGTCCACCGCGCGGACGTTGCGCCGGGTGGCGTCCAGGGCCTTGCGCAGGGTCTCGGAGTACTGCACGGTGCGGTACCGGGCCTGTTCGGCGGCGAGCTGGGCGTCGGCGAGGCGACCGCGGCTGATCAGCACCTCGAGTTTGACCTCGGCGGCGATCTGGGCGCTGGTGACGTCGGTGTCCAGGGCGCCGACGAGGACGTTGACCGCCTCGTCCGTGGTGCGCAGGTAGACGGTGCCACCCGGTCCCGGGACCTCTTCGAGCAGCTTGAAGTCGTAGTCGCGGCGGACGTAGGTGCCGTCGGGTCCGAAGGTGCCGTACACGGCGCGGAAGCCGCGGTCGACGCTGCCGACGTTGATCAGGTTCTCCAGGACCCAGCGGGCCGTCCGCTCGTGCTCGGCGGCGGGGCGGTGGGGGGCCTGGGCGGCGACGCGCGGGATCAGCCTGGCCACTATCTGGTCGTGGTCGGCGCCGGTGTCGAAGTCCATGTTCAGCGTGACGAGGTCGATGGCGGCGAGGGCGATCTCCGCCATGCCGTAGACCGAGTACTCGCCGGCCAGATTGGCCTTGCGTGCGTCGAGGTCGTGCAGCGGCGCCGTGCAGGCGAGCGCGCGCAGCCGCCGCGCCAGCCCCTCGTCGGCGGCCGGGCCCGGGGCGGGGCGCGGCCCCGCGCTGAGCTGGGGCGGAACGCTGTCCGTCGGTGCAGGCGAAGTCACGGTGCACAGACTAGGTCCTCGGTCTGACATCGACCCAAACGACGCAGACGGCCCCCTTGCCGGCGGGGCCGGGCCCACCCGCGCCCCTGCCCTACGCGTCGTCCCCGACCCGCCGCAGGTAGACCTCCACGACCCGCTCGAGCGAGTTGTCGAGGTAGACCGCGAGCAGTCGCGCCGCCGTCTCCCGCTCGCCGGCCTGCAGGGTGTCGAGGAGCTCCGCGTTCCGGGCGATGTACGGCTCGTGCAGACGCCGCGGGTCGTCCACGACGTGGAAGGCGAGGCGCAGTTCGGCGAAGACGCTGCGCATCAGTTCGTCGGTGCGTTCGCTGCCGGCGAGGGCGACCAGCTCCCGGTGGAAGTGGATGTTGGCCGTACCCACACCTTTCCAGTCACCTTCACGGGCCGACCGGCGCCCCTCCTCGACGGCCTCGGCGAGCCCGTCCAGCGGATACGGCGGCTCCCCCAGACCGCGGACCACGGCGCACTCGACGAGGGAGCGGGTGCGGTAGATGTCCTCGACGTCCTCGACCGTCAGGACCCGGACGAAGACGCCCCGGTTCAGCTCGTGGACCAGCAGGCGTTCGTGCGTGAGTAGGCGGAACGACTCGCGCAGGGTGTTGCGGGAGACGCCGAGGGCGCCGCCGATGCTGTCCTCCGACAGCCGGGTTCCGGGCGGGAAGTAGCCCTCGGCCACCCGGCTCCTGAGGATGTCCGAGACCCGCTCGGCGGTGCTGGTCCGCCCGAGGAGGGCACGGTCGTCGGCCAGCCCGGTCAACTGCTCTGCCATGCCCGGAATTCAATCGCAGATGTCAGAACGAAACAACAGGGGTATTGAGGGATCGTTGAACGATCCTCTACGGTGCCCCCCAGTACCGCTCGACACACCGCTCGACCAGCACCCTCCGTCCTCCCCTTGCGAGGTGCACCATGAGCACACCCCCTCCACCCCAGGCACCGCCCACCGGCACCCGTCCTCCCGGCACGGCCGAACGCGCCTTCGACGACGGCCCGTTCGGCTGGCTGCGCACCCTCGGACCGCGGGGCCGCCGCGCCTTCGGCGGGGCGTTCGGCGGTTACGCCCTCGATTCGTACGACTACTTCACGCTGCCGCTGACCATGGTCGCGCTGGCCGCGTACTTCGGTCTGGACAGCGGCCAGACCGGACTGCTGACGACGGTCACCCTGGTGGTCTCCGCGGTCGGCGGCGCGCTCGCGGGTGTGCTGGCGGACCGCGCCGGCCGGGTCAGGGCGCTGCTGATCACCGTGATCACCTACGCCGTGTTCACGGTCGCCTGCGGCTTCGCGCCCAACTACGAGACGCTGCTCGTCTTCCGCGCCCTCCAGGGCCTCGGCTTCGGCGGCGAGTGGGCGGTCGGCGCCGTCCTGGTCGCCGAGTACGCGAGCGCCAGGCACCGGGGGCGCACGCTCGGCGCGGTGCAGAGCTCCTGGGCCGTCGGCTGGGCGCTCGCGGTGGTCGTGTACACGCTGGTGTTCTCGCTGGCCGGGGACGACCTGGCCTGGCGGATCATGTTCTGGACCGGCGCCCTGCCCGCCCTTCTCGTGGTGTGGGTGCGACGCAGCGTCCACGACGCGCCCAGGGCCGCCGAGGCGCGCGGGAAGGGTGCGGGAAGGGGTTCGTTCCCGGCGATCTTCAAGCCGGGCACGGCGGACTCACCGGGCCTGTTGCGCGTCACGCTCTTCGCGAGCCTGCTCTCCACCGGGGTCCAGGGCGGCTACTACACCCTCGCCACCTGGGTGCCGACGTATCTGAAGGACGAGCGCGACCTGTCGGTCGTCGGCACCGGCGGCTACCTGACGTTCCTCATCTCGGGTGCCTTCATCGGCTACCTCACCGGCGGCCACCTGACCGACGTGCTGGGCCGCAGGCGCAACATCTGGCTCTTCGCGCTGCTGTCGGCGGTCTGCATCCTGGCGTACGCCAACATTCCCAGCGGCGCCAACACCCTGCTCCTGGTGCTGGGTTTTCCGCTCGGCTTCTGCATGTCGGCCATCTTCAGCGGGTTCGGTTCGTATCTCAGCGAGCTGTATCCGACGGCGGTGCGGGGCGCGGGCCAGGGCTTCACGTACAACACCGGGCGCGCCGTGGGTGCCGTGTTCCCCACCACGGTCGGCTTCCTCGCCGACAGCTGGGGCGTGGGCGGCGCCCTGGTGTTCGGCGCCATCGGCTACGGCATCGCGGCGCTGGCACTGCTGGGGCTGCCGGAGACGCGCGGAAGGGAACTGGCATGAACCACCCGCACCCTGCGACCGGGGACCGGCCGCTCGCCCTCGTCGACGAGCACGCGCACGCGTGGAGCCCGAGAACGGCCCGCGCCCGCTTCCGGGAGGGCCTCAGCGGCCCCACGGCCGGGGTCGCCGCCGGCCGCACCCAGGCCAACCTCGTCTCGGTGCCCGCCGACTGGGCGTACGACATGCTGCTGTTCTGCACCCGCAACCCACAGCCGTGCCCGGTGCTGGACGTCACGGATGCCGGGACCTGGACCACCCTGCTCGCCGACGGCGCGGACCTGCGCACCGATCTGCCGCGCTACCGGGTGTGGCGGGACGGCACGCTGGCGGACGAGCCGACGGACGTGCGCGCGTACTGGCAAGACGACCTGGTGACGTTCCTGATCGGCTGCAGCTTCACCTTCGAGTGGGCGCTGGCCGCGGCCGGCGTCCCGGTCCGCCACGTCGAGCAGGGCCGCAACGTCCCGATGTACGTCACCACGCGCCCGTGCCGTCCGGCCGGGCGGCTGCGCGGGCCGATGGTGGTGTCGATGCGTCCCGTGCCGCCCGCGCACCTGTCGGCGGCGATCCGCGAGAGCGGCCTGCTCCCGGCGGTGCACGGCAGCCCCGTGCACTGTGCGGACCCGTCGGCGCTCGGCATCGAGGACCTGGACCGGCCCGACTTCGGCGACACCGTGGAGCGCGAGCCGGACGACATCCCCGTGTTCTGGGCCTGCGGGGTGACTCCGCAGGCGGCGGTCATGGCCTCGCGGCCGCCCTTCGCGCTCACCCACACACCGGGGCAGATGTTCCTCACCGACGCCCGTGACGAGCAGTACCGCGTGGGCTGATCCCGGCTGCCGGGACGCGTCGCCGTGGCGCCCGCGGCCGGTTCACACCGGAGGCGGTACGGCGTCCGCCCGGTGCCCTGTGAGGGCACGGCGCCGGGGACACCGGTGCGCTCCCCGCTCCGTGACGGCGGACGGCGGTACGGCGGGCGACGGGCGACGGGCCGCCGACACCCCGGGGCCGCTCTGCCGACGCCCGGGCCACCTGCCCGACGCCCGGGCCACCTGCCCGGCGACCGTGCGTCGGCGGCGCACCCGCTGCGGGACACTGGGCCCGGGGCCGCCTCGGCGGCCCGCTCGCCGGTGCCCCGCGCCTCACGGCGCTCACACGGCAGGCGTGTCCGGGCCGAAGCGGCTGCGTACCGCCGTCTGGACCTCGTCCTCCTCGGCCGGGTCGGCGGCGAGTCTGCGGAGTCGTTCGACGACGCGGGTGTCGCCGGTCTCGGCATGGCGGGCGGCGAGTTCGCGGGTGGTCTCCTCGCAGTCCCACAGGCACTCGACCGCGAAGCCCGCCGCGAAGGACGGATCGGTGGCGGCCAGCGCGCGGGCGGCCCGGCCACGCAGGTGGGACGAGGCGGTTTCGCGGTAGACGTGGCGCAGTACGGGGGCGGCGCAGGCGATGCCGAGCCGTCCGGCGCCGTCGACCAGGGTCCACAGGGTCGGCGCGTCGGGGCCTTCACCGCGCACCGCCTCCCGCAGCGCGGCGAGGACGAGATCGCGGTCCTGGGCGGCACCCCGGCAGGCCAGCATGCGTCCGGCGGCGGCGCCCAGGGCGTCGGGGCGGTGCACCCAGCCGCGGGCCCGGTCGACGGCGGCGAGGCTGCGCATCCGCTCGTAGGCGGCGACGGCGGCTTCCACGACCGGGGTGGAGCCGGTGGCCACGGCGCCCTCGATCAGGTCGAGGACGTCCGGGTCGTTGCCGTCGGCGAGATAGCGCAGGGCAGTGCAGCGGGCGCCCTCAGGGCCGGACCGCGCGGCCTCGACGATCTCGGGACGGTCCTCGGGGCCGGCGACGGCCGTGAGGCAGCGGGCGGCCGGCACATGGAGCGGGGTGCCGCGCTCGACGCCCTGCTCGGCCCACTCGAACACGGCGCGCACGCTCCAGCCCGGACGGGGGCCGGTTGAGTTCATCTGGCGCTGCCAGCGATCGAAACAGCCCGTCTCCTGGGCGGCACGCACGCGCGTGGCGATCGATTCGCGGGGATCGTCGGCCCACAGCCGCCAGGGCCGGGGTTCGAAGGCGTCCCGCACCGCGGCAGCCAGCTCGGCCTCGCCCTCGGCGTCGTGCGGGAAGCGGGCCAGCACGGGCCCGGCGAGGGCGCGCAGACCGGCGTCGTCGTCGCGCAGCGCCAGCTCGTCCAGGGCCCACGCCCAGTTGACGCCGTGGGCGGCGTACCGGCGCAGCAGCTGGAGCGCGTCCAGCCTGCCGTAGGAGGCGAGGTGGCCGAGGACCGCGAGGGCAAGCCCGGTGCGCGACTCCTCGGCGTCCAGGACGTCCTCGGGGTCGAAGAGGTGGGCCTCGACCGCGTCCAGCTCGCCGTTCAGGTCGAGGTAGAGGCGGGCGTAGTAGAGGGAACGGTTCTCGACCTGCCAGTCGTGGCGGGGGTCGTGGAGCACACAGTGGTTCAGTGCCGCGAGCGCCTCGGCGCGCGGAGCGGTGAGCGCGTGCAGCGTGCCGTCGCCGCGACCCCGCTGAAGCAGGCCGAGCAGCGTACCGCTGGGCGCTATGACCGGATCGAACATGGGAAACAGCCTCACATCAAGCGTCGACGCAACCGGGGAGCACGCGTTACCTGGCCGTGCGCCAACACGTCGGAGCGCCCGCCGTCTCTTGCTTGCTGAAGACCATGTTCCTCTGCCTCTCGTCGGTGGCCCTTGCGGGCCGTGTCACGGCCCGCGCGGTGCGGCAACACCTGCCCAGCCATCACGTCCGTGAACCACGTCGTCATGATGGCCCGGCGGTCACATCTGCCGCGACCGAAATTTCGGCGGCCCTGTACCGCCTCCCCCGTTTTCAGTGTTTTTCCTGGTCAGAAAGTGTGGAGCGGGCCCGGTCGGGGCTCCCTCCGCCGTCCCGTCACGGGGCGCCGAACAGCTCCAGCAGGTCCGTCCGGGCGAACATCCGCGCCGTGTCGACAGCCGACGGAGTGCCCGCCGCCGGGTCCGCGCCGGCCTCCAGAAGCGCCTTGGTCACTTCCGTCTCACCCTTGAAGGCGGCGCCGGCCAGCGGGGTCTGGCCCCGGTCGTTGACACGGTCGGCGTCGGCGCCACGGGCGAGCAGCGCACGCACCGCGTCGGCGTGGCCGTGGTAGGCGGCGAGCATGACGAGGGAGTCGCCGCGGTCGTTGGTGAGGTCGGCCGGGACACCGGCGTCCACGTAAGCCACCAGCTCCTCGGTCCGCCCCTGCCGGGCCAGGTCGAAGATCTTGGTCGCCAGCTCCACGACCTCGGGGTCGGGGGCTTCACTCATCGGCCGGACCACCTCTCACTGCGCAATCACTGCGAACGTGACGCCCGTCGGGAAGGCTGACGAGCGCCGGGGACAACGTGTGCGCACGGCCACGAGCGGTGTGGCCGTGCGAGTGAATCGCCAGGGTACTGGCTCGCGGGACACCCGAGCGGATCAAGGATCCCTCCGCCACCTGGGGCAATTCTCGCGAATTTCCCCCGTTTGCACCTTTTATCGTATAGATACATGCTGTGAGCTTGGAAGTACTCATGGTGACTGTCCCCGTGAACCAGGAGAACTCACATGATCCTCTCGATCTCAGGCGTCGTCCTGCTCGGCGTCGTCGTCTTCATCTTCTTCCGCAAGGACGGCCTCAAGGCCTCGCACCTGCTGGTCGCCGTGCTCTTCGGGTTCTACCTCGCGAGTACGGCCATCGCCCCGAGCATCAAGGCGGGCGGCGAGAGCCTGGCGGGCCTGCTCGGCGGCATCAAGTTCTGACCGGCCCGCTCCCGCCCCACACCCGCACGTACGCACCTCCAGGAGGCAGCAGTGGCCCGGCGGCCCCTCCCCCGCATTCTGAGCAACGGCGGCGCACAGCTCGCCCGGAGCCGGGAGCTGGCCCGGACGGCGGCCGACAGCGCCACCGACGTCCTCCAGCCGCTGATCACGATCGCCCGCGGTCTGCGCCGACTGGCCGCGGCCGCGCGGCGCAGATGGGCCGAGACCCCCAAGGACCGGCACGGCGCGCTCCTGTTCCTGGTGGCTTCGGTGGTCCTGGTCGTGGCGCTCGTGCCGTACGGCCCGCTGCTCGCCGTCATCGTCCTGATGGCGGCGGCAGCCTGGCAGGGCAGGGACCGCACCCCGCCCGTGCCCGAGGGGCCCGACGACTCCCAGAGCCTGCGTCTGCAGTCCCTCTACGAGGCGCTGGTCCCGTACTTCTCGATCGTGGAGGACCCCGATCCCCTGTACGCCCACGGTGGTGGCTGGGAGAAGGCCTTCCCGGCCCACGGCTTCGACGACGACGGCCGCGTCGCCCACCTGGTGATCCGCTACCCCGCCTACTTCACCGACGGCGAGGCGGAGTCCCGGGCCCGGATCGAGCACCTGCTCGCCGCGAAGGCCGGCCGGGGCCGTGAGTACCGCTTCACATGGGACGAGGAGGCCAACCACCTCGCGGTGGACGTGCTCCCCGCGCTCCCCACCGACATCGCCGTCCAGCGCTTCGTGACGGCCCCCGGCGAGACCGTCCTCGGTTTCACCGACCCGACCGGGGTCCAGCGCACGCTCCCGCTCACCCACGGCGCGGAGCAGCGGGACGTACCGCCGGTCGTCTGGCGCACCGGCATCCGCTCGACCGAGCCCCATCTGCTGGTCCTGGGGCAGCCCGGCACCGGCACGTCCACCCTGCTGCGCTCGGTCGCCCTCCAGGCACTGCACCACGGCGACCTGCTGATCGTCGACGGCGGCGGCACCGGGGAGTACGCCTGCCTGGTCGGCCGGGACGGTGTCCTGGCCGTGGAGTGCGGCCTCACCGGCGCGCTGACCAGCCTGGAGTGGGCCGCCGCGGAGACGGAACGGCGGCTGATCTCCGTCAACCGGGCCCGTCAGCAGGGTCTGGCGGCGCCGGACGACACCCGGCGGCCCCTGTGGGTGTTCCTGGACCGCCCGACCGCGTTCACGCACCTCGCCGACACGGACGGCCGCCGGGACCCGCAGACCCTGCTCCAGCTCCCGCTGCGGCACGGCCGGGCCGCGAACGTCACCGTGGTCGTCGCCGACCAGCTGGACGCTCTGGACGCCCTGGCCGACGCCGTACGGCAGCACACGCGCGCGCGCGTCGTGCTCGGCCCGGCCACGGCGGACGAGCTGACGACCGCGCTGGGTGCTCCCCCGCACACGACACCCGTCGACCAGGTCCCGCCCGGCCGGGGATACGCCCGCCTGGGCACCGGACCGGTGCACCGCCTCCAGGTGCCGGCCACCCCGGACCCCTACGACGACGCGACGAGCGAGACGCACCGGCAGGCGGTGCTCGATCTCCTCCCCCCGCGCACCACGCCGGCGGACGGGGAGCAGGCGCCCCTTCCTCCGGAGGCGGAGGCGAACGCGGAAGCCGAGGCGGAGGCAAGGGCGAAGACGGACGCGAAGGCCGTCTCCATGGAGAAGGAGGACGCCTCGGAACCGGCGGCCGCGAGCGAGCCGGATAAGAACGCGGCGGACCAGGAGCCGGCCACCCCGGCAGCGACCGAGCCGACGCCTGTTGAGCCGGTCCCCGCCGAGGCGGTCGCGGCGGAAACCTCCTGACACCCGGCCGGGGCGGCGCGAACCCACCGCGCCGCCCCGGCACCGTCGCGCGGCCGAGGGGGATCCGCATCCCGACCGCGCCCGCTTGCGAGGACTCCGGCGGCCGGGACGCATCCGGCGGGACACACCGCGAACGCGGGTGCGGCACACCCGTCCGCGGCGTCGCCCCCGGGATCGGGGGCGCCGCGTCGACGCCGCTCCGGCCCCGGCGGCCGAACCTCCCGGGCTCCGCCCACCGCCGCACACGGGTACCGCCGGCACTCCCGCGCCCCGATCCGCCGACCCGGCACTACGCCACGAACGTCCGTGGTGCCTCGCCGCCGCCGACGCCGCCGTTCTCCACCAGCCGCGCCGCCGCGGCCAGTCGTGCCGCCGCCTCCTCGGCCACCGCGCCGCCGACCGTGAACGGCAGCCGGACGTACCCCTCGAACGCGCCGTCCACCCCGAAACGCGGCCCGGACGGGACACGCACGCCCACCCGCTCCCCCGCCTCGGCGAGCCGGGAGCCCGACAGGCCCCCGGTCCGCACCCAGAGGGTGAGGCCGCCGCGCGGCACCTCGAACTCCCAGCCGGGCAGCTCCCGCCGTACCGCCGTCACCAGCTCGTCCCGGTTCTGCCGGGCCTGTTCACGGCGCACCGTCACGGCCTGTGCCCAGCCGCCGGTGCTGAACAGCCAGTTCACGGCGAGCTGCTCCAGCACCGGGGTGCCCAGGTCGGCGTACGCCCGCGCGGCGACCAGGCTGCGGATCACGTCGGGCGCGGCACGGACCCAGCCGATGCGCATCCCGGCCCAGAAGGCCTTGCTCGCCGAGCCGACGGTGATCACGGTGGACCCGGCCGGGTCGAAGGCGCACACGGGGCGCGGCATCTCGACGTCGTCGTCCAGCCACAGTTCGCTCATGGTCTCGTCGGCCACGAGCACCGTCCCCGCCGAGCGGGCCGCGTCCACCAGGCGCCGTCGCTGGTCGTCGTCGGCGAGGGCGCCGGTGGGGTTGTGGAAGTCGGCCACGACATAGGCGATGCGGGGCGCGGCGTCGCGCAGCACCTGGCGCCAGCGGTCCACGTCCCAGCCGGTGAGCCCCTCGGCCATCGCGACGGGCACCAGCCGGGCACCGGCCTCGCGCATCAGCTGGAGGATGTTGGCATAGGAGGGGGATTCCACGGCGATGCGCTCGCCGCGCCCCCCGAAGAGGTGGCAGATGGCGTCGATCGCGCCCATCGCCCCGGTGGTCACCATGATCTGCTCGGGCATGGTGGGGATGCCCCGCGCGGTGTAGCGCTCGGCGATCATCGCGCGCAGCGCGGGCAGTCCGGCCGGGTAGTCGCCGTGGGTGTGCGCGTACGGCGGCAGCTCCTCGAGGGCGCCCTGCACCGCGCGGGTGAGCCAGGGCTCGGGCGCGGGCAGCGCCGCACAGCCCAGGTCGATCACGGAGCCGAGGGCCTCGGGCGGCAGCGGCTCCAGGCCCCGCGCGGGCAGCGGGTTGCCGGCCGGGACGGCGGTCCAGCTGCCCGCGCCCCGCCGGGACTCCAGGAAGCCCTCGGCCCGCAGCGCCTCGTAGGCGGCGGCGACGGTGGTGCGGCTGACGGTGAGGGCGAGGGCCAGCTCGCGTTCGGCGGGCAGCCGGGCGGCGACCGGGACGCGGCCCTCCAGCACGAGCAGCCGGATGCCGTCGGCGAGCGCACGGTAGGCCGGTGGGCGGCGGGTGCCGGGCCCGGCCGGACGGTCCTGCTGCGAGCCGAGCAGGCGGGCCAGCTGTCCCGCCCCCACGGCCGAGGTCCACTGCGCCATGTAAATCAGTCCACCTTCCCGGAATTGGCCATGGTTGACTCTCCTTCCCAAGCCACAGGGTGTCATGCGGCAGGCCACTACCACCACACAGGGGGCATCTCTTGACCAGGCAACCCAGGCAGCCCAGGCAGCCCAGGCAGCCCAGGCAACGCGGACAGGGCCACCTCGCGCGACGGCTGATCCAGCTCTACGGCGGTCTCGTCCTGTACGGCGCGAGTTCCGCGCTGCTGGTCAGGTCCGGGCTCGGCCTCGAGCCGTGGAACGTGCTGCACCAGGGCCTGGCGAAGCACACCGGGCTGTCGATGGGCGTGGTGCTGACCGTCGTGGGCGCGGTCGTCCTGCTGCTGTGGATACCGTTGCGCCAGCGGCCGGGCCTCGGCACGGTCTCCAACGTGCTGGTGATCGGCGCCGCGATGGACGCCACGCTGAGCGTCGTCCCGGACGCCCACGGCTGGGCGCTGCGGATCGCCGCGATGGTGGCGGGCATCGTCCTGAACGGCGCGGCGACCGGGCTGTACATCGCCGCACGGTTCGGCCCGGGCCCGCGCGACGGCCTGATGACGGGGCTGAACCGGCGCACCGGGCTCTCGGTGCGGCTGGTGCGGACCTCCGTCGAGATCGCCGTCGTGGTGACGGGCTTCGCCCTCGGCGGCACGGTCGGCCTGGGCACCGTGCTCTACGCCGTGTCGATCGGCCCGCTCGCCCAGGTGTTCCTGCGCGTGTTCGCCGTGCCGTCGACACCGTACGGCAGCACGGTGGTTGCCGCCGGTCGACCCCGGCGCGCGATACTGCGTCGGTGACCACCCCGATACGCCACCCCTACCTCGACCATCCCGGCCCGCTCGCGTTCGCCCACCGGGGCGGGGCGGCGGACGGCCTGGAGAACACGCTGCGGCAGTTCCGCCGCGCGGTGGAGGCGGGCTACCGGTACATCGAGACCGACGTGCACGCCACGCGGGACGGGAAGCTCGTCGCCTTCCACGACGCGACCCTGGACCGGGTGACGGACGGAGCGGGGCGGATCGCGGAGCTGCCGTGGGAGAGCGTGCGGCACGCGCACGTGGCGGGTGAGGAACCCGTGCCGCTGTTCGAGGAGCTCCTGGAGACCTTCCCCGAGGTGCGCTGGAACATCGACGTGAAGGCGGAGCCCGCGCTGGGCCCGCTCCTGGAGCTGATCCGGCGGCACGACGCCTGGGACCGGATCTGCGTCGGCTCGTTCTCCGAGGCCCGCGTGGTGCGCGCCCAGCGGCTGGCCGGCCCGCGCCTGGCCACCTCGTACGGCACCCGTGGCGTCCTCGGTCTGCGGCTGCGCTCCTGGGGCCTGCCGGCCGCACCGCGCCGCTCGGCGGTGGCCGCGCAGGTCCCCGAGGCCCAGTCGGGCGTCCGGGTGGTGGACCACCGCTTCGTGCGCGCGGCCCACGCGCGCGGGCTGCAGGTGCACGTCTGGACGGTGAACGATCCGGACCGGATGCACCGGCTCCTGGACCTGGGAGTGGATGGCATCATGACCGATCACATCGACACACTGCGCAAGGTCATGGAGGACCGCGGCGTCTGGGCATGAGCCCCGCCGCGGCCCGGGGACGGTGCGCGTGCAGGGGGAAGCGAGGGCACGGGTGGGCACCGACACCCTGCGGACGGGCGCGGCCGACGGGGCCGACGGCGCGGCCGAGCGGCGGCGCGAGCAGCGCGGCTGGTACTTCTACGACTGGGCGTGCTCCGTCTACTCCACGAGCGTGCTCACCGTGTTCCTGGGGCCCTATCTGACCTCGGTCGCCGAATCCGCGGCCGGCGCGGACGGGTACGTCCACCCGCTGGGCGTACCGGTGCGCGCCGGGTCGTTCTTCGCGTACTCGGTGTCGCTGTCGGTGATCGTCGCGGTATTGGTGATGCCGCTGGTGGGGGCCGCCGCCGACCGCTCGGGCCGCAAGAAGCCACTGCTGGCCGCCGCCGCGTACACCGGCGCGGCGGCCACGACCGGCATGTTCTTCCTGGACGGCGACCGGTATCTGCTGGGCGGTCTGCTGCTGGTCGTCGCCAACGCGGCGCAGTCGGTCGCGACGATGCTCTACAACTCCTACCTGCCCCAGATCGCCCCGCCCGAGGAGCGCGACGCGGTCTCCTCCCGCGGCTGGGCCTTCGGCTACGCGGCCGGCTCCCTGGTCCTGGTCGTCAACCTGGTCCTCTACACCGGCCACGACTCCTTCGGGCTGAGCGAGAGCGCGGCGGTCCGCATCTGCCTGGCGTCGGCGGGGCTGTGGTGGGGCGCCTTCGCTCTCCTTCCGCTCCGGCGGCTGCGGGACCGGCGCGCGGTGGCCCGGGAGGCCGCGCTGCCCGGGTTCCGGCAGCTCGCGGTGACCGTCCGCGACATGCGCCGCCGCCCGTTGACGCTGGCGTTCCTGCTCGCGTACCTCGTCTACAACGACGGCATCCAGACGGTGATCTCCCAGGCATCGATCTACGGCTCCGAGGAACTGGGCCTCGGGCAGTCCACGCTCATCGTGGCGGTGCTGCTCGTCCAGGTGCTGGCGGTGGTGGGCGCGCTGGCGCTGGGCCGGCTGGCCCGCAGGTACGGGGCCAAGCGCACGATCCTCGGATCGCTGGTCGCCTGGACGGTGACCCTCGCCGCGGGGTATTTCCTGCCGGCCGGGGCGCCCGTGTGGTTCTTCGCGCTGGCCGCCGGCATCGGGCTCGTCCTGGGCGGCAGCCAGGCGCTGTCCCGCTCGCTGTTCTCCCATCTGGTCCCGCCGGGCAAGGAGGCCGAGTACTTCTCGGCGTACGAGCTGAGTGACCGCGGGATGAGCTGGCTCGGGCCGCTGCTCTTCGGGCTCACCTACCAGCTGACCGGGAGCTACCGCGACGCGATCATCTCCCTGGTCGCCTTCTTCGTGATCGGTTTCGTGCTGCTCGCGCGGGTGCCCGTACGGCGGGCGATCGGCGACGCGGGCAATCCGGTTCCCGAAAGGATTTAGCACTCGGCGCGAAAGGGCTGTAGTGTACGCGTTTGGCCTGCCAGGCGTACCGTTACTGCGCGTCAAAGGTGCCGAATCGCTATGTCACATCTGCCAACAGAGGTGACAAACCGGACGTCGGCGGGTACTGCACTGGTTGCAAGGCTGCGGCTGCGACGGCGACGCAGGGCCCGGATCGGGAGTCGGGACGGGAATCTTTACCGCCGCCCGGACGTTGACCGGATGACGACGACAGCGACACCTGTCCTGTGGGCGACAAGCCCGGGAGGCACGATTCATGAGTGAGCGAGCTCTTCGCGGCACGCGCCTCGTGGTGACCAGCTACGAGACGGACCGCGGCATCGACCTGGCCCCGCGCCAGGCCGTGGAGTACGCATGCGAGAAGGGGCATCGATTCGAGATGCCCTTCTCGGTCGAGGCGGAGATCCCGCCTGAGTGGGAGTGCAAGGTCTGCGGGGCCCAGGCACTTCTGGTGGACGGCGACGGCCCTGAGGAGAAGAAGGCCAAGCCCGCGCGTACGCACTGGGACATGCTGATGGAGCGACGCACCCGCGAGGAGCTCGAAGAGGTCCTCGAGGAGCGGCTGGCCGTTCTGCGCTCCGGCGCCATGAACATCGCGGTCCATCCGCGTGACAGCCGCAAGAGTGCGTAGCGGGAGACCGTAGGCGACACGACAGAACAACCGCGGGTGCCGTACATGAGCTTCATGTACGGCACCCGCGGTTTTGTCGTGTGGGTCGCGTCCCGGGTCCGGGCCCCGGGACGGAGCCTCAGGCTCAGCGCGTCAGCGGCGGGCGGGGGTCCTGCGGAAAGTCGTCCGGGTCGTCCCGTATGACCTCGCCCTGGACCACCTTGCCGTCCGGACGGTGCATCCGGGCCTGGCGGAAGGCGTCGCCCAGAGTGCCCGGGCCGGCGTCACGGAGCTTGCGCTCGACCGTCCGCTGGGCGTAACGGCTCACGGCCTTCTGCACCGGGGGCAGCAGCATGAGCAGGCCGAGCGCGTCCGAGATCAGGCCGGGCAGGATCAGGAGCAGTCCTCCCAGCATCATCAGGCCGTTGCCCTCGCTGTTCGGGCGGGCGGCCTCGGGCGGAATGCCGGACTGCTGCTGGTTGAGCGTCTCGGTGAGATTGCGGAAGGCCCGGCGGCCGGCCGCCTTGATGACCACGGACCCGAAAACCAGGCCGGCGACCAGGAGCAGGAAGACCACGAAGCCGCTGGTCGCTCCCGCGACCATGACGAGCAGCCAGATCTCCAGCACAAGCCACGCAGCGACGCCCAGCGGCAGGAAGGTGCGCAGCCGGGAGCGCGGAGGCCGGGCGGGGGGCCTGGGGGTCTGAGCGCCAGTCGTCATACTCCCAGTGTGCCTGGCCCCGGCTCAGTGCGGCATAAGGGGTCGGTCGGGCGTCACGAGGGTCCGGTCAGGCCTTGCCGTCCGACACCTTCGTCGGCTCCGCCAGCTTCGTCGACTTGTCGCCGTGCGCCTCCGGCCCGCCGGATCCCGCGTCGGACCGCTTGTCGCGGCCCAGGACCTTGCCGACCCTCTCCCCCACGCCCCAGGTGGTGACCCGCCACAGGGCCTCGACGAGGATGTCACGGCTCATCTTGGAGTCGCCGAGTTCGCGCTCGACGAACGTGATCGGCACCTCGACCACGTGGTACCCGGCCTTGATCGCCCGGCGGGCGAGATCGACCTGGAAGCAGTAACCCTGCGAGGCGACCTCCTCGAGGCCGAGCCCTTCCAGGGTCTCGCGGCGGAAGGCGCGGTAGCCGCCGGTGATGTCGCGCAGGGGCAGATCGAGCGCGATCCGCGAGTACATACTGCCGCCGCGCGAGATGAACTCGCGGGACTTGGGCCAGTTCACCACCCGGCCGCCCGGCACCCAGCGGGAGCCGAGCACCAGGTCGGCGCCCTTGAGGGCGGTCAGCAGGCGGGGCAGTTCCTCGGGCTGGTGGGAGCCGTCGGCGTCCATCTCGATCAGCACGCCGTAGCCGTGCTCCAGCCCCCAGCGGAAGCCCGCGAGGTAGGCGGCGCCCAGCCCTTCCTTGCCCTTGCGGTGCATGACCTGGACGTGGTCGTCCGCGGCCGCCAGTTCGTCGGCGATCCTGCCGGTGCCGTCGGGGCTGTTGTCGTCGGCCACGAGCACGTGCGCCTCGGGGACGGCCTCGCGCACGCGTGTGACGATCGCCCTGATGTTCTCCGCCTCGTTGTAGGTCGGAATGATCACCAGGGCCGTGCCCAGCGGGCCGAACCGCCTCTCACGCCCCGCAGCCGCGGGCGTCCCGTCGCCGTCGTTCACCACTGCCCCTTCGTGTCCGTACGCAGAGGACCACCATAATCGCCGCGGCCTGCGTCAACGTGACAGGACGGTCCTACGGTGGTGTCGGTTCCCGGAAAGCGGGGTAAGGATGGCCGCTTAGGGACGTTGTGCGACGGATGGGGGCCCGGCGCCCTTCGGGCCGGCCCGGGACCCGCCGGCTGCGGGTCGACCTGGGTCGTTGTCTACTGAGCGCCCGGGCCCCACCCGGGTCACACCTCCCGACCGGCCGGAACGTTCCCTCGTCACGGTGCGGGCACTGAGCCTGGCTCCCAGTGGCGGTGCGCCGGTGCGGCACACCGTCCCTGACTCAGCGGCGCCGCGACGCGTCTGCGGAAGGTTCCCCGGTCGGGCGTCCGGTGGTGGACTCCGCCGAACCTACCGGCCCCCTGCCGCCGCCTGTCAACAGTCGCTCGACCTGCGCCTTTTCCATCAACGCGCAGGTCAGCGCGGCGGCGCAGCAGGTCGTGGCCCGGCGAAGATCATCGCCCCGTCGGCCGTGGAGATCACTCGCCCGGCCGTACGAAGACGGTACGGCCGCCCACCACGGTACGGAGGCAGACGGGCAGCTCCCGGCCGGGGGTGAGGTCGGGCAGGCCGGGCGTGCCCGAACGCGGGTCGGTCGACCAGCGCGCGACCCGGTCGTCGGGGGCCTGGACCACGAGGTCGCCGGTACGCCACACGGCGTAGTCCGCGGGCACGCCGGGCACCAGGACGCCCGCGTCGTCGCGGCCGATCGCCCGCCAGCCGCCGCGCGTGTGCGCCGTGAACGCGGCGCGGACGGAGACGCGGTGCTCCGCAGTGCGGTGGAAGGCGGCGGCCCGGACGTTACCCCACGGGTCGAGGGGCGTGACGGGGCTGTCGGAGCCGAAGGCGAGCGGCACGCCGGCACGCAGCAGGGCCGCGTAGGGGTTGAGCGTGCGGGCCCGCTCGGCGCCCAGGCGCTGGGCGTACATGCCGTCCTCGCCGCCCCAGAGCGCGTCGAAGGCGGGCTGGACGGAGGCGGTCAGGCCCAGTTCGGCGAAGGCCGCGACGGTCTGCGGGGTGAGCATCTCGGCGTGCTCGATCCGGTGGCGGGCGGCGCGGACGCGGGCGAGGCCCACCTTGTCGGCGGCGGCGCGGACCCCCTCCACGACGGCGGTCACGGCGGCGTCCCCGATGGCGTGAAAGCCCGCCTGGAGTCCCGCCTCCGTGCAGGCGACGACGTGCGCGGCGACGGCGGCGGCGTCCAGGTGGGCGGTGCCGGTGTGGCCGGCGTCGGCGTAGGGCTGGTGCAGGCAGGCGGTGTGCGAGCCGAGGGAGCCGTCGACGAAGAGGTCGCCGGCGGCACCGACGGCGCCCAGCTCCCGCGCCTTGTCGACGTCCTGCTCGGCCCAGTAGCCGATGACCCGCGGCCCGGGTTCCTCGGCGGACAGGCGCAGCAGGCCGGTGAGGTCGTCCTCGGAGGAGATCTCCGGGCCTGCGCATTCGTGAACGGTTGCGATACCCAGGGAGGCGGCGTGCGCGAGGGCGGCGCGCTGGGCCCCGGCGCGCTGGGCCGGGGTGACGACCCCGAGGGCGGCGGCGCGTACGGCGTGGTGGGCGTCGCCCGTGAGCGGGTCGTCGTCGCGGGCGAGGACACCGGGCGCCAGGGCGAGCAGGGCGGTGGTGACGACGGCCGAGTGGACGTCGATACGGCTGAGGTAGAGGGGGCGGCCGCCGGTGGCCGCGTCCAGTTCGGCGCGCGTCGGGGGCTGCCCGTCGGGCCAGCGGGCGGCGTCCCAGCCGTGGCCGAGGAGCACCCGGTCGTCCGGGCGGGCGGCGGCGAAGTCCCGTACGAGGGCGAGGGCCGCCTCGCGGGTGGGGGCGCCGGACAGGTCCAGGCCGGTGAGCGCGAGGCCGGTGGCGGTGGTGTGCACGTGTGCGTCGGTGAACGCCGGGGTGACGAGGGCGCCGTCCAGGTCGATCACCTCGTCGACCCCGTCCACGAAGGCGTCCGCGGCGCCCTCCGAGCCGACCCAGGCGACCTGGCCGCGTTCGACGACCATGGCCGTGGCGAAGGGATCGGCGGGACTGTGGACCTCGCCGCGGCGCAGCAGGACGGTCGAGGACGGGGTGGTGGACTCACTCATGCACACCAGTCTCGCCCCTCACGGGCGCCGCCCGGCAGTCGGGGCGGCGTGGGCGCCGGACGGTGCCCGGCGCCGTCGCGCGGCACCGGTCAGATCCTCGGCGGCCGGGACTCGTAGGGGGTCGAGAGGACGACGGTGGTGCGGGTGGAGACACCGGCGAGGGAGCGGACGCGCGCGAGCAGTTCCTCCAGCTCGTGCGGGGTGGCCACCCGGACCTTGAGGATGTAGTTCTCGTCGCCGGCGACGCTGTGGCAGGCCTCGATCTCGGGGACGCCGGCGAGGCGGTCCGCGATGTCGTCGGGGGCGCTGGGGTCGAACGGTTTCACCGAGATGAAGGCGGTCATCGGCAGCCCGACGGCCTCCGGGTCGACGACCGCGGCGTAACCGCGGATGACGCCACGCTGTTCCAGCCGCCGCACCCGCTGGTGCACGGCCGACGTGGACAGGCCCGTGGCCTTGCCCAGGTCTGTGTAGCTCATCCGCCCGTCCTTGACGAGCAGCTGCACGATCTGTCGGTCCAGCTCCTCCATGGCGCAAGAACCTACAGTGCCGTTGATCTCCTGGGACAGCCGAGCAGTCCAGAACATGCCCCGTTCGCGATCCGACGGGGCGCCGGGCGGGAACCGAGGGGGGACAAACCCGCCGCAGGGGGCATCTGCGAGCGGCATGTGACGAAGACCACACTGGTTGAACGTTCTCCGTAATGTTCTCGTGATTACCCCGGAGGGGGGACGGGAAGTGCTTGCTGTGGTCGAGGCCGCAGTGCCGTCACGGCCCAGCCCGAGGGGGAGATCCCATGCAGAGTCTTAAGCGCCCTGGTCGTACCACGTCCAAGCGGCAGCAGCCGGTCGTCGAGCTCGTACCGGAGGGCGTCGAACCGGACGCCTTCGACGACGAGGAACCCGACGCCTACGACACCTTCGAGATGTACCGGGTGATCTGCCCGGACTGCGCGCAGCCCATCGCCCTGCTGGCGGACGAGGAGACGCTGCCGGAGCACGCACTGTGCGCCTCGCCGTGGAACCCGTTCGGGCTCACGGTCTGCGTCGGCACCGGCCGCCGGGCCACCGAGGCGCGCCCGGCGGACGAGTCGTTCCAGCCGCACGAGCAGGACACCGCCCTGCTGCTGACGCTCCCCCGGGGCCTCGACTGGCGGACCCAGCCCTTCTCCCACGTCGGCGGCCCGGGCTCGCGCCCGATGCGGGTGCCGACGATGCGGCGCGAAGCGGCCTGAGGCGTCCGGACGCCCCCTTCGGGGCCGTCGCCCGATGCGCTGATCGGGCGAGGACGATCGACGGGGCGTCAGGAGCGTGGCGGCAAGCGGCCGATGTCCGCGGACGCCCGCGAACCCACGCTCGAATATGCCCGCCGGTGACCTGTCCGCACCGCGACGCGTTGCCCGGGCATGACCCCCACGTACTCGCCGACCGGCAGTCGGCGCCGCGTGTTCGTACCGGTGCCCGCGGGACCGGTACCCCCGGCCCCGCAGATCCCGGACCCGCCGATCTACCGCGAGCTGCTGCGGACCTGGGCCGACGGCGGCCGCACCCTGCCCGGACGCCACGACCCGGAGTGGGTCAGGCTCGCGGAACCCCCGCGCGGTCTCGGCGACTTCTTCGCCACGGGTGACTTCTTCACCACCGGCGACTTCCGGGTCGGCGGCGACTTCACCGTCGCCGCCGGGCTCACCGCTCCTCGGGACCCGCGAGGTGACGGGCGATGACCATCCGCTGGATCTGGTTGGTGCCCTCGACGATCTGCAGCACCTTGGCCTCGCGCATGTACCGCTCGGCCGGGAAGTCGGCGGTGTAGCCGTACCCGCCGAGGATCTGCACGGCGTCGGTGGTGACCCGCATCGCCGTGTCGGTGCAGTGCAGCTTCGCCATGGCGGCCTGCTTGGCGAACGGACGTCCGGCGTCGCGCAGCCGGGCCGCGGTCAGGTACAGCGCACGGCCGGCCTCGATCTGCGTCGCCATGTCGGCGAGCATGAAGCGCAGCCCCTGGAAGTCGGCGATCGGCCTGCCGAACTGCCGCCGCTCGGCCGCGTAGGACACCGCCTCGTCCAGCGCCGCCTGGGCCACACCGATCGCACAGGCCGCGATGCCGAGCCGGCCGGATTCGAGCGCGGACAGGGCGATCGCGAAGCCCTGCCCCTCCTCGCCGATGCGCCGGGCGTCGGCCACCCGCACCCCGTCCAGGTGGACCTGCGCCGTGGGCGAGCCCTTGAGTCCCATCTTCTTCTCGGGCACCGCGGCGCTCAGCCCCTCGGCGTCACCGGGCACCAGGAAGGCGGTGATGCCGCGCGGTCCGTCCTCGCCCGTGCGGGCCATCACGGTGTAGAAGTCGGCGATGCCGCCGTGCGTGATCCACGCCTTGGTGCCGGTGATCAGCCAGTGGTCGCCGTCGCGCACGGCCTTGGTGCGCAGCGAGGCGGCGTCGGAGCCGGAGGCGGGTTCGGAGAGGCAGTATGCGCCGAGCAGGCCGCCGCCGAGCATCGCGGGCAACTGCTCGGCCTGCTGCTCCTTGGTGCCGTAGGTGGCGAGCGCGTAGGAGGCGAGCGTGTGCACGCTGACGCCGAGGCCGACGGTGAGCCGGGCCGCGGCGAGCTCCTCGAGGACCTGGAGGTAGACCTCGTAGGGCTGCTCGCCGCCGCCGAACTCGGCGTCGTAGGGCAGTCCGAGGAGGCCGGCGTCGGACAGGAGGGTGAAGACCTCGCGCGGGAAGCGTCCGGCGTCCTCCCCCTCGGCCGCGCTCGGGGCGATCTCACGCTGCGCGATGTCACGGACGAGCGAGATCAGATCCCGTGCCTCGTCCGTGGGCAGTTGCCGGTCCACCTGCTGCGGGGCGCGGTCGGGCATGGCGACGCTCTCCTCCCTGTCGGGCACATCGGCGGACGTGCGCCTTGGGTGGAGGCGGCTCCGCCGGGTCGTTCGGGCCTGGCCGATGCTCGCACTCCCGGGTCGCGGAAGCGGCTGACCAGCGGCTGTGCGCTGTGAGTATGCCCGATCGGAGGCACGGAGTCACCAGTTAACGACCGCTTACTCGAAGAATTCGGAGAATGGCCCGGACCGCGCCCGAGGAGCCGGGGATCCCGGCTCCCGGCGTCGAGAATGGTCCGAACCATTGACCGTACTGGTCTAGTCCTCCTACGGTGACGAACCGAACGCCTTACCGCGTTCATGCCAATCGGCGCGCGTTCCCTCTTCCCCCCACGAGGAGACACCCGATGCACGTCCCGCACCTCCCCCGCGTCCGCCCCCTCCGGACGCTGTTCTCCGTCCTGTGCACCGTCGCCCTGGGCGCAGGACTGCTGGCCGGCGCCGGTCCGGCCACGGCGATTGTCGAGTCGCCCGCCGCGCAGGCCGCGGCCGGGTCCAAGGTCGTCGGCTACTTCACCGAATGGGGCGTCTACGACCGCGACTACCACGTCAAGGACATCGAGTCGTCGGGCTCCGCCGGCAGACTCACCCACATCAACTACTCGTTCGGCAACGTCACCGGCGGAAAGTGCGCCATGGGCGACGCCTACGCGGCGACCGACCGCGCCTACACCGCGGCCGAGTCCGTCGACGCTGTCGCCGACACCTGGGACCAGCCGCTGCGCGGCAACTTCAACCAGCTGCTCAAGCTGAAGAAGAAGCACCCCGACCTCAAGATCCTCTGGTCCTTCGGCGGCTGGACCTGGTCCGCCGGCTTCGCGCAGGCCGCGCAGAACCCGGAGGCGTTCGCCCAGTCCTGCTACGACCTGGTCGAGAACTCCAAGTGGGCCGGCGTCTTCGACGGCATCGACATCGACTGGGAGTACCCGAACGCCTGCGGCCTGACCTGCGACACCAGCGGCCGTGAGGCCTTCCCGAGGCTGATGGGCGCCCTGCGCGCCAAGTTCGGACAGGACTACCTGGTCACCGCGGCGATCACGGCCGACGCCACCTCCGGCGGCAAGATCGACGCGGCGGACTACGCGGGCGCCGCCCAGTACGTCGACTGGTACAACCCGATGACGTACGACTTCTTCGGGGCCTGGGACGCCACCGGGCCGACCGCCCCGCACTCGCCGCTCACCTCGTACTCCGGCATCCCGAAGGAGGGCTTCCACACCTCGGCGACGATCGCGAAGCTCAAGGGACTCGGCATCCCGTCCTCGAAGCTCCTGCTCGGGCTCGGCTTCTACGGCCGCGGCTGGACGGGCGTCACCCGGGCGGAGCCGGGCGGCAGCGCGACCGGCCCGGCGCAGGGCACGTACGAGAACGGCATCGAGGACTACAAGGTGCTGAAGAGCAGTTGCCCGGCGACCGGCACCGTGGGCGGCACCGCGTACGCCAAGTGCGGGGACGACTGGTGGAGTTACGACACCCCGCAGACCATCGCGACCAAGATGGCCTACAAGGACGAACAGGGCCTCGGCGGCACGTTCTTCTGGGAGCTGAGCGGTGACACCGCCAACGGTGAGCTGATCAGGGCGATCGACTGAACCACCCGGCACGCGCGGGGGGCGGAGGGGCGGAGACCGGCTCGGGTCTCCACCCCTCCGTCACGTCGTCCGGGCGCCGGCGTCAGGATTCGTCGCGGCGGGCCGGAGCCGGGGCGGGATAGGCGGGGTCCAGTTCCTCGATGGCGCGCAGCGTGCCGCCCAGCGACTTCACCAGCAGCTCGCGCATGGTCTCGCGGGGCAGTTCGGGCCGGCCGATCCAGTCCAGGGTGGCACCCTCGACGCTGCACACCCAGGCGAGCAGGCCCATGCGGGCGAGCGGGCCGATGTCCGAGCGCCCGTAGGCCCCTTCGGCGATGGTGACGACGATCGCCTCGCGCACCCCGTCCCGGATGGCGTGCACCTCTGCGTCGAAGCCGACGCCGCCGCTGACGATGGTGCGGTAGGCCGCCTGGTTGTGTTCGGCGTAGCGCAGATAGCCGTCGATGGTGCGCTGGACGCGGTCCACCTGCGGCAGCTCGGTGCCGCGCGCCGCGGTGGTGACGAGGTCGGCGACGGAGTCCTGGACGATCGCCAGGTAGTAGCCCCGCTTGGACTGGAAGTAGTAGTAGATCAGCCCTTTGGCGACATGCGCCTGGCGGGCGATGTCGTCCATCGAGAGCGCGTCGTACGACGTGTCGGCGAACAACCTCCGCCCGATGGCGATGAGTTCGGCGCGGCGCGCAGCCGAGCGCTCGGTGCCGCGCGCCCGGGGACGGGCGTCGGCACGTTGTTGACTGATATTCAATTTCGACCCTGGTCTCCTACGGGCGGCGGGACATCCGCAGTATGGCAGGTCGGGTCGTGGGGCAGGCCGCACCCGGGTCACGTCACGGACGGGCCGCCGGTCAGATCACAGGAGGCCCAGCTGAACCACGAGCATCGCGACCACCACGACGAGGGTCCAGCCCAGGACGTGTTCCAGGATCTTCGGGCCGTCTTCCTTGGGGCCGCCGGTACGGACACGGGTGGCGGCTGCGATGTGTGCGGTCATGGCGTCTCGCTGATCTCGGTCTTCGGCTGGGGCGGAGTCCCCCGCTCACGGTGTCCACCGTGCCACCGTGAGCGGCTTTCGCGCCCGAGAGCTTGGTCACAGCGGGGCCGGTCAGCGCACGCCCACCGCCGCGAGGGCCTTGCGCTGACGCGGGCCGGGGTGGGCGGGGAAGTAGAGGTAGCAGACGCCACCGGTGCCGGAGGCGACCTTGCCGCCGGCGTTGTACCGCTTGGTCCTGAGCCAGATGTTCTCCCACTCGCGCCGCTTGTAGACGCGGCGCACGGCGTCGTTGTCGTCCGAGGCCGGGTCGTTGGCGATCACGTCGCCGTCGGCGGTGAAGCCGATCACGGTCATCAGGTGGCCCGAGGTGCCGTAGCCCGACCCGGTCAGCTCCTCCTCCCGGAACGACTGCGACGTGATGACCGGGATACCGGCCGCGATCAGCGTCTCCAGGTCGGTGAGGGAGCCGAGGCGGGTGACCACACCCTGGAGGCCCTTGAACGTGGCGGCGTAGGCGGCGTTGAAGGGCCAGTTGCCGCAGCCCTCGTACTGGTTGTCGTACGTGTACCGGGCGGCGTGGCAGATCTGCGGGTCGGCGTAGGAGGGGTCGACCCAGGCGAGCTGTTCCTCGGTGAGACGGCCGCCCCAGTACTCGATGATCATCTGCGAGGAGGTGGGGCTGCACCAGGCCTCGCCGCCGTTGTCGTACTCGGGGTACTGGCCCTTGTGGATCTCCTGCGAGTAGCGCGGGACGCGCAGTTCCCCGGCGTGGCGCGGGGTCGAGGCCGGGACGGTGAAGCGGTCGGGGATGTCGGAGCCCATCGCGCCGAGCCGCCAGACGGTGGGCGTGCTGTGCGTGCCGGGACGGCGGTGGAGGGTGAGCCGGAGCCGGTAGGAGGTCAGACGCAGGCCGGTGGAGGCGTCGTCGATCGAGAAGGTGTCGGTCCAGATGCTGCTTCTGCCGTCGCTCTGGTCGTCGACCGAGGTACGCCTGATGTCCTGCTCGCCGTCGCCGGCGGTCCAGCGGCCCATCACGTACCAGGGCGTGTCCGTGCCGTCGGAGTAGGCGCCCTTCAACTCGACCTGGATCCAGGTGCCGCTCGGCGTGTGCGCGTTCCAGGAGGCGATGACCTCCGTGGAGGGCACCGCGAGCCGGTGGACGGGCGAGGTCCAGGTCGCGTACTCCCAGGCGGCCGTGGTGCCGGTGTGCGGGTCGGTGTAGTCGGCGGTGCCGACCGGGGCGCCGATCACGACCCCGGGGCGGGCGCCCGCGACGGGACGGATCCCTTGAGCGGCCCCGTGCCGCCAGTCCCGGAACGTGGTCCAGGCGTGGTAGTCGACCGGTCGCCGGAGGGCGGCCCGGCCGGGGCCCCCGGCGGCGCCGCCGGTGCCCGCGGCCGGCGCGGCCTGGGCGGTGGCCGGGATCGCGCCGCCCGTCGCGGCGGCCGCCGCGACGGCCGCGGCCAGGAGGGTTCTGCGGGACGGCTGTTCGACTCTGCTCATGGGCGGGAGACCCCCAGGTGTCCGGGTCGGGCGGGTCCGTCGTTGCACGTTCGTGCGCCAACTATGGCCGCAGGCGCCCGGTCCTGCCAGCACTTCCACGCACGCCACGCCACCAATATTGGTGTCGACCAGTGGCGGAGGCAGGAGGGTGCGGGCGCCCGGGCGCGGGGGCCGGGGGGACGCGGGTGGTTAGAGTGCGGGTGACCGCGTCCGCCCTTCTGCCCACGGGATCCGCCATCCTCGACCTAGCAGCCCGGCTCCGCCGGCTTCCCCCTTCCTGCGGGCCCGTGCGCCTGATCGGCGTCGACGGACACGCCGGGTCCGGGAAGTCCACGTTCGCCGGACGGCTGGCGGCCGGGCTGGACGGTGCGCCGGTGCTGCACCTCGACGACATCGCCAGTCACGACGAGCTCTTCGACTGGACCGGACGACTGCTCCGCCAGGTGATCGAGCCCCTGCGGCACGGCGAGACGGCGCACTGCACGCCGTACGACTGGCGGGCCCGGTGTTTCGGAGCGCCACGCGCCCTGCCCCCCGCTCCGGTGATCCTCGTCGAGGGAGTCGGCGCGGGCCGGTCGGCACTGCGACCGCACCTGGCCGCGCTGCTCTGGATGGACGTACCCCGCGAGCAGGCGTGGGCGCGCGGACGGGCGCGCGACGGAGCGGAACAGCGGACGTTCTGGGACGGGTGGATCCCGGCCGAGCGCCGGCACTTCGCCGAGGACCCCTCACGCCCCTTCGCGCACCTTCTGGTGCGACAGCGCGAACAGGGGTACGAGGTACTGCCGGGGCCTGCGGGAACCGCCACTGGAGCCCACTTCCTCACTCAGAGTGACGGACCGTCCGCGATGTGTTGAACGCGTGAAGATCACGCTCCCGCAACCCGCCGACGTGCCCCAACTTCGCTTGACCCGGGGGCCGTACAGGTCTTACGTTCTGAATGTGCGGCAGATCGAAGCCGCCGACAGACGCGAAGCCCCCGGTTGTTCCCCCGTGATCGGGGGCTTCGTTCTGCCCTGAGTACGTTTTCCGGCTGCTCCACGACGCCGATCACTCACCCTCGGTGACCACAGGGCCGTACGCCCCCACCGCTCCGACCTCATGGAACGGCCTCTCCCGCACCCTTCGGAGGAAAGACCGCCGCGGGTACGATGCCCTCGGTGCGAGCTACCGGAGATTGCCGCACGCACCTGCAACTCCGGTCCACGGCAGATCCGTTGACCGAGGCGGCCGACGGGCGACGGCTCGGCGGCTTACCGACGGGGGCACGGTAGGTGGGGGACGTGATGGACTTCGGCACGCAGGGCCCACCGGCCCCGGCCGAACTCGCCTGGCTGCGCGGCGTGGACGCCTACACCATGGGGGCCTACCCGCAGGCGGAGGAGGAGTTCCGGGCGGCGGTGCGGATCGATCCCACGATGGCCGACGGCTGGCTGGGACTGCACGCGCTGCGCGTCGACACCACGAACGCGCTCCTGCGAATGTTCCGCAACCGCGACCGCTTCGGCGAGCAGCGGGCCCGCCATCGACGGACGCTCAACTCCTGGTACTGGCTGGGCTGGTGGGTGCAGCCGGTGCTGGAGAACCCGCGCGACCTGCTGCTGGCGCACGCCTCGCACTGGCTGGACGGCCGGCACGTGCCGGAACTGGACCGGGCGCTGGCCGGGCTGCCGCCGGTGGACTCCGACCCCCAGGTCCGGTTCCTGCACGCCTGCCGCGCCTATCTGGTCAAGGACTGGGAACAGCTTGTCCGGCACACCGACCCGCTGCTCGGCGACCCGTTACTGGGCATCGAGGCCGGCCTGTTCAGTGGCATGGCCCGGGTCCGCCTGGAGATGTTCGGGCAGGCGGAGCCGCTCCTTTCGGCGGCCCTGATGCGGTGCCGCAGCGAGCAGCCGCAGCGCAAGGAGTTGCGGTACTGGCTGGCGCGGGCCCATGAGGGCACCGGGCGCAGCGCCGCCGCGCTTCCGCTGTACCGGGCGGTGCACCGCGTCGACCCCGCCTTCATGGACACCTCGGCCAGGCTGGCCGCGATCGCCGAGGGCGACGGCTACGACGACCCGACCGACCTGGCAGGGCTCGCGCAGACCGGTGCGGGGACGGACGGCCTGGACGGACTCGACCCCCTCTTCGGCACCGAGGAGCGCGGCGTCAAGCTCTCCGCCCCCGAGCCCCCGCTGTCCGCCCCGCTGCCCCCGCTGGGCGGAGCGTCGGTGCGCGAGAAGGCGGGCGGGCCGGATCCGTCCCTGCCCACCGGGCCCACCGATCCCGCGTTGCTGGAGGAGGCGCTCGCGGAGCTGGAGCGGATGGTGGGCCTCGAACCGGTGAAGCGGCAGGTCAAGGCGTTGTCCGCGCAGTTGAACATGGCGCGGCTGCGGGCCGGGCAGGGCCTGCCCGTGCAGCCGCCCAAACGTCACTTCGTCTTCTCCGGCCCCTCCGGCACCGGGAAGACCACCGTGGCCCGCATCCTGGGCCGCGTCTTCTACGCCCTCGGTCTGCTCGGCGGCGACCACCTCGTGGAGGCGCAGCGGGCCGACCTGGTGGGCGAGTATCTGGGCCAGACCGCGGTGAAGGCCAACGAGCTGATCGACTCGGCGCTCGGCGGTGTCCTCTTCGTGGACGAGGCGTACTCCCTGTCCAACTCCGGTTACGGCAAGGGTGACGCGTACGGCGACGAGGCGCTGCAGGTGCTGCTGAAGCGGGCCGAGGACAACCGGGACCACCTGGTGGTGATCCTGGCCGGCTATCCGGAGGGCATGGACCGGCTGCTGGGCGCCAATCCCGGGCTGTCGTCGCGCTTCACGACGCGGGTGGACTTCCCGTCGTACCGGCCGCTGGAACTGACCTCGATCGGTGAGGTGCTCGCGGCGGAGAACGGGGACGTGTGGGACGAGGAGGCGCTGGACGAGCTGCGGTCCATCGCCGGGCACGTGGTGGACCAGGGGTGGATCGACGAGTTGGGGAACGGGCGGTTTCTGCGGACGCTGTACGAGAAGAGCTGTGCCTACCGGGATCTGCGGTTGTCCGTGTATCCGGGGGTGTTGAGCCGGGACGATCTGGCGACGTTGCGGCTGCCGGATCTGATGCAGGCGTATGGGGAGGTGCTGTCGGGGCGGGGGCCGGGGGCTCCTCCGGCGGTGTGAAGGGTGGGCGTCGCGGGGGGGCGCTTACCCGCGCTGACGGGGTGCCGCTGCGCCCACCCGTGTCGCCCTGGGGGTACCTCCCGGGCCGTTCAGGCACTGGGAGAGGCACGACTGCCCGCAGCGGCGGACGGGGGCGTTACGTTGCCAGGGTCACCTCTCTGTGGGCCGGGTCCTTCACCTCGCCGACGAGGAGTTCCAGTACGTCTTCCAGGGCGACCAGGCCCAGGACCCTGCCCGACGCGTCCGTGACCTGGGCCAGGTGGGTGGCTGCTCGGCGCATGACCGTGAGGGCGTCGTCCAGGGGGAGTTCGGGGCGGAGGACGGTCATCGGGCGCCACAGGTGCTGGGGGACGGCGCGGTCGGACTCCTCCAGGTCGAGGACGTCCTTGACGTGCAGGTAGCCCATGAAGGCGCCCTGTTCCGCCGCGATCGGGAAGCGCGAGTACCCGGTGCGGGCGGTGAGCCCGACGATCTCCCCCGGCGTGACCGAGGGGCTGACCGTCACCAGGGACTCCCGCGGGAGGAGCACGTCGGTCACCGGGCGGGAGCCCAGTTCCAGGGCGTCTTCCAGGCGTTCCTGTTCCTCCGGGTCGAGGAGGCCCGCCTGGCCGGCGTCCTCCACCAGGCGATTGAGCTGCTCGCTGGTGAACACGGCCTCGACCTCGTCCTTGGGCTCGACCTGGAAGAGCCGCAGGATGCCCTGCGCGCAGGCGCCGAGCGCCACGGTGATGGGCCTGCACAGGCGGGCGAAGGCGACGAGGCCGGGGCTGAGCCACAGCGCGGCCTTCTCGGGAGCGGCCATGGCGAGGTTCTTCGGGACCATCTCGCCGATGACCAGGTGGCAGAAGACCACGGCGGCCAGCGCGATGATGTAGCCGAGGGGGTGGATCATGCCGTGCGGCAGGCGGATCCACTCGAAGACCGGCTCCAGCAGGTGGGCGACGGTCGGCTCGGCGACGGCGCCGAGGGTCAGTGAGCAGACGGTGATGCCGAACTGGGCGGCGGCCATCATCTGGGGCAGCCGTTCCAGGCCGTACAGCACCTGCCGGGCGCGGGCGGTGCCGAGCGGTTCGATCTGGCTGCGGCGCACGGAGACGAGCGCGAACTCGGCGCCGACGAAGAAGCCGTTGGCGAGCACGAGCAGGGCGGCGAAGAGGAGTTGCAGGATGCTCATCGGGCGGCCTCCAGCACGGAGACCGGCGCGGTGCGCACCAGTCGTATCCGCTCGGCGCGGTAGTGGCCGACCTGGCGGACGGAGAGCCGCCAGCCGGGCAGCTCGGCGCGGTCGCCGACGGCGGGGATGCGGCCGAGCAGGTCGGCGACGAGTCCGGCCACCGTCTCGTAGGGTCCCTCGGGCGCCTGAAGGCCGACGCGGCGCAGGGCGTCCACGCGGCAGCTGCCGTCGACGTCCCAGGCGGGCCGGCCGTCCTCGGGCGGGGCGGGGGCCAGTTCGGGCGCGTCGAGGCCGTCGTGCTCGTCGCGGACCTCGCCGACGATCTCCTCGACGATGTCCTCCAGGGTGACGACGCCGGCGGTGCCGCCGTACTCGTCGACGACGACCGCGATGGGCTGCTCGCTGCGCAGCCGGGTGAGCAGCGGCCGCACGGGCAGGGTCTCGGGGACCAGCAGCGCCGGGCGGGCGATCCGGCCGGCCGGAGTGCGCAGCCGGTCGTGCACGGGGACGGCGAGGGCGTCCTTGAGGTGGACCATGCCGACGATCTCGTCGATCTTCTCCCGGTAGACCGGGAAGCGGGACAGACCGGTGGCGCGGGTCAGGTTGACGACGTCCTCGGCGGTGGCCGAGGCGTGCAGGGCGCTGACCTTCACGCGCGGGGTCATGACGTGCTGGGCGGTCAGTTCGCCGAGGGAGAGGGTCCGTACGAAGAGGTCGGCGGTGTCCTGTTCCAGGGCGCCGGCCCGGGCCGAGTGCCGGGCCAGGGAGACCAGTTCGCCGGGGGTGCGGGCGGAGGCCAGTTCCTCGGCGGGTTCGATGCCCAGAGTGCGGACCAGGCGGTTGGCCACGGTGTTGAGCGCGGAGATCACCGGGTGGAAGAGCCGGGCGAAGGCGTGCTGGGGCCCGGCGACGAAGCGCGCGACCTGCAGCGGCTTGGACACCGCCCAGTTCTTGGGCACCAGCTCGCCGATCACCATCTGGACCGCCGAGGCCAGCAGCATGCCGACGACGACCGACACACCGGACACGGCACCGTCGGGGACGCCGATCGCCGTGAAGGGGCCGTCGAGCAGTTGGGCGAGCGCCGGTTCGGCGAGCATGCCGACGACGAGGGAGGTGATGGTGATCCCGAGCTGGGTGCCGGAGAGCTGGAAGGACAGCTCCTTCAGGGACTCGACGACCCGGTGGGCGCGCCGGTCGCCGGCCGCGGCGGCCTGTTCGGCGTCGGGGCGTTCGACGGTCACCAGGCCGAACTCGGCCGCGACGAAGAAGCCGTTGGCGAGGATCAGCAGGAACGCGGCTGCCAGGAGCAGCAGTGGGGTGGTCATGAGGCCGCCGCCTGTGGGGTGTCACAGCAGGGGGCGGCGCAGGTACTGCAGGACGGTCCGTCCATCGCCGGAGGGAGTCACTCCTCGGGTAGCAGGAACCCCGCGCACCGGGCGGAGCGACGGGGGCGAGGACGCGACGCCCGCGTCCTGGTTCCCAGATTAATCACGAAAAGGGTGCCCGTGGCAGGGGCGGCGGCGCCGCGTCAGTCACGCGGGGCCTCGGGAAGGGCACCGGAACGGGCCTCCACGAGGTCGCGCAGGGCGCGTGCGTCGGCGAGGGCGCGCTGCCTGGCGATGCCCGGCTGGATGCCGAGCGCGGGCAGGCTGGTGCCGTCGCTGAGGTCGAGGAAGACCCAGGGGTCGCCCTGGCGGAGGTTGACCCGGAGGATCTCGGGCCAGGCGAGGTCCCGCCTGGCGGTCAGGTTCACCACGGTGACGCCCGTCTCGTCGGCGACGACGCGGGGCCGGGCCAGCAGGAGCAGCACGCCCGCCAGGAGCAGGGCGGTCAGTACGAAGCTGAGTCGCTCGCCGGGGCCGAGACCGCCGAGCAGCAGCCCGAGCGTCGTGACGGTCACGAAGGTGACGACCGCGAGGACGATCAGGACGGCCCGGGTGCGTCCCGGGCGGAAGGTGACGGGCAGGGCCGGCAGGTGGTCCGGCGGGGTGTCGGGCATGGTGTGGCTCCGGGTCGTGCTCGCGACGGGGAGGGGGTCAGAGCCGGCAGGCGTGAATGGCCGTGGTCAGGATGGCCCGGGCACCGATCTCGTAGAGGTCGTCCATGATCCGCTGGGCCTCCTTGGCGGGGACCATCGCGCGGACGGCGACCCAGCCCTCGTTGTGCAGCGGGGACACGGTCGGCGACTCCAGGCCGGGGGTGAGGGCGACGGCCTTCTCCAACTGCTCCACCCGGCAGTCGTAGTCCATCATCACGTACGTCCGGGCCACCAGGACGCCCTGGAGGCGGCGCAGGAACTGCTGGACCTTGGGCTCGGTGGTCGCGTCGGGCTCGGCGCCCGAGCGGCGGATGACGATGGCCTCGGACTTCATGATGGGCTCGCCGAAGACCTCCAGGCCCGCGTTGCGCAGGGAGGTACCGGTCTCGACGACGTCCGCGATGACCTCGGCGACGCCCAGCTCGATGGCGGTCTCGACGGCGCCGTCCAGGTGGACGACGGAGGCGTCGATGCCCCGGTCGGCCAGGTGGGCGGCGACGATGCCCTCGTAGGAGGTGGCGACGGTGCGGCCCTTGAGGTCGTCGATGCCGTTCGCCGTGCCGGGCTTGCCGGCGAAGCGGAAGGTGGAGCGGGCGAAGCCGAGCGGGAGGATCTCCTCGGCGTGGGCGCCGGAGTCGACCAGCAGGTCGCGGCCGGTGATGCCGATGTCGAGCTTGCCGGAGGAGACGTAGATCGCGATGTCGCGGGGGCGGAGGTAGAAGAACTCGACCTCGTTGGTCGGGTCGACGATCCGCAGTTCCTTGGACTCGCGGCGCTGCTGGTAGCCGGCCTCATGCAGCATCTCCCCCGCGGGGCCTGACAGGGAACCCTTGTTGGGGACGGCGATGCGCAGCATGAGGTCGGCTTCCTTTGCGTGAAGGGGGGTGAGAGGGCGTGCTGGGGGCTTACAGGTGGGCGTAGACGTCGTCCAGGGAGATGCCGCGGGCGACCATCATGACCTGGACGTGGTACAGCAGCTGGGAGATCTCCTCGGCGGCGGCGTCCTTGCCCTCGTGCTCGGCGGCCATCCAGACCTCCGCGGCCTCCTCGACGACCTTCTTGCCGATGGCGTGGACGCCCTTGTCGACCAGTTCGGCGGTGCGGGAGGTGGCGGGGTCGCCGTGGGCTGCCTTGTGCTGGAGCTCGGTGAACAGCTCCTCGAACGTCTTCTTGGACATGATGGCCCCCACTTTACGCGTGCCCCGACGGACCTAGCGCCACGGTTCGGATACTGAGCGGAGCGTGGCCGCCGTGGCGACGGCCGCGGTCACCGCCTCGTGGCCCTTGTCCTCGCTGGAGCCCTCGATGCCGGCCCGGTCCAGGGCCTGCTCCTCGGTGTCGCAGGTGAGGACGCCGAAGCCGACGGGGACGCCGGTCTCGACGGAGACCTGGACCAGGCCCTGGGTCACGCCCTGGCAGACGTAGTCGAAATGGGGGGTGCCGCCGCGGATGACGACGCCGAGGGCGACGATCGCGTCGTAGCCGCGGCCCGCGAGGACCTTGGCGACCACCGGAAGCTCGAAGCTGCCGGGGACCCTGAGCAGGGTGGGTTCGTCGATCCCCAGTTCGCGCAGGGCGCGCAGGGCGCCGTCCACCAGTCCGTCCATCACCTTGTCGTGCCACTGCGACGCGATCACGGCGACCCTGAGGTCCCCGACGTTGCGTACGGACAGTTCCGGTGCACCCTTGCCGCTCACGTGTCTCCTCGTCTCGCTTGCTTACTGGTTGCCGCAGGTGGACACGGCGGTCGTGTCCAGCCAGGGCAGGTCGTGCCCCATCCGGTCCCGCTTGGTGCGCAGGTAGCGGAGGTTGTGTTCGCCGGCCTGGACGGGCATCGGTTCGCGGCCGGTGACCGTGACGCCGTGCCGTTCGAGGGCGTCGCTCTTGTCCGGGTTGTTGGTCATGAGGCGGACGGCGCGCACGCCGAGGTCGGCGAGGATCTGGGCCCCGGCGCCGTAGTCGCGGGCGTCGGCGGGCAGGCCGAGTTCCAGGTTGGCGTCGAGGGTGTCGCGGCCGCGCTCCTGGAGTTCGTAGGCGCGCAGCTTGGACATCAGGCCGATGCCGCGTCCCTCGTGGCCGCGCAGGTAGACGACCACTCCCCGGCCCTCGGTCTGGATGCGGTCCAGGGAGGCGTCGAGCTGGGGGCCGCAGTCGCAGCGCTGGGAGCCGAAGACGTCGCCGGTGAGGCACTCGGAGTGGACGCGGACCAGGACGTCCCTCCCGTCGCCGATCTCGCCGTGCACGAGGGCGATGTGCTCGACGCCGTCGACGGTGGAGCGATAGCCGTACGCCGTGAACTCGCCGTGCTTCGTGGGCAGCCGGACCTCGGCCTCGCGGCGGACGGTGGGCTCCTCGCTGCGCCGGTAGGCGATCAGGTCCTCGATGGAGATGATCGCCAGGCCGTGCTTGCGGGCGAACGGGATCAGCTCGGGCAGCCGCAGCATGCGCCCGTCCTCGCCGGCGATCTCGACGATGGCGCCGGCCGGGCGCAGACCCGCGAGGCGGGCGAGGTCGACGGCGGCCTCGGTGTGGCCGCCTCGGACGAGGACGCCGCCGGGCCGGGCGCGCAGCGGGAAGACGTGTCCGGGGCGGACCAGGTCGCCGGGCTCGGCGGTGCCGCCCGCCAGGAGCCGGAGGGTGGTGGCGCGGTCGGCGGCGGAGATGCCGGTGCTGACGCCGTGGGCCGCGGTGGCGTCCACGGAGACGGTGAAGGCGGTCTTCATCGACTCGGTGTTGTCGTCGACCATTTGCGGGAGCCGGAGGCGGCCCAGTTCCTCGCCCTCCATGGGGGCGCAGATCAGGCCGCGGCACTCGCTCATCATGAAGGCGACGATCTCCTCGGTCGCCTTCTCGGCCGCGATGACGAGATCGCCCTCGTTCTCGCGGTTCTCGTCGTCGACGACCACGACGGGGCGGCCGGCCGCGATGTCGGCGACGGCCCGCTCGACCGGATCGAGGGCGAGGTCGTCGATGCCGTCGGGGCTGTAGAGGATGGGTGCCGTGGTCATGCGGGCGCTCCTTCCGGAAGGGGGCGGGCCGCGTTGCGCGAGCGCAGCCACCAGTCGCGCAGGCCCCACAGGACGAGCGCGCCGTAGAGGACGTAGACGAAGCCGGAGAAGGCGAAGCCGTTGGCGAAGTTCAGCGGGACGCCGACGAGGTCGACCAGCAGCCAGGCGAACCAGAACTCGACCATGCCGCGCGCCTGGGCGTACATGGCGACGACGGTGCCGACGAAGATGTACGCGTCCGGCCAGGGGTCCCAGGACAGGGTGGGGTAGGCGGTGAACAGGGCGCCCACCGCGAGGGTGCCGACGGCGGCCGCGGCGACCAGGGCGCCGCGTTCGCGCCAGGTGGCGAACCGTACGGCGACGGACCCGTCCTGCGTCTGCTGCCGGCCGCGGTTCCACTGCCGGAAGCCCCAGGCGGCGACGACCATGACGACGATCTGCTTGCCGGCGCTGCCGGAGAGGTGGGCGGTGGCGAAGGCCGCGAAGAGGACGAGCCCGGAGACGAACTGCACGGGCCAGGTCCAGATCGAGCGCCGCCAGCCGAGGGCGAGGCCGAGCAGACCGATCACGTTGCCGATCATGTCCGACCACTTGATGTGCTGGTCGAAGAGCGTGAACGCCTCGGAGTTGAGCCAGTTCACCGGGTGCCCCCCTGCGTGCCGAGCAGCCGCTCGACGTACTTGGCGATGACGTCGACCTCGAGGTTGACCGGGTCGCCGGGCTGCTTGATTCCGAGCGTGGTCAGGGCGAGGGTGGTGGGGATGAGGCTGACGGTGAAGAAGTCGGGCCCGGCGTCGACGACGGTGAGGCTGATGCCGTCGACGGTGATGGAGCCCTTCTCCACGACGTAGCGGGCGAGGTCGGCGGGCAGCGAGATCTTCACGATCTCCCAGTGCTCGGAGGGCTTGCGCTCAAGGATCTCGCCGGTGCCGTCGACGTGGCCCTGCACGATGTGACCGCCGAGCCGGGCGCCGACGGCGGTGGGGCGCTCCAGGTTGACGCGGGAACCGACGGCGAGGACGCCGAGGCTGGAGCGGTTCAGGGTCTCGGCCATCACGTCGGCGGTGAACTCGTCGCCCTCGTGGTCGACGACCGTGAGGCAGACGCCGTTGACGGCGATGGAGTCGCCGTGGCGGGCTCCTTCGGTGACCGCGGGGCCGCGCAGGCGGAAGCGACAGGCGTCGTCGAGGGTCTCGACGGCGGTGATCTCGCCCAGCTCTTCGACGATTCCGGTGAACACTTCCCGGGTCCTCCTGCCTCTTCGGGCACGGACTCCGGGGCTGTCGACGAACGACAGAAGGGACGGGCGGGAACACCGGGAGCGACGACGCCGGACGGGGCCCGCCCTGACGGACGTGCCCCAGAGATCGGCGGCGCGCACGTGTGCTCGCCCGCCGCGCACTGCCTCCCATCCGGACTTTAACCGTCGGTCCAGGAATTTCACCTGGTCAACCGGTCGCTGGAGGCGACCGGGTCGCGGACTGTAACCGCCGGTTCGGACTTTCACCGACCCCGGAGTGCGCTGCTTCTGGTACAGGGCCAGTGTGCCACGCCTGATCCTCCTTCATGCGGACAGAGCGTGTGGGGTGGCTCACAGGGCGGTCATCGCCGGATCCGGAGGGTGCCAACTGGGCGGGCGTGCCGTCACCTTGAGATTGGTCCATACCTATTGACTCACTGGTCTAGTCCTCTCTACTGTCTGCGCAACTTCCGTGGAGAGGAACCGACTGTGCCTTCCCCGTCACGCTCCAGATCCCGCCACAGAGCCGGGCCGGCCCTGTTCGCGGCGGCGGCCTCCGTCGCCGGCCTGCTGCTCGCCGGCCTCCCGGCGACCGCCTCCCAGGCCGCCGGCCAGGAGTCCTGCCGCCCCGACGGCCTGTACGAAACGCCCGGTGTCGACGTCCCCTACTGCTCGGTCTACGACTCCGCGGGCCGGGAGAAGATGGGCGCCGACCACCCGCGCCGGGTGATCGGGTACTTCACCGGCTGGCGCACGGGCAAGGACGGCAAGCCGGCCTACCTCGCCTCGGACATCCCGTGGGACAAGATCACCCACATCAACTACGCCTTCGCCCACGTCGACGGCGGCAACAGGCTGTCCGTCGGCTCGGACGGCGAGAAGAACGCGGCGACCGGCATGACCTGGCCCGGGGTCGCGGGCGCCGAGATGGACCCGGACCTGCCCTACAAGGGCCACTTCAACCTGCTCAACAAGTTCAAGAAGCAGCACCCGGACGTCAAGACGATGATCTCGGTGGGCGGCTGGGCCGAGACGGGCGGCTACTTCGCCGACGACGGCTCGCGCGTCGACTCGGGCGGCTTCTACTCGATGGCCACCAAGGCCGACGGCTCGGTCAACCAGGCCGGAATCGACACCTTCGCGGACTCGGCGGTCGACTTCGTCCGGAAGTACGGCTTCAACGGCGTCGACGTCGACTACGAGTACCCGACGACGATGAAGGACGCGGGCAACCCGCTCGACTGGTCCTTCGCGAACGGCCGCCGGGCCGGGCTGGTCAAGGGATACGCGGCACTGATGAAGACGCTGCGCGAGAAGCTCGACCGCGCGGGCGCCGCGGACGGCCGGCACTATCTGCTCTCCGTCGCCGCCCCGTCCTCGGGATACCTGCTGCGCGGCATGGAGACCTTCCAGGTCCAGAAGTACCTGGACTACGTCAACATCATGTCCTACGACCTGCACGGCGCCTGGAACGAGTACGTCGGCCCGAACGCCTCGCTCTTCGACGACGGCAAGGACGCCGAGCTGGCCGCCGCGGGCGTCTACGGCAGCGCCCAGTACGGGGGCATCGGCTATCTCAACACCGACTGGGCCTACCACTACTTCCGGGGCTCGATGCCGGCCGGGCGCGTCAACATCGGCCTGCCGTACTACACCCGCGGTCACAAGAACGTCCAGGGCGGCACCGACGGCCTGTGGGGCAAGGCCCCCGCGTCCACCTGCCCGGCGGGCTCCGGCCTGACCAAGTGCGGGGACGGCGCCGTCGGCATCGACAACCTCTGGCACGACCTCGACACCGACGGCAAGGAGTCCCCGGCGGGCTCGAACCCGATGTGGCACGCCAAGAACCTGGAGAAGGGCATCGTCGGCGACTACGTCACCGACTACGGCTTCCCGGCGGACACGAAGCTGACGGGCACCTACGCCCGCAAGTACGACGCGACGCTGGTCGCGCCCTGGCTGTGGAACGCCGAGAAGAAGGTCTTCCTGTCCACCGAGGACGAGCAGTCGGTCGGGGCCAAGGCCGACTACGTGGTGGACCGCGGCATCGGCGGCGCGATGATCTGGGAGCTGGCCGGCGACTACGGCTGGAACGCCGCCAAGGGCCAGTACGAGATGGGCGACACCCTCACCTCGCTGATGTACGACACGTTCAAGTCGGCGGCGCCCTACGGCGCGAAGAAGTCGAACGCGGACCTGCCGACCGAGGCCGTGGACGTGGACGTGGAGTTCACGGACTTCAAGCTGGGCGACTCCAACTACCCGATCACGCCCAAGCTGCGGATCACGAACCGCACGAAGACCGCGCTGCCGGGCGGCACGGAGTTCCAGTTCGACTACGGGACCTCGGCCCCGGGAAACGCCTCCGACCAGTCCGGTTTCGGGACCAAGGTCATCAGCAGCGACCACACGGGCGGCAACGCGGGCGGTCTGAGGGGTGACTTCCACCGGGTGTCGATGAAGCTGCCGGCGTGGCAGTCGCTGGCGCCGGGCGCGACCGTCGACCTGGCGTTCAACTACTACCTGCCCGTGTCGACCCCGTCGAACTGGACGGTGACGATCGACGGCAGGACCTACGCCCTGGCCGGCGACCTCGCCCGGGGCACGACGGTGGTGGACCCGGGCACGCAGACGCCGGCGCCCACGCCGACGGACACCCGGTCCCCGACCCCCGGCCCGAGCCCGACGGACGGCACCGGGCAGTGCGCGGCCCCGGCCTGGGACGCGGCGGCGTCGTACGGCGGTGGCACCACGGTGTCCCACCAGGGGCACACGTGGAAGTCCAAGTGGTGGACGAAGGGCGAGGAGCCCGGAACCACCGGTGAATGGGGTGTCTGGCAGGACCTCGGCGCCTGCTGACCCCCCACCCGAACGGACCCGGCGGCGGTGACGAAGGCCCTTGCCCGCCGCCGGGTCCCCCCAACGCACCCTGCCGGGCATGGGCGGGCGGTGCGGATGAGCGGACGGGCGTGGCTGGGGGCGGGGCTCGGAGCGCTCGCGGGCGGCCAGGTGCTGCCGGGGCTGTGGGTCCTGCTGCTGCCCGAGCTGTCTGGACGTGGCCCCGGGTGTCGCACCTGCCGCCCTACAACGGGCACCTGCTCCGGGACTCCGGCGGCGCGTCGCTCGCGCTCGCCGTGGTGCTGTGCGCGGCGGTGGCGACGATGGAACGCCGCCTGGTGCTCACGGCGCTGACGGCCTACCTGGTCTCCTCCCTCGCCCGCCTCCTGTTCCACGCCTCGCACCTGGAGCCCCTGTCGGCGGCGAGCGCCGCGGGCTTCATGGTCCTGCTGGGCCCGGCGTCCTGCTCCCGGCGGCCCTGGTGTGGTTGGCGGCGGACGGCACGGCGTTGCGAACTCGACCCGGCGGGACGGCAGCCGGCGCCCTGAGGACACCGGCGCGCTACCAGCACACAGGGGCCCTTCTTCCTGGCCCTGCACTTCTTCGGGCCGCGCCCGCCCTACATGCTGCCCGACGAGCACGGGCACGCCCCGGGCGTACCACCGCTCCCCGTCCGAAGCGCCGCGGGCTACCGCTCCGGTGGGGCGAAGAGGTCGTCCTGGGCTCGGTCGCGGGCGGTCAGCAGGGCGCCGCGCAGGACCGCGCCGCCGCCAAGAGTGCTCGGCCGCACCTCCGTGGCCAGCGGGGACATCCGGGCGAGGCGGCGTCGGACCCGGTCGGCGAGGGCGTCGGCGCCGGCCCGGCCGACCTCGCCGGCGAGGACCAGGCAGCCGGGGTCGAGGACGGAGACGACGGCGGCGGCGCCCAGGACGACGCGGTCGGCGAGGGCGTCGAGGAACCGTCCGGCAGCCGGGTCGGCGCCGGAGGCCGAACGGCGTACCGCCTCCCTGACCAGGGTGGCGGCGTACGGCTCGGGCCCGGTGGACGGTGCCGTCAGCCCGTGCTCCGCCGCCAGGGCGGTCACCGCCGCCGCCCCCGCCACGGAGTGGAAGCCGCCGTCGCAGTCGGTGGCCGACGGCAGGCCCGCGGTGCCCGGCACCGGCATGAAGCCGATCTCGCCGGCTCCCCCGGACACGCCCCGGCGCAGGGTGCCGTCGAGGACGACGGCGGCGCCGATGCCGAGGCCGAGCCAGAGCAGGACGAAGGTGTCCCGGTCCCGGGCGGCACCGTCGCGCTGTTCGGCCAGGGCGGCGAGGTTGGTCTCGTTCTCGACGCCGACCCGGGCATCGGGGAACTTCTCCTGGAGCGCGGCCATCAGCCGGCGGTGCCACTCGGGCAGCCCGGAGGAGTCGCGCAGTTCGCCGCCGACGGGGTCGATCAGGCCGGGCGCGCCGATGCCGACGGTGTGCAGCCGGTCGGCGCCGGCCTCCTTGACCGCGCGTTCGACCAGGCTCACCGCCTGCTCCACCGCGGGACCGGTGCCGGAGTGGTCGTCGATGGGCACGGAGCCCTCGGCGAGGACCCGGCCGAGCAGGTCGGAGACGAGCACGGCGACGCTCTCGGTGCGCACGTCGAGGGCGGCGAGGTACGCGCGCTCGGCGACGATGCCGTACAGCTTGGCGTTGGGCCCGCGGCGCTGCTCCCCGGACTCCCCCGCCACCTCGATCAGTCCGGAGGCGGTGAGGCGTTCGACGAGGTCGGCGACGGTGGGCCGGGACAGGCCGGTCAGTTGCTTCAACCGGCCTGCCGTCAACGGGCCCTCCTGCTGGAGCAGACGGAGGGCGAGCCGGTCGTTGATGGCCCGGGCGGTGCTCGGGGATGCGGGCATGCCGGGATCCTTCCAGATCGGTGGCGCGGAGGCGCGCGCCGGTAATCCACTATCTATCAGGCAGGCTCCCTGATAGTTTACGCCGCGCGTCGCACGCACCGCCGCGCACCGAGGACACGGAGGGGTGGACCATGAGCACAGGGACCTACGGGCGAGGCGAGGTGAAGCGCGCCCGGTACGCGGTGGCGGCCGTGTTCGCCGTGCACGGCTCCGTCACCGGCTCCTTCGCGACCCGTGTGCCGTGGATCCAGGACCACGCCGACGTGAGCGCGGGCCAGTTGGGGCTGGCGCTCGCCTTCCCAGCGCTCGGCGCCTCGCTCGCCATGCCGCTGGCCGGCCGCGTCACCCACCGCTTCGGTGCCCGCGCCGCCCTGCGCATCCTGTTGGCGCTGTGGACGCTGGCGCTGGCGCTGCCCTCCCTCGCCCCGAACCTGGTCACCCTGTGCCTCGCCCTGTTCGTCTACGGCGCCACGGCGGGCATGTCGGACGTGGCGATGAACGCGCTCGGCGTGGAGACCGAGAACCGTCTCGACAGGTCGATCATGTCCGGGCTGCACGGCATGTGGAGCGCGGGCGCGCTGATCGGATCGGCGGCCGGCACGCTCGCCGCCCACCTGGGCACGGACGCCCGCACGCACCACCTCCTCGCCGCCGCCGTGCTGACCGCGACGGGCCTGGTCGCCTGCACGTGGGTACTGGACCTGCAGCCCGCCGAGGACGAGGACCCGCCGCCCCGGTTCGCGCTCCCGCCGAGGTCGGCGGTGCTGATCGGCGCGGTCGGATTCTGCGCGGTGTTCGCGGAGGGCGCGAGCCTGGACTGGTCGGCGGTCTACCTGCGGGACGAACTGGAGACCTCGGCCGGCCTGGCGGCGGCGTGCACAACGGGCTTCACCTTGACCATGGCGCTGAGCCGGCTCGTCGGCGACAGGGTCGTGGACCGGTTCGGCGCGGTGCGCACGGTCCGGGTGAGCGGGGTACTGGCCGCCCTCGGCGGGCTACTGGTCGTGGTCGGGGGCCATCCGGCGGTGGCGATGACCGGCTTCGCGCTGATGGGCCTCGGCATCGCCGTGGTCGTCCCGCTCTGCTTCGCCGCGGCCGGCCGGGCCGGCTCCAACCCCAGCCTGGCCATCGCGGGCGTCGCCACCATCACGTACACCTCGGGCCTGGTGGCACCGAGCGCGATCGGCGGTCTGGCCCAGGCGACCAGCCTGGTGGTGTCCTTCGGCCTGGTGACCCTGCTGGTCTGCTGCCTCGTGGTGTTCGCGCGGGTGCTGCGGGCCGGGGACCGGAACCGGCCGACGATCAGTCCGCCGGCCGCAGAAGTGCCCGGCCGGCGGTCCTGAACGCCTCGCTCCACGGCGCCGGACGCAGCGTCCGGGCGTCCAGCCGGACCAGCACCCGGGTGCCGCGGGCGTAGGTGGTGGCGCCGTCCGCCGAGCAGAGCCGGAAGCCGTAGGTCAGCCCGGTGGTGCCGAGCCGGTCCAGCCACAGGTGGACGGCGTACGCGCCCGGCCGCGTGACCGGCGCCTCGTAGCCGATCGTCAGTTCCCTGACCGCGTTGCAGGCGTCGCCGGCCGCTTCCCAGTCGCCCTCGAACCGGACTCCGCGCCCGGCCCACAGCTCGGTCCAGGCCCGCTCGACCAGCACGGGGTAGCGGGCGTTGTGCAGCAGCCCGAGGGCGTCCAGGTCGTCGAAGTGGACGGTGACGGGGACGAGCCGGCCGTACGGCAGGGCGGACGGGGCGGGGGCGGCGGGCGCTTCGGCGGTCACGGTGGGCTCCTGGGTGGTGCGTGGTGGTACGCGCGGCGTCGTCGTACGGGGACCGGGACCATCCTAAGCGGACGCTCAGGACGCCCTTCGGGGAAGGGTGCAGGTCAACCGCACGGCCGGGCACCCCCGACAATGGTCCGGACAGTCCTCACGTACAGAGAAAGCGAAACCTCACCATGGACCTCGGCGTGCGCTGGAAGCTGCATGGCACTCACTCAAAAGCACGCCGTGTCTGACGTGCAGCGATAGGCGCACCGAACGCGCTGCGGCCCCGGTCCGTCTTTTTGCGGAGACGAGAGACCGGGGCCGCTGCTGTCACCTCACCCTGTGTGGGGCACGGGATCGGTGACGGCGGTACCGCACCCGTGCAGAGGGGAGCGGAATTCATCATCCCCCTGAATCACGGTCAGTACGTGCAGAGGGCATATTCGTCACGATGCTGATACGAACTGTTCGATTAGGTGACGCACCGTATAGCGCGCCGCTTCATGATCATAAAAAGCCTGCTGGCACCAGGCTGACACGGAATCATGCCCCGCACACCGTTGCCGGGTGCCACAAGATCCCCCCGATGACGGATTCGAACGCGAAGCGCAGCGCATCGGCCGCCGAATCCGCGACGTCCGCGAGCAGCACGGCCTCACCCAAGAGCGCGTCTTCCTCGCCGTGCCGATGAACCGGGCCCATTACCAAGACGTCGAGGCTGGCCGAGCAAACCCCACCTTGCGGACCGTGTGGCGCATCGCCTGCGCGATCGGCGTACCCGTGCGAGACCTGGTGGAGTGAGCGGCCCGCCCCCGACGGGGGACGCGGGGGCGGACCGCAGTACGGGTGACGCCGTCAGAGGACGGCGCGCCAATCTCCTCGGGCGAGCCGGGTCTCGCCCTCCGGGGTGATGAGCGCGCGGGCCCCGCGGGCGGGCAGCTCGCCGTGCTGCAGCCAGTACGCCCGCAGGTCGTCGAGGACGTCCCACAGGCGGCGCGGGCCGCCCTGGTGCACGACGGTCGGTTGCCCACCGATCGACACCGCTCGGGCCCATGAGCCGTCGGCGTGCGCCATGACAGCGGTACGCCGACGCCCGTCGTCCTGGTAGGCGTGCTCGACGCCGGGCGCGGTGATGCCGAGCATCGAGTCGAGGTCCCACGCGTTAGCGACGTCGACGACCGGATACGGGCTGGTCGTCACGTCCTCGCCGTCGATCTCGTGCGCCACCGCCAGGAGTCCTGACGCGCCGGCCGGGTAGTCGGCGCCGTGCCGAACGGGCATGAATCCGGCCCGGTCCCACTCCACGCGCCCGACCGCGGCTCCGTCCTCCCGTTTCTCCGCGGTGAGGATCAGCGACGTCCCGGCAATCGTGGTGACCAGCCGGCCGCCGGTGCACAGCGCGGCCAGCCAGCCGGGCGGCACGGTGCGTACCGCGACGGTGGACACGATCCGGTCGAACTTCCCGGCCTTCGCGGGGAGTGGCCCGGTCGCGTCGACCGCTTCGACGGTGGGGCGCAGGCCGATGGTGGCGAGGCGGTCCCGGGCGGCGTCGACGAGGTAGGGGTCGACGTCGATGCTCGTCACGGCCCCGTCGCCGAGACGCTGGGCGGCGAGCGCCGTGCCGTAGCCGCTTCCCGTGCCGACGTCGAGCAGCTCGTCGCCGTCGTCGATCCGCGCGTGCTGGAACATCGAGACGACGAGACTCGGCAGCGTCGCCGAGGACGTCGGCCGGCCCGCCGGGTGGTCGTCCGCCTTCGCCCGGTCGGCGTGCAGGTCCCCGACGCGGGTGATCAGCGACCGGTCGGCGTAGGCGGCCGGGTACCACTGCGACTCGTTCACCGGCTCGCGCAACTCCCAGCGCTCCCCGTCGGCCTCCCACCAGGTGGGCACGAACACGTGCCGGGGGGTGCGGGCGACCGGCCCCCGCCACCGCGAGGACCGGTGAGTCACCCGGGAGGCGAGGTCTGCGGCTGCGGTTTCCCAGATCACGCGGGCTCTCCGAGGGCGGGCGTCGGGTTCGGGGCGTAGTACGCAGGATCGCACGCCGGGGTCCTCGCCGGGTCGCAGTCGTTGGAGTCGGCCGGGGTGCAGCCCGCCGTCGGCGCGGACCGCCGCGGGATGCTCGCTGCCGTGTTCGCCCACTGCTGCCCGCCGAACACGGCGGCGAGCCCGTCGGTCTTCGCGTTGCCCGTCTTCAGGAAGCGTCCCAGCACGCACGGGGTGACGGTGCCGTCGGTCATGACCGCGGCCCGCCCGTCCGCGCACCGGCCGCACAGATCCGCGGTGCTGGGCATGTGTACCTCGCCCCGGCCCACCGAGCGGACGCGGTCGACGTTCACCGTGCGGACGCCGAGGGCGAGCAGCTCGTCGCGGGCCTGCGCGGTGCGTTGCCCGTCGAACACCTCGACGATGCCCACCTGCAGCGGGATACCGCGCTGTACGGCCTGGACGATGTTCGCGCGGGTCGCGGCATGGGAGCCCCGGCGGCCGGTCACCCGCTCGTGTTCCTCGGCGACGTCGCTGTAGTACGACGTCGCCAGGGACACCCGGGGGTGAGCGAACAGCGTCCAGTGGTCCAGCTTCACCCGATAGAGGTTGCTGTAGACCTGCACGTCGAGGCCGACGCCGAGCGCGCGGTGCACGAGGGCCTCGAACTGGGGGTGCATGGTGGGCTCGCCGCCGATGAACTGGACCCTTTCGACGCCGATCGCGGCGGCCTCGGTGATGAGGTTCTTCCAGTCGTCGGCGGTCATGCTGCCGTGGCTCTCGGTGGGGCCCGCCTTGGCGTAGCAGAGGGTCGGGCAGGTGAGCTGGCACTTCCCGGTGATTTCCAGTTCGAGGAACTGGGGGGCATGCCGAGTGGGTGCCTCGGGGGTGATCGTCACGGGGTCCTCCGTAGGGTCTGCTGGTGGTCTGCGAGGGCGTTCGCGGTGCGGGCCAGACGGACGGCGACGGACAGGCGCACCAGGTCGGTGTCGCCGTCGCCGAGACGGAGCCGCATGCGTGCCTCCCCGATGCACGCGAGAGCGCACGCCCGGGGCACGTCGTCGGCGGGCAGCGTCCTGGTGATGGCTTCCACGGCAGGGATGAGGCTGGCGATGTGGTCGCGCAGCGTCGTGGTCACCTGCGCGAGGTCGTCGGGCGCCGGCGGTTCGACGTCAGCGGCGAGCAGCGGGCGGGCCGTAGCGCGCACCGTGGCAATGTCCGGCGGCGCGGAGACTCTCCCAGCGGTGGCCATGTCGACGGGCTGCTGCGTCGCCTTCACCTGGTCACCGCCTGTCGGCGGGCGGGAAGACCGAGCAGGAACGCGACGCGGTCGGCGGTGGCCGGCTCGTCGCCGTGCTGTCCGATCTCGTATCCGTAGTCGGTGAGGTAGCAGTCGCCGCTGTCGGTGACGTGCTCGCCGACACGGTCATGCAGGGGATTCGTCACGCTAAGCGTGCCATCGTCCTGTTTCTTGACAGACAGCCCGCGCGCCGTGAGTTGGTCGGCCAGAATGGCCGATGCGGTCATCGCGTCCATGGGTAGATTGCACCGCCCCGCGTACGGCTGCGGGATCTGACAACCTATGACACGGAGTTGATCATGTCTCTAGCTGCGGCGATCACCGGCACGCGGCAGACCGGACACCGGGAACTTGCCTGGTTCGGCGACCTGTTCGGCCAGTACCTCGCCCCGTGGGCAACACCCGACACCCAGTTCTACATCGGCGGCGCCCGCGGCATCGACAGCCTGTCGCTGCTGTGGCTCGCCGGGAACTCCCGTTCCCGGATCACGATCGTCGTACCGGGCACCGTCGCGCAGCAGCCTGCCGAAGCCCGGCAGGCGATCGAGCGGTGCCGCGACCGGATCGACGGAGTCGTCGAGTTGGGCGCCGCCGAGCTGCGAACGCCCGCGTTTCACGCACGGAACCGGTACATGGTCGACCGCGCCGACATGGTGCTCGGGTTCCCCCTCGAAGGCGCCGAGGGCGCCTCGGGGACCTGGCAGACGATCAACTACGCGGCCGCGCAGGGGAAACCTCGCCTGATCGTGCCCGTGTGACCACGCCAGCGTGCATCATGTCGGTATGAGCGCGCACGACAGACTCGTCGGAGCCGCCACACTCAAGCGGTTACGCCTCGCCCGTGGCTGGTCCCTCGCGGACACCGCCCGAGCCGTGATCCGCACAGCGGCCGACCTCGGGCAGCCGCTCGACGCGAGCGTCGCGAGTGTGCAGCGGTCCGTCGCACGGTGGGAGTCCAAGGCACCCGTTCTGCCCGCAGAGCGGTATCAACTCCTGCTCGCCCACCTGTACGCCCGGGGACCCCACGGGCGCATCGTCCTCGGCCCCGGGTCCGACGTCGCCGAACTGCTCGACGCGCTCGCGCACCTCGGCGAGAGCGAGCGGCGTCTCGACGAGCTGCGGACACTGCTGCTGCGCACGGCGACCGACAGCGGCGCCGGGATGCTCGCGCTGCTCGGCCCGTCTGTCGAGGGCGGCCTGTCGGCGGCGCTCACCGATCCCGGCCGCCTCGACGAGGGTGTCGTCGACGCGCTGCGCGCCGTCGTCGTCGACGTGAACGGGCGGGTCGGTTCGCTGCCGTTCGTGCGGCTGCAGCTGCTGCTGTCCCCCGTGATCGAGTCGTGCCGCCGACTCCTCGACGGACCGGTGCCCGACGCGCTGCTGCCCGACCTGCAGACGGTCGCGGCGCAGGCGTACACGCTCGGCGGCCGGCTCGCGTTCGAGACCCGAGACGACGGCGCATCCCGTGCCCTGTACGCCGCGGCGACGACAGCAGCCGGGGCCGTGGGCGCGCCGTGGCGGCGGTCGGTCGTCCACATGAGTCACGCCCTGGTCACCCTGTACTCGACGCCCGGCCTGGACGCGGCGCAGCAGCTCGTCGACGCCGCGGTGCGGGATGCTCGCGCGGGTGGCAGCGTGACGATCCGGGCTCGGGCGCACGCGCTGCAGGCGGAGATCGCGGCCCGGCGCGGTGTGCAGAAGAGCGCGCAGGCTGCGCTCGCCCTCGCGTGGTACGACATGGACAGCGACCGGGATGGCGACCCGGCGGGCACGTCGTTCTCGGTGGCGCACCTGCGCGGGTTCGAGGGCGTCACGTCGCTGTACGTCGGTGATCCGACTGTGGCGCACGACTACTTCGCCGGTTCCGCTGCGGCAATGACGGCGCCGCGCGAGCAGGTGCAGCGGGCGATCGTGTCGACGGATCAGGCCCTCGCCCGGATCCGGCTCGACGAACCGGAGTCGGCGGCCGGTCTGCTGCACGGGTGCATCGACGCGGCGTCGTCGACGGGCGGCAGGGTGGCGTCGATCCGGCTGCGGCGGGCTCGCCGGGAGTTGCGGCCGTGGCGGCGCGAGGACTGGTTCGCTGATCTCGACGACCATCTGATCGACTCGCTCGGCGCGTAGCCGAACCTCGAGGTTTGTCGTCAGTGTGACGCTAATGCTCGAGTCTCTCCAAACGCACGAAAGCGCCCCTGCCCGGCCAGTGGCCAGACAGGGGCGGTGTCTTCTATCCCCGCATCGGCGGGGAGCAACGTGCCTATGCCCTTAACGAGGGCCATCCCCCGCAGGTGCGGGGACTACTCGAAGTACCAAGCAGGAACACCCCCGCGTCGGCGGGGAGCAACCGCCGGGTTTCCCCGATGGTGATGGCAGCATGGCACAAGCCACTGACAGCGCGCAGCCGCTCACGCGATCCGACGGCGCTCGGCAGGCAGCGCGAGCGGCCCCGCGGACGGGGCGGGCGTGTCAGGTGGCGGTGCGCCGTCGCGGCGGCAGACGAGCGCATCGGGGTCCCACTCGGGCGCCTGCAGGCTGTACCCGTCCGGGCAGGTCTGCCCGTCGCGTCCGTCCTTGCCGTCGGCGCCGTCCTTCCCCGCCGGGCCCGCTGGGCCGGCCGGTCCCTGCGGCCCCTGGGGACCGATCGGCCCGGGCGGGCCGGTGACTGTCGCCCCCGGGTCGCCCGGCGCACCCTCGCCGCCGTCCTCGCCCGCCGGACCGGGCGGACCAGGTGATGGCGGCGGGGCGTCCTTGCCCGGCTCACCCTTCGGGCCGCGCGGCCCGGGCGGGCCGGGGATCGGCACCGGTACCTCGGCACGGTCCGGCAGATCCTCGACCGCCCGCGCCGGGTCCGGCGCCGCCGGCGTCTTCCCCTCGGCCGACACCTGCGCCCGCAGCACCCGCACGTCACCGGCGAGCGTCGACACGGCATCGCCGCGTTTGTTCGCCTCGGCGGCGAGCGCGTCCGCGCGGCGAGCCTCGGTGTCGATCCGCAGCCACACCAGGACGATCGCGCCGGCCAGCACGAGCAGCACCGCGGCGGCCGCGAGGGACCGCCATCGCTGCGCGAGGATCGGTGGCTGTGCGTGGCGCTTCACGTGGGCTGTCCCCCTAGCTCGACGATCCGCTCGCGCAGTCGCGCGTTCTCTGCGGTGAGTTCTGCGATCCGCGTCTGCAGCGCCGCCTTGTCGGCGCGCTCACTGGCGAGTTCGGCGTACGCCGCGGCGAGCAGCCGATCGTTCTCGACGAGCTTCGTCTGCGCCTTGTCCCGCTCCTCCTGCAGGTTGTCGACGAGCGATGAGTACCCGCCGAGGACGGCACCGCTGTGGTTCGCACGGTTCTCGCCGCGCTTGCCGATCAGGGCGCCGATTGCAGCCGCGAGCCCGACGGCGATGGTTCCGACGGCGCCGAGCTGCGCAGCGTCCACGGGCGGCCTCCGATGGTGCGATGAGGTGTAAGCGCGGCCGGTCGGCCCGTGTCACCCGAGCGTGGTCGGGCCGCCCGGCAGAGTCGTGCCGGTCGGCCGCGCCACGGTTTCGGTGATGCCCGGCCCTTCGGTGCCGCCGCTCGTCGCGATCGCGGTGAGCACGGCGAGGGCGGCGGCGAGTCCGCCGATCCCGAACGCGTCGCCCCAATCGACGTCAAGCAGCCCGAGCCCGTCGGCGCTCACGGCGCCGAGGGTGCCCTGTGCGAAGGTGCGCACCGCGCGCTCGCCGGTGGCCTTCCAGAATGCTCCGGTGGTCAGGGACATGTGCCTGTCCTATCTGTGAGGTGTAGCGCTGGTGTGGGTCAGGCGACGACGGTGAACCCGTGCTTCGCGCCGAGCGCCTTGAGCGTCGTCATGCCGGGCGTGCCGTCGGCGTCGCCGCCGGGCTGCGTGCCGTGGTACCCGCGGCGCTGCTGCCACAGGCTGTAGGCGCTCTTCGTGGCCGTGCCGAAGTGTCCGTCCGCGTAGCCAGACGACAGCAGGCCCTCGGCGACGAGCGCCTTCTCGACGTACTCGGTCGGCGCGTATGAGACCGGCGTGCCCTTCTTCGGCGGGTCGGTCTTCGACGCCTTGATCAGCTTGGCGAGGCTGACGGACTTCTTCACGGTCGCGGCCCCGGACGGCAGCTTGATCTTCTGCCCCACGGCGATCTTGTCCGGGTTGTTGATCCCGTTCAGCGACACGAGCGCCTTCGTCGTCGTGCCGTGCTTCGAGGCGATCCCGGACAGGGTGTCGCCCTTCTTGACCGTGTAGGTACCGCCCGCCGCCGACGAGCCGCCGCTGCTCGCCGCCTTGTACTTCGGGCGACCGAACCCGGCGATGTCCGCGACGACGCGCGTGCGGCGGGCGCACACGTTCGCCGTGTTGCCCTCGATCGTGTACACGTACTTGTGGTCGGCGGACACCCCGGTGACGATGCCGACGTGGTCGATCGCACCGATCGACGACGAGCCTGCCCAGTCGAAGAACACGATGTCGCCGCGCCGGATCCCCGAGTTCTTGATGCCGTTCGTCATGGCGTGCCACTCGCCGGCGTCCTTGAACCGCTGCGCGTGCGCGACGGTGTACGCGTAGTCGGTGCCGTGCAGCACCGCGTCGCGCTCCCCGGCCTGCGTCGCCCAGTACGTCACCGCGGCGTTGCACCACGGGAAGTTGTAGTTGTAGGCGGCGCCGTTGCGCTGCCGGTACCACGTCTGTATCGCGTTCGGCTCGCCGAGGCCGATGGACTTCTCGGCCTGCGCGATCATCCCTTCGAGGCTCATGCCTGCGCGCCCCCGTCCTCGGTGGTGTCGTCGGCGGCCGGGGCGTCGTCCTCGGCGGCGGGCTCGTCGGCCGGCTCGCCCTCGTCGCCCTGGTCGTCGACGGCGGCGTCGCTGCCGCTGTGGTAGCCGGCCATGTCTGCCGGGCCGTACTGCTCGGCGAGCAGCTGCTGCTCGTTGTCGACGGTCGACCCGTTGCCGGTGCGCACCAGGTGCGCCGCCTGCTCTTCCTGGTCGCCGAGCCGCTCGGGCACCGGCCGTTCGGTGTCACCCATGGGTGAGCCCCCTTCGTGGGCATGAAAAAGCGCCCCTGCCGGTCGGCGAGGGGCGTGCGTGTGGTGTGGGCGGCGTGCGGTCAGGCGACCTCGAAGAGCACCCACCCGACGACCGAGGTGTCGGTGTTGCTGCTCGACGTGATCGTGAATCCGACGCCCGGGTTCTTCGTGACGGACAGGTGCCCGGGCGCGCCCCCTGCGGCCTGCCGGAACGGCATGACGCGCGTGTTCGCGGTCACGCTGGTGTTGGCCACGGTGACCGTGCCCGCGGCGAGCGTCGAGACGCCCATGCGGGCGTTGGGGCCCTCGGCAATTGCGATGCCGCCGCCCGCGGCGCCGAGGTTGAGCGCCTTGGCCTGGCCTGCCCAGATGTTCCACTGCCCGGCCGACTGGCCGGACGCGGCGGCCAGGTAGCCGGCGACGTCCAGGTTGCCGGCGACGTCGGTCGGCGGGGCGAACTGGTCGACGAACGTGTCGCTCGTGCCGACGCGCTCGGCGATGTTCAGGCCCCGGCGCAGGATGGCGTTGCCGCCGCCGTCGGACCAGCCGGCCGTGTCGGCGTGCAGGAAACCGGCGTCAACGGACACGTACGTGCAGCCGGTGAATCGGGCGCCGAACTGCGGGCTGTTCTCCTGCGTGCCGTCGTCGTCCACCCCGGGATAGCAGGTGAGCAGACCGACGATGACGGGCACCGTGGCACCGTTGCAGGCGAACCCTGCGTAGTTGCCGCCGCCCGCGCCGTTGTTCCGGCCGTCGCGTCGAGTGTGGATGTTCTCGAACTGCAGGACCGGGTTACCGGTCGCGTCGACCAGGAAGCCGTTGGCGCCGTTGCGGTCGGTGCTGCAGCCGCTGAAGAGCATGCCGCCGCTGCCCGTGCCCGTGGCCCAGTCCCCGGTGATGTGCCAGCCGTTGCCGACGTTCCACTCGGACCTGCAGCCGATGGCGTGCGAGTTGGCGGCGTTGGCGATCTCGAAACCGTTCGCGCCGCAGCCGATGGCCTGGCAGTCCATGAGGCTGATGTCCGTCATCACCTCGAACGCGTAGCCGTGCCAGCCCACGTTGTCGACCATGACCCTGGTCAGGCGCCAGCTGTACGGGAACCGGCCTGCGTTGGCCTCGGTGTGGATGCCGGCGCCGGTCACCCGGCGCACGGTGACGTCCCGCAACATCACGTTCTGGATGTTGCCCGCGGCCCTGATCCCGTCGACACCCGGGGCGGCGACGTCCGCGCCGTCGATCATCACGCACACGATGCGGTGCTCGGCGCTGATCGTGGCGTACCCGCCGCGGATCTCATCGACAAAGAAGATCACTGCCTCGCCCTCGAAGGTGGCGAGGGGCTTGATGTAGCAGAAGGGGTCAGTGAGGTTCGGAACGGCCATCAGGTTGGAGTGCGTACCCATGAGCGTGACCGCGGGCGGGATCGTCAGCGGCGCCGACGTGCGGTACCCGCCGGCGGGCAGGTAGACAATGCCGCCCATCGGGCAGTCGTCGAGCGCGGCCTGCAGTGCGATGGTGTCGTCGGTGTTGCCGTCGCCCTGCGCCCCGTAGTCCTTCACGTTGAGCCAGTCGCGCACTGAGCCGGACGCGACAGCCGCACTGTCCGCGTCGCGCGGCTTCATCCATACGCGCGCGGCGCCGCCCGCGCTGGCCCACATGAGCGTGACGTCGGGCGGGCCCTGGAACTCGGGTAGCAGCCCGAACTCGTCGGCGGTGATCTCGGCGACCGCGGTGCCGCCCGCAGCGATCAGGTCGGTGTACTGCACGCCGCCCTCGGCCGTCGAGTAGAAGGTGACGGTCGCGCCCGGCGCGACGCCCCACAGCCCGTCTCTGGGCTGCACGAGGTAGTCGGCGATGCCGCCGCCGTAGGTGTACCGGGGCATGTGTCACACCGTCCAAGTCATCGTTGCGGCCTTGACCTCGTCGCCGCTCCCGATGTCCACATGCTGACTGAGCCAGATCTGCCCGGCCCGCGCGTTACCGCGGGGGTAGATCGTGGCGTGCGCCATCGATGCTGTGGTCTCACCGGTGACGTAGAAGTCCCAGTACTGATAGCGGGTGTGCGGCACGTAGTCGGACGGGATGACGACCGGCAGTTGACTCTCGGACGACGCGGGGAGCGTGGTCCGGAATCGCCTCCACCCGCCGGTGCGGAGCCACACCGCACCGCCGCGCTGTTCGAGTACCGAGTCCCCCAGGTTGGTCCAGTTCGGGTTAGTCAGTTTCTGCAGTACGACCTCGCCGCTGTCCTGGTAGACGATGCGCCACGCGGCCCCGTCCCACAGCATGATCCGCCGGGTGTCGGTCTCGAAGCACTGCTCACCGATGCGCGGGTTCGGGTTGCGAGTGGTCGACGTGCACGGACGGCAGCGCGTACCGACGTACAGCTCGGCGCGGGTCACGGTCACCGACGACGCCCCGCCGAGGACGCGCGCCTGCGCGAGAGGGACCTCGTAGACGCCCGTGTCGCCCGTCTCTTGCGTCAGCGACGGCGGCCCGGCGCCGGGCGTGCCGACGACCTTGTCCGCTCGCACGGTCCAGTCGTCCCGGTCGAGCCGTAGCACGATCCAGTCGACTCGGGGCTGCGACGCCACGTTCGCGGGCAAGGGCACGTTGGTCGTGGTGCCGCCCGAGTACCAGCCGTGCCCGCGGACGGACGCGGCCACGTCTGCGCGGACGTTGACGGACAGTCCCGTGCCGGGGGTGACGACCTGCGTGTCGCCGGGGTCCCCGTACACCCCGTCGTCGGAGAACCGCGCCGACAGCCGCTCGTACTCAATGTCGCTCACCTCCCGGTTGTTCGCCGGGTCGGGCACGCTGCTCTGTACCACTCTCTACCTCGCTTCGATCCTGCCGAGCCTGCGGCCCAGCTCGCGGACTAGTTGCACGACCTGCGGGTCGGACGTCGCGGACGGGGACCCGACGAGCGCGGTCACGTGCTCACCGCTCTTCGGCGTGGCCTGCAGATGGATCGACCGCACCAGGTCGACGACCTCGACGCCGGTCGGCAGCATCACCGTGACGCGGTCGCCGAGCCCGTAGTCGCGGCCCGCCCGCAGGCCCGGAGTGTCGACGGTGACCGTCGCGAGTTCGACGGGCGCCGAGCCCTGCGCAAGCGCCTCGGTTCCGTCCTGCGTCAGCTCGCCGGCCGCGTCGTTGTCGGCGCTGCCGTTCACGAGCTGCTCGACGCGCCACCAGATGGCGGCGGCGGCCGTGTCGGCGACCTCGACGTATGCGCGCGGGGTGACCTGGTCCGAGCCGGTCACCAAGGCATGCGTCACGGTCGGCGCGCTCTGCTTGTAGGTGACCGCCCGCAGGTTCCCGAGCCCCTCACTGAACCGGGCTGTTTTGGTGCGGTCGGCCGGCTGGTACACCTCGAACTCGATGCCCGTGCTGGTCTGCCGGGTGCGGAACCCGATCCCGCCGCCGTCGATGGCGACCCGCCGGCAGGTGGCGAGCAGCCCCTCGAAGCGGGTGTTCACGCTCGTCGTGCTGCCCACCCCGGCGGCCGCGGCGAGCGCGAAGTTCGGGATGCGCCGGTCGGTGCGCGCGGTCGGCCCGCAGTTCTCGGTGACCAACTGGCGGATGATCGTCTCGGCGTTGGCGTTGAGGATCTGCCGGGCCGTGGCAGGCTGCGCCGTCCACGCGGACGCGGGCGCTGGCCACGTCAAGTAGCCCGCCGGCCGGGCGAGGTCGTCGGTGAAGTTGACGGTGACCCGGCCGGGCGGCGCCTCGCCCTCGGTGCCGACGCCGTAGGAGAGATCCTGCGGGATCTCCATTGGCCCGGCGCACCACACCTGCTTGTCGCGGATGACGACGAGCCGGCGGCCTGCCTGCAGCTGCGCCATCGTGGCCGGGTACGCGGGCAGTGCCACGCTGCCGGACGCGGGTTCGTTGAACCGGGTTGTCACGTCGAGGTCGGTCCAGTCGCCGAGCGGGTCGCCCTGCGGCACGAGGTCCTCGTCGGTGACGAGTAGCTGTATGGCCACCGGCCCCCCTCACGCGGTCTGGTAGCGAGGACTGAACGCGAGGTCGACGGCGCTGCCCGCGCCTGCCCCGGTCAGTGCGAACGTGGCCTCGTTGACACCCGGGTCGAGGCCCCACAACACGGCCTCGGGCCAGTTGAGCGCCCCTAGCCAGTTGGCGCCGTCCTGGTAGCGCACCTGCACGGGCTCGGTCCGCACGGTGACTTGCTGCCCGGCGAGCAGCGGCCCGTGCCCGACCTCGGCCGGGTCCAGCGTGAAGCTGTCGCCGGTGTCGGACCGGGTGAACTCGACCAACGACGCGGGGCCGGTGATCGTCCATGTCGGCCACACGATCTCGTCGCCGGGATTCGTGACCGTCGTCGCGCCGAGAACCTGACTCGATGACACCGACGGGTACGGGTTCAGGAAGTCCTTGCCGACGCCCTGCTCGCGGTGCACGGTGATCGTGTCCGCGTCGTACCAGAACGGATCCTCGCACCACAGCGTGATGATCGCGGTATCCGACAGGATGCCCGTCCCCTGCGCCCCGCGCGCCTTGAACCCGTCCCGGTAGTGCACGTTGATGCGGCGGCGGGTGCCGTCCGGTCGGGCAATCTCCAGTACGCCCGGCGGGCGGCGCCCGTCCGGGCCCGGGCGCAGTGTCCGCGTGAACGCCCGCGCGAGTGCCCGCCACCGCTCGATGAACTCCATGTGCGTGTTGTCGCTGTACACGTACAGCGGCCACACGATGGCCCGCGGCTGCGGCTGCGCGTGCCGCAGCCGCTCGCCCCCGCGTGGCTGTGCATCCGACGTGAACTCGTACTCGACCGCGTCGGCGAGCCCGGACACCCCCGCGGACAGGGTGAACCAGCCGGCCAACTCGTCGGTGAGCGGCCACACCGCCCCCGACGGGTCGGTGTACGTCGCGGTCGCAAGACCGATCTCGGGGAGCGGTACCGGTGTTCCCCCGGGTGGCCCGGTGGGCGGGGATACAACCGGTGCTGTGATGATCGGCATCTAGTGTGGCCTCCCCACCCGGGCTCGTGCGTCCCGCTGGCGCTCCAGCAGATCGAGGTCGCGCACCGTCATGTCGAGCGTGCGCGGATAGACGTTGTACGTGGTGCCGCCCGCCTCGCCGGACCGGCCGGCCGCCGCCGGTACGACTGCCCGCGCCGGGAGTCCGGCCGCGGGCGCCTGCGCTGAGGCGCCCCGGGACATGCTCTCGACGACAGCGGCGCCCACCTTCCGGATCGACGAGTCGTGGTCGAGGACGGTCTGACCGCCGCCGAACTGCACCAGTTCGGGGCCGCGTTCGCCGACCCATGCGACCTCGCCGGGGCGGGGCTTGCCGCCGTCGGCGTAGCCCTTGCCGGTGAACCCGTAGTGGTGGGTGAACAGCCGGTCCTTGTAGGACCGGGCAGCGGAGCCGATGACGACGCCGTCGCCGCCGCGCGACTCGACGTTCACGCCGTTGATCGTTCCGGCGGTGTGGCCTACGCCGCTGTTTGTGATGCCGATCATGTAGGGGCTGCGCTTGTTGAGCTGCCACCCGGCGGGCGCGGTCCGGCCGTTGAAGGCACCGGTTGCCCACCTGCGGTGCGGCTTCTCGCCCCTGATCACCGACTCGATCGCGGACACCAGGCCCGAGCAGTCCCAGGAAGGGTTGCCGTTGCCGCCCCACTGGTACCGCTTGCCGTTCTGCGTCCGCGCCCACGCGAGCCCGGCTTTGTAGCCCTTGCCGCCGATCCCCGCCTTCTCCAGCGCCTTATCGGCGCCGTCGGAGTAGCCGATGATGTCCTTGATCATGCGCTTCGGGATGCCGCTGATCATGTCGCGGTACACCGACTTCGAACCGGCGATCTTGTCGAGCAGCGGGCGAACCACCTTGTTCAGCCCGGCCTCGGCGGACGCCTTGACGCCGTCCTTGAGCCAGTCGAACCCTGCCTTCGCGAGGTCGACGCCCTTGGACACCGACGACTTCACCCAGCCGAAGATGCCGCCCTTCGCGAACCCCTCGCCGCCCTGGAACGGGGCGAGCGACTGACCGTGCAGGGCCGCCTTGTTGACGGCGAGCAGCCGCGCCCGCTCGTACGGGTCGCGCAGTGCCTCGGACACCGTGACGCCCTCGCCCCGCCGCAGCGGTACGAGCTGGTCGTCGCCGTCGCGCCACGAGGACTGTCCGGCCAGGAGACCGCCGCGAGCGAAGCCCTTGAACTCGGGAAGCTCGGGCGCGCCGAACGCCTTCGCCACGGTGTTCCAGACGGGCCGGATGCCCTTGCCGTACACCGTGTCGATGATGAACTCGACGGGCTCTTTCGCGATCCCGGAGACCTTGTCCCAGGCGATCTTGATGCCCTTGCGTGCCCCTTCGAACGCGTCCGCGACCTGGCCCGTTGCCGTGGTCAGGGCGTCGAACACGGGCTTGATTCCCTTGTTGTAGCCCGTCGAGACCGCCGACCTGATTCCCGAGATCGCAGGCGACACGGCCTTGTTCCAGAGCCAGGTGAACCACCCGCCGGTGGTCTCCAGCCCGCCCTTCAGGTAGCCGAAGATCACGGATACGCCAGCCCAGAGCATCTTGCCCCCGGCGACGATCCACCCGAAAACCGGCTTGGCCGCGTTGTTGTAGAGCCACTTGAACCAGCCGCCGACCGTCGTCAGTCCGCCAGTCAGGTAGCCGAAGATCAGCGACAGCCCGGCCCAGAGCAGCTTGCCCCCGGCGGCGATCCCGTCGAACGCAGGCTTGATCGCGTTGTTCCACAGCCACAGCCCGACCGCGCCGATGCCCTCGAACGCAGGCTTCAGCGCGGTCTGCCACAGCCACGTCCCGATCGCCGCGACTGCCTTGAACGCCAGCACGATCGGCGCGACGACGATCGTCACGAGCACGGTCGCGAGGATCTTGCCCGCCATCGCGATACCCGAGAACGCGGGTGACAGCACGGTCTGCCACAGCCACGTCGCGGTCGCTCCGACCTGCTGCAGAGCAGCCCATATCCCGTCGAACGCTGGCTTGAGGAACCCGGTCCATGCGGTCATCGCCGCGGCTTGGATTCCCTGCCAGGCGCCCTGCACGATCGCCCGGAACGTCTCGCTCTTCTGGTAGGCGACGACCAGGGCTGCGCCGAGCGCCACAATCCCGACGATGATCAGGCCGATCGGGTTCGCGCTCATCACGGCGTTGAGTACGGTCTGCGCGGCCGCCCACCCGCGGGTCACGGCCGACGCTGCGAGGATCACCCCGCGGTACACCGTGAACGCGGCGGTCATGCCCCACGTGGCGATCGTGGAGGCGCCGGCCACCAGGGCGATGCCACCGATGGCGATCCCGAGCGGGATGAGCCACGCCCCGTAGTCCTTCACCCACTGCACGCCGCCCGCGAAGGCGTCGGCGGTGCCCTTCGCGGCGGGCACGAGCACGTCGAGCAGCGCCCCGCCGACGGACTTCGCCGGGGGCAGCACGTACCGGTTGAGCCCGTTGCCGAGCGCCTCGACAGCGGGCAGCGCGTACTTCGTCGCCACGTTGGCGAGGCCCTGCAGCGCCTGCCGCTTGAACACTTCGAGCGGCTGCGTCGCCGTGTTGTGGAGGGTCTTGCCCATCTTGTCGGCGGCGCCGCCGACCTTGCCGAGCCCGGCCGCCGCCGTCGACGGGTCCATCGCGTACAGCGCGGCCCCGAGATCCTCGCTCTGCGTTCCGAACAGGGCGACCGCGGCCGCCGACTGCTTGACCGGGTCTTTGATCCCGCGCAGCCGGTCGAGGGTGAGGTCGAGGACCCCGTTTGCCGCAGACCCGCCCTTGGCGAACTTGGACGCCATGTCGTCGGCGTTGAGCCCGAGCATCTTGAACCCGTCGGCGCTCGTCTTCGAGCCGTCGACCGCCCGGATGCTGAATTCCTTGATCGCGTCGGCGGCGAGGTCGCCGTCGCGGGCACCTGCCTGCAGCGCCTGATTGATCAACCCGATTCCGGTCGCACCGTCGAGCCCGGCCTTCCTCCACTGGGTGGAGTACTCGTTGACCGTGTCGATCAGGTCGCCGGCCTTGTCCGCGCCGGACTGGAACCCGGCTGTCAGGAGGTCGAATCCCTCCTTGCCGTTCTCGACCAGCCCGGTGCGGATGAGCTGTCCGACTGCCTTGGTCGACTCGCCGACGTCGGCGTCGAAGGTCTCGGCGAGGTTGAGCGCGGCCTTCGACAGCCCTTCGAGTTCCTTCTTCGGGGCGTTGATGCTCGCGACGCCGTTCTGCGCGAGCCCCTTCAATGCGTCGTTGACCTGCTCGACGGACTCGCCGTAGCCCTTCGCGTACACGCCACCGGCGATCTTGCCTGCGCGGGCCGATTCCTTCTCCGTGAGCCCGAGCTGCGCGCCGAGCTTCGCCCGGCTCTTGTCCTGCTCGACCGCCTTCGAGAAACCGGCCGCGAACAGCACACCCCCGGCGGCGGCGACGCCCGCGATCCCCGCCTTCACGACGCCGCCGATACCGCCGAGGAACCCGCGGCCGGCGTCCTGCCCGGCCGTGTCACCGACGCTCGCGGACTCGCCGCGGATCTGCTGACTGAGTAGCCGGCCGAACCCGCGCGCCTCGGGGACGACGGACACGTACCCGACGCCGACCTCGACCGGCATGCTTCATTCCCCCTTCGAGGGCAGTACCTGTGCGGTGATGCGCTCGTACGCCGCTTTCGCCTGCGCCCGGTCCTGCACCGTCTGCGCCTCGGTGTCCTCGGGCAGCGGGTCACCCGGCCGCCAGGACGGCGTGGGCCAGGGCATCGCCGGGGACTCGGGCTTGCGGTTGGCGTTGAGAAACGCGGTCAGCAGCAGGTCGACGAGATCCCGCGTGTCGGTGACCGCATAGTCGATGTGCTGCCATGCGTGGCCGTTGGCCGCGCGGGCGGTCGCCCCGCCCGGTGGCAGGCCCTCGACCATGACGCGCAGCCACCGCAGGGTGATCTCGCCCCGCCAGTACGCGGCGACTGGACCGCCGGGCCCGTATCCGGGGTAGTGGTGGGCGAGGTCCGCCTCGACCGCCTCGGGGTGCTCGCCGAGGACGTCGAGCACGCTGTACGAGACGGTCTCGCCGACGTCGTCGCCGTCGCCTACCCCCTCGTAGGGCGGTGCTTCTGCATGATGTCCGTGGCCTCGTTCCGGACCGCCACGTACAGCAGCGCGACGTCGTTGGCCTGCCCGCCCGCCGCGAGGAACATCTCGTACTGGTCGCCGAGCAGCACCCGGGCCTTGCCCTCGTCGCCCTCGGCGGCGTCGATGTCCTTCTGCATGGCGTCGGACGTGAACACCGGGTGCGGGAACCAGAACACGTCCTCGTTCTCACCGACCTCGAACTCGACGCGCTCGTCGGGGACGTCGAGCGCCTCGGCGTACGACCGGCGGACGGACTCCAGCTTGTACCGCTTGCGGTTGGGCTTGCTCATGATCATGCCTCTTTCTCGGGTGAGCAGTGGGTGAGCATGCGAGGGCGGAGGACGGTCGGGGCTCACCCAGAACCGCCGTCCTCCGCCCGTTCATGGGGGTCAGCCGCCGGACGGGGCGAGCGCCCGCCAGCCGGGCCCGTCGACCCATTCCTTCTCGGCGGTCAGCAGCGCCGGGTCGCGGTACGCCTGCACCGTCACCGGCCACTGCGTCTCCGTCGACCGCGCCCACTGCGAGTCGTCCTTGCTGGTGACGCGGGCCTTCGGGTAGTGCTTGACGATGTAGATCTCGCCGCCGTCGTCGCCGTAGTCGAGGCCGATGAACAGCAGCCGGTAGTACGGCAGTCGCGGGATCGACGGGCGGGTCATCTCCCACTGCGTCCCGAGCGCCGGCAGAGCCCCGGCGCCGGACAGGGGCAGACCCTTGTACATGGACACCGTGGCGGCGTTCGTCTCCTGCGGGGCGTACCCGCCGGTGAGCACTTCGGACTCAACGTCGGACCGGGTCGGCTCGACGGACTGCGACGACGTCACGTCGGCCATGGACAGGTCGGACGCGAACGTCAGCCCGTCGTCGGTGGTGTAGCCGATCGGCACGTACCCCGCAGGCAGCGCGGCGAGCGCTCCCGTCGCCTCGTCGAACGGGGCGGTCACGGCGGCGACGCTGTAGTCGGCCGCGTAGATCGCCTGCACGAGCTGCTTGCGGATCAGGTTGTTCCTCAGCCCGTCTTCGAGTACGGGCGGCGTCGGTGTGGACATGCGTCCTCCATGAGAAGCCCCGGCCGCCGCCGGGGGTGCGTGGTCGGATGGCGGGTGAGCCAGGGATCAGGGGGCGAGCGTCGTGCCGCGCATCGACACCTCGACGGCGAACGCTTCCCGCGGCTGATCGCTCACGGGGTCGGGCAGCGTGTTCGGGCCGCCGACCTCGGCGACGTCGTACACGCGGACCCCGCCCCGCAGACCGGGCATGGCGAGCATGAGCGGCCGCACGATGCGGACCAGGTCGGCGACGTCGTCGTCGTCCTCGCCCCACACGTGCACGTCGAGGCGGGGCCGGTCGGTGACCAGGTCGAGGCGGGCGCCGCCGATCCGTTCGAGGCGCACGAACCGCGCCGGCCGCGGGCTCGGGACCCGTGTGCGTACCGGCACATCGAGGCCGCGCGCGTCGAGCGCCTGCTGCAGGTACGCGCGAGCGACGGTGACGGAGTCGGGGAACTCGATCGGCGGGCCGGTCACTCGACTGCCCTCGCCGCGTCGAGGGCGCGCAGCAGCGCCCGCCGAGACACCTCGGGGTCGTTGGTCGAGTAGTCGCCGATGACAGCGCCACGAGCCCGGTGCTCGCCCGTCTCGACGTCGACCCGGAACTGCCCGCCGGCCTCGGATGCCTGCGCGGCTGCCTCGGCGACCGCCCGTGTCTTCCGCTCGATCATCGCCCGTGTCTGCGGCGTCCGCAGGAACGTCGCGATCGCATCCCGGTTGGGAACGAACCTGGTGCCCGCCATGGTCACCCCTCCACGGTCTTCAGCCTGATCTCGTAGTGGTGCAGCTCGGCGGGCGTGTACGCAGGTCCGGGCGGGCCGTTGACCTCGAAGTGCAGCCCCTGCCAATGCACACGGTCGTTGCCGTACACCGTGAGCGGCTGCCCGTCGGCGTCGATCGGGTTGCACAGCAGCAGCCACTCGCCGATTTGCGCGGCCCGCTGGTCGTTGTCCTCGCTGCCGTTGTTCTGCTGCACCCACCCCCACACGTCGGTGCGTGTCGAGGTCGACCAGTTGGCCACTTCGTTGCCGTTGCGGTCCGTACGGGTGCCGGGGTGCTCGACCTCGACCAGGTGCGGCAGCAGCGACTCGTCGATCACAGGAACCGCCACCCGACGTCGGCCGGATCCGGCGACCAGCCGGGCAGACCTTCGTCGCGCAGCCCGATCGTGAACGCGGCGTCGGCGCCCGGATCGGTGGTGTCCTCGGGCTGCAGCTGCGCCTTCTCGTCGTCGGTGAGGTACAGCCCGCCGTCCTCGCCGAGCGACTCGGAGTACTGCCCGATGGTGCGCTGCCGGTACCCGCCCGGGTTGGCCATGACCCGGCGGACGACCGACACGGCGATCGCCTTCAACGTGGCCGGGTCCGGTTCGTACCCCGCCGGGATGTGCCGCCGCATGAGCGCCGACGCGTCGTCGAGGTACACCTCGACCTGCTTGCGCCGCGGGCTGCCGTCGGGCAGGGAGACGGCGGCGCGCGCCTCGTAGTCCTCGACTGTCGCGTACGCCGCCACCGCCCTACTCCTTCGGCTGCTCGGGCTCGATGACACCCTCACGTTCGAGCAGCGCGATCACGTCGTCGCGGCTCATTTCGTCGTCGGTGTCGTAGCCGTTCGCCTCGGCGTAGGCGCGCCACGCGTCGATGCCCGAGCCGCGCCCCGACCGTGGCGGCGCCTCGACGGGCGCGGCCGGCGTCTTGGGGGCGTCCGGCTCGGCGTGGCTGTCGGCGCTCTCCCACGCGTGGTCGCCGATCTTCTCGGCGACGCGGGCGGGCACCTTCGAGTCGGGCCCGTACCACACGCCGCCGACGTGCACGAAGGTGTTCAGCTGGCGAGCCATTAGATCACCTTCGCCTTGAGCGTGAGGTTCGGCTCGCGCACGACCGGCATGCCGACCGCGGCCGCGTGCGTCCACAGCCGTACGGGGTCCTTGGTCTTCCAGGTCGCGGCGACGACGCCGGCGCGGCCGTCGACGGACGCGTACTCGGGCTCCAGCGACTCGGCGGTCGTGCCGAGCAGGAACCCGCCGAGGTCGGTCACGGACGCGGCGTCCGTCGGGCCCGGTGCGGGCACGAACACCAGCGAGTCGGCCGGCAGCACCCGAGTGGCGACGCCCTCGACGGACACCTGCGCGTCGTTCAGCTCGATCGACGGCAGGTCGAGACTCGACAGCACGGTGTTGAGCTGGTCGACCGACACCATCGGCGCCGACCCGGACGGTGCGAGCGGGTACACCTGCCGCACGACCTGGTCGCACTGCCGGAAGTTGGACAGCACCGTGCGCGGCATCAGCATGCGGTCCGGCCGCTGGCCGTTCGTGTCGACGTACACCTGCACCCACGCTTCGAGGTCGTCGAGCGGGGTCGCCGTCGCGTGTACCGACCACAGCGTCGCCGCGGTCACGCTGTGCTCGGCCTTCCGGCCAAACGCGACCGGCGTGAGGTCGACGCCGTTCTCGGAGATCGTGAACTGCGCGTTCGCGAGAGCCTCGCCCTTGCCCAGCTCGAACCGGGCGGCGATGTTCGTCGCGATCCGGAACGCGTCGCGCGCGATCGCCCGCCGCATCGGGTCGGACGTGTCGAGCGACCGGATCCGCAGCCGGTCGTACTCGTTGAGCGGGATCTTCTCGGAGATCGGGGGCAGCTCGCCCATGACCTTCGCGACGCCCTCGCGGCGGCCGATGCGGGACTCGGTGTCCCACGACCGGTACACGCTCGCCTCGGCGAGCCCGCCGGTACCGCCCTTGTTGTACTCGAACGTGATGTCGTCGACGGTCACGTTCGGCAGCCACCGGCCGAGGGTGAACGCGTTGACCTGCCGGTCGGCGAGCGACTGGCGGATCAGCGCCGTCAGTTCCTCGGGCTCGATGTACTCGGTGTCGAGCACCCATGCCATCTACGCCACCCCCTTTCAGATGAACCGGATCAGCGGGACGTCGGCCTGCCCGGCGGCGTCGACCGCCACCGGCAGACGGGACGTGCGGACCTTGCCGTGCACGAGCATCGCCCCGGCCGGGTCGACCGTGTTCACGGTCGGCGCCTTGACCGCGGCGAACAGGAACCCGACGAGCGTCTCGCGGCCGTCGGTGGCGTCGCCCTGGTACGGGCCGTACTTGCCCGTCGCGGTGATGACGCCGAGCGGGATGCCGCTCTTGAAGTAGCCGTCGGGGTAGTGCGTCCCGGCGGTGAATGCGGACGTGTCGAGGGTGACGGGCTCGGTGGCCTGCGTGCCGTGCTCGCTGCCGAGCCACGACTGATCGTCCACCCCGTACGTCTGAGTCGTCAGACTCAGGTCCATGGTGTGTCTCCTTGGTCAGGTGGTGCGGGAGGTCTGCGGATCCCGGCCGAGCAGTTCCTTGAACAGCTCGGCGCCGTTGGGCGCGCCCCGCTTGGTGTCCTTGCTGCGGCCGGAGCCGTTGCGGGCGCCCTGGTAGCCGCGCCCGGTGCGACGACGGCGGCGCGTGTCGCGCTCGTCCTGGTCGTCGTCCTCGTCGTCCGTGTCGGACCGCTCGGGGGCGAGCTTGTCGACGAGCTTCGCGATGGCGTCGTCGTCGACCTCGCCGTCGTCGTCGACGTACTTGCGCAGGTTGATGTCCTCGACGACTTCCTTCGGGTCGGGGATCCGGCCCTTCGCCGCCGCGAGGAACGCACTGCGGGCGATGCGCTCGCCGCCCTTGACGCGCTCTTCCGCCCGGGCTGCAGCGACAGCCGCCTCGGTCTCGCTCATGCCCTCACGCTTGAGCCGGGCGAGTTCCTCGGCCGCGCTGCTGTTCTTCTTGGCCCGGGTCTCCCACTTGCGTGAGGCGGCGAGCCGCTCGGCGACCTGCTTGGGCTTGAGCCCTTCCTTCTTCCACTGCTTGAGGGTCTCGGCCCACTCGTCGTCGCCGTCGCCGTCGTCGTCCTTGCCGGACCCGTCGTCGCTGTCGTCGTCCTGGTCGTCGTCCTCGCCGCCGTCGTCGTCCTCGGCGCCGCCGAGGATCGGATAGATCGGCTGCAGTCCGTCCTCGCCGGGGCGCGGCTTGCGCCAGCCGACGGCGAGCTGCCCGGTACGGGCATGACGGGGAAGGGTGCTCTTGCGCATGGTGTCTCCCGTGTCGGGGTGGGTGAGCAGGGGGTGCGCCGTGGCGGCGCGGGGATCACGAGCCGGGAATGTCGTCCGGCCCGGTGAACTCGTGGCGGCGGACCGCCAGCAGCGGCCCATACTCGCCGTGCTGCCGCGTGATGATCACCTCGCGGTAATCCGGTGCCCGGCCGCCCGCGTCCGACGAGCCGGTGCCCTTCGCGACAGCGTCGTGCGCCTCGCGCAGCAGCTGCTCGTCGATGATCTGGCCCGGGTCACGGCTGCCGGGCAGCGGCTCGGGCTTGCAGTGACAGCCCGGGTGGATCGGCATCAGGTTCTCGACCCGGTACCGCTGCGTCGACGCGATCACGCACAACGCACAGTTCTTCGTGCCGGTGAGACGGCGCCGGAAGTACCGGGCGCCGCTGCCCTCCATCGACTGCCGGGCGGCGTGCGTACGGGCGAGTTGCAGGTCGGTCTCGGTGATCGACAGCAGTCGCGTACGCGCCTCGCCGAGCGAAGCCGCGTAGTCGTGGCCGGCCGCGAGCGCCGAGTACAGCGTGACGAACGGCCGGTGGTACACCTCCTCGGGCGCCACGCCGCGCAGTGCTTCGTCGAGCTGCATGCCGACCGGCGCGGCCGCGCCGCCGAGCATGTCGGCGACCATGGCCGCGAGGTACGCGTCGGTGATCTGCCCCATCGTCTGCTGCGCCGCCAGCACGACCGGCAGCACCCGCTCGATGAACACCGCGGCGTCAGCGTCCCTGTACGAGCCGAGGGAGTCGAACGCGTCGAGGACGAACGTGATCAGCCGGTCGCGCAACGACTGCGACATGGCGTCGTACCGATCGTTGAGCGCCGCCTGCAGTTCCTCATTCGCCACCGCCGGCCCCTCCGTCGTCGGGCAGCGTGTTGCCCGCCGTCGGCGCCGGGTTCGCGGGCAGCAGCGACGCGCCGAGCAGCGCGGCCGCGGCGGCGCTCGACCTGATCCGCCGGATCCGGTCCGGGGTCTCGTCGAGGTCCTCGGCGATGATGTCGAGCGGGTAGCCGATCGACTTCAGCTTCGTCGCTGCGTCCGCACGCACCGCAGGCGACAGGTACTCGGGCCGCGCCCACCGCACCCGCGCCTCGGTGTAGTCCTCGGCCACCCCGGCCTGCGCCGCCGCCAGCGACATGACGTCTTCGAGCCCCTCGCCGAACGCGGCGATGTGCTCACGGCACTTCGCGACGTGGTTCAGGTCGAGCGCAGCGATCGTGTCCGCGCTGATGTTCACCATGTCGCCGGCGTAGTAGTACGCGGGCGTCTCGCTGATGATCAGCATGTCGCGGATATCGGCCGCGTGCTCTTCCAGGAACGGGCGCAGGTCCGTCGCTTCGAGCTGCCCAAACCGCGCGTTCTCGCCCTCGGACACCCACACGTTGTTGGGTCCCGGCACGAACGGCTGCTCGACGACAGTCAGCCCGGTCCCCGGGTCAGTGCGCTTCGCGAACTTGTGGCCGGTGACTGTCTTCTGCCGCCATCCCGAGTACCGCGACGCCGCCATGCGGTTCAAGATGCCCATGTTGGCGCGGTCCTGAATGTCCATGACGCCTGCGAATTCGGGCTCGGGGTCCTCGCCGAGGTCCGGCATCCGCGCGAACTCGACCAGCGGCACACGTCGGAGGTCGTGTTCGATGCCGTCGTCGAGGGGCTCCCACGAGTCCGGGCCCCACGGCAGCCGGGTCGGCGTGCACCGCTCCTTCGTCCTGTACGCGTACTCAACGTTGTCGTACATGACCCATGCCCGGCCGTAGCCGTCGAGGTCGTCGTGCACGGCCCGTACCCCGGTCCGTACCTCGCCGGTCGCCGGGTCCCGCTCGACGATCGCCTCGCGCGGGTGCTCGGCGGTGATCAGCGGCGAGGGCCGGCCGTTGTTCTCGGTCCGGGTCGGGTGCTCACCGACGAGCATGTACCCGACCGACTGTGCCATGGCCACCCGCCACACCTGCGACTGCCGCGAGTCGAGCCGGTTGAGCTGCCACCAGCGGGCCGCGTTCGGGTCCGGGGTGCCGTCCGCTGCGGTCACGCCGAGGGCGCGCAGCCGGTGCACGGTCGAGTTGGCGATCACGCCGCAGAAGTTCGTGCGCGCCTTCCGCTGGAAGTCGAGGAATGCGGCTTCCGCCTTGCGTGGCAGCTCGGGCAGCGGCGGCCGGCCCCGGTAGTAGCGCCACCACTCGTCGAGCACCCCCGCGCGCTTCCGCATACGGCGCCCGAGGCGCAGCAGCATGAAGTCGGGATTGTCGAGTTCGGGTGTCTCGTCGAGCACGGTCGCCCCCTCTCAGAAAGTGCCGCCGAACATTTCGGGTTCCTCGGCTGCGATGCCCTTCGCGATGGCGTCGAGCCGGCACTGCCACGCGAGCACTGCGGCGACGGCGGCGTCGATCTTGTCCGGGCTGTCCGGGTTGGCTTTCATGATCTGAATGCCGCTGTTCGACTTGCGCCGCCGGGCGTTGAGCAGGTGCCGCACGAGCGCCGAAGAGCCGTCGTGCGTCAGCTCGCCCTCGACGAGCGCCGTATGGAACTTCTCCAGCGCCCGCACGATGAGCAGCGACCGGCCGCCCGTCATCCACCACTCGATCGGGTGGTTCCGGGTGGCCTGCACCTTCAACCGGGGGCCGTAGGCGGCCTCCCAGTCCGCGACGTGCGATTCCCACTTGGCGGGGTCGGCGTACATGCCGACGACGTCGTACCGGTCGAACGCCTCGTGCACTGCGGCGAGGACCTCGACGACCGGCACCTGCCACTCGACGAGCTTGCCGTCGGCCCCGACCTCGGGCCGCGGCGGTTGCTCCCACACGCCGATCGTGAACACGTGCCCGTCGGACAGCCGACAGCCGATCAGCGCCGTCGCGTCCGTCACCCCGCGGGCACGTTTCCGCGAGCCGTCGAACCCGAGCACGATCCGGTCGCCCGGCTGCACGGTCTTCCCGAGGTCGGACGACGCGCGCACCTCCGGCTGTGTCAGCCATGCGTCCGAAGCGTGGGTGATCTGGTTCAGGAAGTCGGCGCGCAGATCCTGCACGTCGTTCGACGTGTCGTAGAAGTCGGCGGTGATCCGCTCGATCGGCGACCACCCGGGCTCGCACGGCGGATCGTGCAGCACGCACCCGTCGGGGTGATCGCTGCTGTCGCCGTACGCGTACCGCAAGCCCTCGACGAGCGACCGCTCGTCGGTCATGTCCGTCTCGGGCGGCGCCTCCCGGTGATCAACCAGGATGCCCCGCGCCCTCGACCGGCCGTCGATGATCGCCTGATAGTCCGCCGCCGACCGCTCCGCGACCGAGCCCTCGCCCGGCGTGAACGCGTTCGGCGTCTCAACGATGGACCCGCCGAGCTTCGTCGCGTTGAACCGCATCGTCTTCGCGAGCTTGATCCCGCCGTTCGACTCCCGCCATTCCTCGGTCTGGTCGAGCGACGCAAAGCACGCCGGGTCACCCTTGATGCTGCTCGCCGACGACGTGATCGGCTCGATCTTCCCGCGCGGCAGATAGATCACCGTGTCGAGGACTTCGAGCCCGTATTCGGCGGCGACCGACCCGCCCTTGGCCATCTCCAGCAGCGGCACCCACGTGTTGTCGGTCTGCTGCTCGGTCACCGCGGCGATACGCACGATCGGCGTGCGCTTCGACGACCACGGCCGGCCTACCGGCTCGCCGTACGCGTCGAACCCGTCGGCGACGACGTCGGCGCATGCCTCGGCGAGCGCGATCGCCCCGACGAACGGGGACTTGCCCCAGCCACGCGGCCGGGACAGCAGCGCGCGGTGAATGATCCGCTTGCCGGTGACCGGGTGCACCTCGTAGAACCGCTTCAGGAAGTCGGCCTGTTCCTGTGTCGGCAGGAACGGCTCGGGGTCGTCCTCGTCGCGGCCGGGCTGCGCAAGGTTCTGCATCATCCAGTCGAGGACGTAGAGACCGAGCGTCGGGCGCTCGCCCTCGAAGTCCGGGCCGCGCCACGGCATGACGCCCCCTCTACGCTCCCTTGCCTTGGCCGGTCCTCCCGCCGGGCAGCGACCGCAGGGCGCCGTACCGCTCGCGCGCCGACGGCACACCCGAACGCCCGCGGCCCTGGTCGGCGTCGTCCGCCTCGGCGAACACCATGCGCAGCCGGGCACGCGCCGACGGCGTCGCACCAAACTCGGCGACGCGCAGCCGCAGCTCGCCCGCGAGCGACAGATTCCCCGACCAGTACCGAGCGTGAATCAGCGCGGTGTCGAGTAGGTACTCCCAGTCCGACGCGCCGAAGTGCTCGGCCTGCGGGCTGTCCTTCCACATCTGCCACCACTCGCGGGTGCGCTCGGGCCAATGGAACTCGACGAGTTCGTCGCCCTTCTCTATGCGGAAGTCGGGCAGCTCGGGCGCCTCGGCGCGCTCCCACCTGAGTACGGTCTGCGCGATGGTGTCCTTGTTCCGGCGGACCTTCCGCCCTTCGGCCTTCGGCGCCGGCCCCATGCCAGCCATCAGCCCGCCTCCTTCACCGCGTCACAGTCCTGCGGCAGCAGCGACGCCGCCCACTTCACCCGGGGTATGCCGCACCGCAGGCAGGCCAGCCCGCCCGGGTCGAGCGGCCGGAAGTCGTGGCCCGACTTGGCGTCCGCCTGCACCTGGTCGCAGGAGCGCCGGTCCCGGCCGGTCAGCCATGACTGACCGTCCATGCCGCACTGAGCGCAGCGGATCGGGTCCTGATACCCGGGCACGTCGAACCGGTGCCCGCCGTCGGCGTCGTCCATGAGCAGACTGAGCGGTTGCGGCACGAACGGCTCGGCGCGTTCCATCGACACGAGCGGCGCGCCGTCGTCGACCTCGCCACCGTCGCCGGTCGGTCGAAGCCTCTTCGCCGCGGCGACGATCTCGCCCCAGTCACGCAGCCGGTCGAGCCCGAGCGCATCCGTGATCTCGTCCATGCGGTCGACGAGTTCCTTCTCCTGTGCCTCGGCGAACGCCAGCAGCTTCACGTCGGCATGCTTGGCTTGGGCCAGCACCTCGCGAGCCCTCACCACCGGATCCACCTGAGGACCGCCGAACACCTCACAGACCGCCCGCAGCATGTCGTCGGCGGCGACCCGTCCGGCCTCGGCCTCCTTGGCGCGACTGTTGGCGCGGTCCCGCTGCACCTCCATGGCCCGGGCGCGCCCCTCGGCGTTCTCGGCGCGCTGCAGCAGCTGGTGCCCGAGCGTCTCCGACTCCGACAGCGACTGACGAGCCGACTCGTACAGCTCGCCGACGGACTCCTGCAGCCCCGCCCGCACCTCGGCCGACACGTCGTTCGCCGGGATCTCGACCGTCTCGGGCGTCACGATCACACCCCGCGCGCCGATCTGCTCGGCGACGCTCTGCCAGTAGTCACCCACGTAGCCGTGATCCATGCCGAGGATCACGCGCTGCGGCATGCTCTCGTCGACGACCAGAACGAACGGCGGCCGCGAGTCGTCTGTGCCCTCGGGCAGTTCAAGGATCTGCAGGCGTGCCATGTGCTGTACCTCCCGTGTCGGGTGCGCTGCAGCGCGCACCCGTGCCGGGCCGCTACAGCAGGGAATCGATGACGTGCTGCAGGTCGCCGAGCCGACGCGGCGTGTCGCCGAACGTCTGCCCCGTGACCGCGATGTACCGGCCGGTCGCGTACACCTCGACCGTGCCCGCGCCGAGCCGCAACCGCCGGCCAGCCCCGCCCGGCAGCGCACCGCGCCCCCAGACGTGCAGACCGTCGCCGCCCGCCGACCGCTCAACCCAGCAACCCGCGGCCGCGTCGAGCACGCCCTGCGCCCACGGCGCGACCTGGTCGCCGTCGACGCAGTGGTCGAGGTCGAGCACGACGATCCCGTCGCCGTCGAGGACGAACCCGAGACCGACGCCGGCCGACGACCGAGCAGCGTCCCGGTACGTCGACCAGGTCGACGCGTCCGTGCTGCTCGCCACCGCGCCGCCGACCGTCACCGGCACCTTCCGCGCAGTGCGTCGCACCCACCGCGGGCGGGCCGTGAGTTCGGCCGGCACAGACCGGCGAGCACGATGCGCGGCCGCGCGGCACTTCGGCGAGCAGAACCGGGCGTGCCGCCGGGCGGTGATCCGCAGCGGCTGGCCGCAGGGCTCGTGTTCGCAGCGCGGCGTCGTCGAGGTCATGACCCCATCGTACAGCCGCGTACGCTTTCAGATCGCTGACCTGCGTGTATCAGTCTCGTATCGGAGAGTCGACCGGCTGAGAGGCGATCTGCGGCACCCCTACCGCGCGCCATCGAATCAGCCGGCCGCCCCCCTGCCCGCCCCGCAGCGGGCCGCCCACGCCCCGCAGCGTGGCCGTTCTCCCCAGACCCGTACAGACCGACGCCCACAGCACCTCCCGAGCGCCCAGAGGGCGGGGGGAGGGGAGTCACCCCCCAGGGGGGCGGGCCGGATTGGGATCTGGGCTGGTCAGATCAGACCGGGATGCCGTTCCGGGGGGCGCGTGGTGCGCTCTGCCCAGCGGGCCGCGTTGCCCTGTCGGCTGCTCTTGCGGCCGTGGCAGTCGGCGCACAGTGCCTGCAGCATCTCGATGCGGTGATCGTGCTTGTCGCCGATGTGGTCGACCTGGTTCGCATGTCGTCCGCACACGCGGCCGTCGATGCGGTTGCGGCATCGGTGCTCGTCGCGTTGCAGGACGGTCGGTCGCCTGTACGTGTACCAGTCGGCGGGGAGTTCGGCTCGTCGGTTGCTGCCTGCCCATCCGCCGCTCACTGTCGCCCGTCCTTGTGTGCGTCGTTGTCTTCGTACTCGGCGCCTCGGCTGTCGTCGTACGGCTCGGCGCGTTCGGTGTCGCTGCCGAGGCTGGTGCCGTCGAGGCTGAACCCGAAGGGGGTCGGGCTGTTGCCGGGGGCGGCCTCGGTGGGGGTGGCGTTCGGTGTGGGGGTGGCGTCGACGGTGGGGGGTCCGTCGTGGGTGGGGGGTGTCGTGCTGGCCCGGGGGGTGGTGCGGATGTCGAGGGTGATGCGGATGCGCACGTGACCCCCCGGGTGATCAGTCAGTCGGTGGTGATGCCGGTGGCTTCACCGTTGACGAGCGTTGCGAACACCCTCGCCTTGTCTTCCTTCTTGGCGTCGACGGGGTAGAGCAGCACGCCGTCGGGGTGCTCGATGGTGATGTACAGCTTCTGTTCGTCCTTCTTCAGCCACAGGGCGAAGATCCCGGTGAGGGCGACGCGGGTGGCTGTGATGCGTTTCCGCGCGGTCTCGCCGAGTTCGATGGTGACCTTCGAGCCGTCGACGGGGATGGATCCCTGGCCAGGCTGGTGGAACTTGCCGCTGAGGACGTTGACGCCGGCTGCTGCGGCAGCGACGCGGATGCGGCTCATGCGCTTGGCGGCGATCTTCTCGTCGTCGGTCTTCTTCTTTCCGAACATGGCGGGTCCCCTCCTGGTGTTGAGGGTCCATGGTGCCGTGTCGGTGGGTGTGCGCGCGGGGCGGGCAGCAAACCCGCCAGAGTTCGTATCGGTGTCCGCCCCGCGCGGTCTGGTGGGGAATGACGAGCGCCCCCGGCCGGTGTCGGCGTCGGGGGCGCTGTCGGAAGTCTGCGTTTCGGCGTTTGGGCATGCCGGTGTAGCCCCAAGATTGGCGACACCTCGCCGGGTTTGCAAGCCCCGATTTCGAGTTGGCGGCGACTGAGAGAGCGATTCGGGTGCGCCCGCTACTACCGGTAGGTCTCTCTCTACCCCCGCCATAGACCGGTAGGGAGGGGAGGGGAACACGCGCGCGCGAGGGACCGAGGAGTCCCCCGGGGACACAACGCGCTGACCTGCGGATGTCCGTTTCAAATCGTCTCCGGATCTGATTCAAATTCGCTTCAAATCTCGTTCGGATTTGATTCGGATTCGATTCGGATTGCTCTCGGATCGCTTCGGAACGCCCCGTTCCGGGGGTGCGGTGAGGGGGTGCGGACGCTCATTACTGTCGGGTATAAATGTGTCGCAACTCACATTCGAGCGTTGCCCGTTGTGCACTATACGCCCGAGTCGGGAAACGGCGACGCCCCGCCCGGCGGGTGCCGAACGGGGCGTCGGATGGTTCGTCAAGAGGTCTACGGGCGCCATTCGTCGCGGTAGCCGGGGCGGTCGGCGTACGGCAGTGCGAGCAGCCGCAGAATGTCGCCGATCTCGCCTTGTAGGGCGCGCGCACGCGATCGATTCTCGGCGCTGACCGGGTTGCGCACCTGCTCTCGGAGGTCGATGTACTGGCGCAGTACGCCCCGTTTCGCCTCGACCTCGGCGAGCACGCGAGCCGGATCGTGGCGGGCGATGTGCTCGGCGTCCGCATACGAGTAGCGCTCCATCACGGCGACGTCGCTGCCGTCCGGCAGAGACACCGTGGCCGTGTCCGGCTGGTCATTCGCGCTGTCCACGTAGCGCGGGTGCCACTGCTCGGAGCCGACCGCACGCGCGGTCCGCTCGTCGTCGTCGAGCTGCTCGCGCAGCCACTGCAGGAACTCGTCGTTCATGGCCCGATCCTCTCGTGACGGCGCCCCGTACCGCGAGCGTGCGGTACGGGGCGCAGAACGGGTGCGGGGCGGTCTACTCGTGCTCGACGGTGACGACGAGCTGTTGCAGCTTCCCGCCGAACGACAGGCGGCCCGTGGGGACGTCCGAGCCGGTCGCGCCGGCCGCGTAGGCGTCGGCGACGAACTTCGAGATCTCTTCGAGGGTCATGAACTTGCCCGCGGGCACGTGCTCGATCTTCTTCGGCATGTCTCCTCCTACCGCGGGTTGATCAGGTCAGCGGCCCAGGTAGCGCCGTTGTCGAACATGTCGACGTAGTCGTCGGGATGGTCCGTTGTGCGGATGCGGTCGGCGAGCTGCTGCGCGTGCTCGCGCTCGACCTGGTCGAGCAGCTCGCCGAGCCTGAGCGCTTGCTGCCTCGGGTCGGGGTCCTGCTGCCACTTCCCGGTCAGGATGTCGTCGCGTGCCGTCATGTCTGGTCGCCTACTTCCTCGGGCCGTTCTGCGAGCGCCATCCTGCCAGCATCCCGCGGTTGTTCGTGATGTACGTCGGTCCCTCACCACGGCGGCCGGACGGCACAACAGCCCAGGCGACCGCGCACACCGCGGCGGCGGTGAGCAGATGCACGAGCGAGCCGACGAGTATCTGCAGCGCCTGCATGCCGTAGTACGAGCCGACGCCGACACCGACGGCGAGGACGCCCTTCGCGGCGGTGCGCTGCGCCTGCGGGTCGAGCCCGGACGGCGCGGGCGGCGGGGGCGGGGCCGGCTCGTACAGGGGCCCGTACTGCGCGTACAGCATGCCGTCGACGCGCACGTACCCGATGACGCGCATGCCGGGCGGCGGTGCGGGGGCGAGCTGCTGCTCGGCGGCCGGGACGATGGCGCTCGGGTACAGGGCGCGCGGGGCGGGCTCGGCGGCGCGGGGTACGGGGTTGTGCGTCATGCCGGGGTGTCTCCGTTCGCGGGGCGCAGGGCGTACCGGCCGAACTTGGGCCGGTGTACGCGGGGGTCGGCGCCGAGCCATCGGCCGATCGTCGCGGCGTGCGGTACCTCAACGTCGGGGTGCCGTTGGGCGATCACGTCGCGGATGGCCTCGGGGCCGATCCCGGCCGGGCCGGACTTGCGGACGATCTCGAAGACGAGCCGGTACCGCGGGTCGCTGCTCGGCTGCTGTCCGGTCTCGTCGGGCTCGGGCGGGGTGTAGCCGAGCCCGCCCTGCTCGAAGATCTCGCGTGCGCGTGCTTCGAGTTCGGGGTCGCGGGCGGTGGTGTCGTCGATCTCGCCTCGGATGCGGCGCAGCGCGGCGTCGGCGTCGGCGATCGCGTTGTCGGTGTCCGTGGCCGGCGCGGCGGGGGTTGACTTGCCCCATCCGGCGGTGGGGTCGGTCCATCCCTCGCGGACGGGCCGTTGCTCGGGCGCCGCCTCTACGGCCGCCGGGGCGGGTGCCGGGCCGATGCCGAACAGGTGGTCGGTGCCGTACCACCGGTTCGCGTACGCCTCGCCTGCGGCGCGCAGGGACAGCTCGTCGAGGACGGGGCGGCGCTCGCAGGTCGCCTCGACGATCCGGGCGATCACGGTCGGGACGATCCGGTACGCCTGGAAGGGGCGGGCGAGACGGTCGAGGACCTTGTACGCGCCGGTGCCCGGGGTGGGCATGTCCTGCGGGGTGATCCGGTCTGCCCACCCCATGAGGTAGTTCAGCTCCCGCTCGTCGCCCTGCATGGCGACCTTGAGTCCGGACTGCACGACGAGCTGCGGCTCTTCGAGGACGTCCGCTGTGGCACGGAGCGCGGTCATCATCGTGTTGCAGGCGACCGCGCGGGCGAGTTCGACGACCTGCAGCAGCACGTTGCCCGCCTTGCGCAGCGTCGGGTTCTTCCGCGCCTTCGAGCTGTACAGCTCGGCGATTTCGTCGCCGTTCACGATGATCGCGGGCACCTCGGGAGACACAGGCAGCTTGTCGTCGTCGTGCTCGATCTGCAGGTCGGCGTATCCCGGCTTGCGGGCCTTCGCGATCCGCAGCAGCGCCTCGGCCATGGCGAGCACCTTCTCGGGGGTGTCCGCGACCCAGTCGATCGGCGGCCGGCCCGGGCGCCCGGCCTTGTGCCACGCCCGCAGCCACGGCAGGGCGACGCCGCCGCCGTTCAGGTCGATGACCCACGACAGGGCGTCATCCATGCGCTGCTGCCCGGCGATCCACACGTGCAGCAGGTTCGTCTTACCGGAGCCGCGGCGGGCCGACGCGATCGCGCACAGCTCGCGGCACACGGCGCCGGCGTCGCTGCCGTCTCGGTGGACGCCCCACAGCAGCGGGTCGTTGTACGAGCGGGGCGAGTAGTCGTCGGGGTACATGCGGGGCTCGCCCGCAACGACCTGGTTCTGCGTCTCGATGTTGGCGAGGAACGAGCCGCGGTCGGCGCCCTCGGTGATCTCGACGGTGCAGCCGTTCGGCAGCCGCGCATCACCGGCGAGGCCATCCTGCACGCGCTGCACGTGCCGCCACGTGTACCCGCCCTCGGGCAACCGGCCTTCGAGGGTGAACCCGCCGCCGTGCTCCCACATCTCGACGCCGACGACCTGCACCCCTTCGAGCCCGGCGACTCGGTCGAGGCGGGCAGCCCATTCGGCGGCGAGCGCCCGGTACCGGTGCTGCAGCGTGGCGTGCGCGGCGGCCGCGGCCTCGGCCCGCTGTCCTTCCTCGCGGCGACGGCGCGCGGTCCGGGAACCGGCCACGGCCGTGCCGAGGGCGACCGCACCCGCGCCGAGCGCGGCGAGCCGCTCTCCCGACCACGGACCGACCGTCATCGCCCACGAGCACCAGCCGCCCGCGCCGAGCCAGGCGGCGGCACGCAGAACCAGGTCGCCCCGGCCTGCGCCAGCCATGCGGCCCGAGATGTGCGAGCCGACGAGTCCGGCACCGGCGACGGCGGCACCCCACCAGGGGGCGACGCCGGCCGCGGCCGCCGCGTACGACACGGCGAGCGCGGAACCGGCGGCGCTGACAGGGGCGGTGAACGGGCCGTGCCCGCTCTCCCAGTCGATGTGCACTGGTCTGCCTTTCACAGAGAGGTGTCGATGTTCGCGCGCACGTCCCACTCGGCCTCCGCGTGGACGCCCTTGCGCGGGTTCTGCAGTCGCTCGATGTCGACGGCGTGCAGTTGTCGGAAGGCGGGCGCGAGTTCGCGGGCGAGTTCGGACGCCTTCATCTGCAGGTTGTAGATGTTCTGCATCAGCTCGACGATCCGCGGGTCGAGGGGCTGCTCTTGGTCTGCTCGGGCGGTCGTGATCCGCATGGCGTTCGCGACGTGTTCGAGGGCGTCGGGCAGGGCGGCGAAGTCCCTGCCAACCTGCATCATGCCGTCGGGCGTGTACGTGCTCGCGATCCGTTCGAGTTCCATCGCGGGTGCAAGGAAGTGGTGTCCGCCGGACATGGCGCCTCCAGGGGTGGTGGGTGAGCCGCCGGCGGTCGCCGGTCGGCGTACGGAAGTGGCGACGGGCGCCGGGGTGCTGGCCACGGCCGGGCCGGTCATGGCCGGACCGTCCGCGGTCTTGCGGGCGGCACGCCGTCGGCGCAGGCGCCCCCAGACGGCGCGCAGCGTGTCGAGCCCGGCGCGGATGCTGCGCCCCCACATCGCGGCGGCGACGCCCGCGATCCCGGCGAGGGCGCCGTGCCACAGTGCGGACGCGGTCTTGCCGGTGCGGCGGGCGATGGCTCTGCGGGCGGCGGCGCTGTTCCGCCACAGTGCGCTCGCGGGGGCGGCGATCCTGCGGGCGGTGCGCCCTGTCTTGCGGGCGGCGCTCGCCAGGGTGCGCCCCGTCGCCCGGACCGCGCGCCCCGCGCTGGCCATGCCGCGGCGGGCGGCGGACGCGGCGGGGCGGACCTTGCCGAGCAGTCCGCCCCGGCGGGGCGTGCGCTTCGTCGTCGAGGGCGAGCTGCTGCGCGTGTCGGGGCGGCGGTGCTTCCCTCCGCCCTGCCCTCCGCTGAGCCGGGGCGTCTTGATCCGCCCTGCGCCCCGACCGAGGAGACTGCCGAGGGCGCCCTGCCGGGTCCGCCCCGAGAGTCGGGGCGCCTTCCCGCCCCGCCCTGCTGAGGGCGCCCTGCCGGTACCGCCCGCCCGGGGCGCCCCGCCCCGCCCCGGGGCGCCGCCCCGCCCTGACCCGAGGGCGGGCGCCCCGCCCCTGCCGCGTCCTCGGTTGAGGGCGCCCCCGGTGCGGGTGCGCCCCGCCCCGGTCGTGGTGCGGCGGCGGACGGTCCGGCGGCGCTGCAGGGCGCCCCCGGCGGCGAGGACAGCGGCGGTGCCCGCGGCGGCGGCGAGCCCGACCGGGCCGGCGGTCTGGTAGGCGGCGGTCGCGGCCATGGCCGTGCTGTTGGTGGCGCCGATGACGAGCGGCTCGATCGGTACGCCGCGGCGGCGCCGTGCGCGGGGCTGCGGCTCGTCGTCGACCTGGTCGTCGTCGGTCTCGGGCTCGGGGGTGGGCTGCGGCTCGGGCGCTTCGACGGGCGCCTGCACGGGCGTCTCGGGCTCGACCGCAGCGGGTGCGGGCGGTGCTTCGGTGTCGGCCACCGTGACTCCTTCACTGCGACTGCAGTCGGTGTGATCGGGGTGTGTGCGGGGGTGTTCGCGCGGGTGGGAGGGGGTGAGGGTGTGACTGTGACTGCAGTCGCGGTCACAGTCGGAGCGTCAGGAGCCGGTGAGCGCGGTCACGTTGTCGGTGCCGCGTTCGAGCAGCTTCGGCTCGGCGGTCTCGATCTCCTTGCGCAGCGCCTGCGCGTGGCGGCGGGACGTGTAGGGGTAGCCGCGCTTCGCTTCGTCTTCGAGCAGCTTGACGATGACGCCCTCGCCCGGCCGGGCGTCGAGGGTGTCGTACAGGGCGCGGATCTTGTTCTTCACCTCGGTGCGGGTCGGCGGTCGGTCGCCCCGCGGGGTGTCGCCCTCGGCGGCGGCCGGGGTGTCCTCGGTCGTGGGGGCGGTCGGCTGCTCGTCGAGGGCGGGCTGCGCGGGGGCGCCCTGGTCTGTCGGGGTGAGGGCGGTCGGGGCGCCCTCGGTCTTCGGGGCGGGGCGCGCCGGGGCGGACGACTCGGGGGCGGCCGGGGGCGGGGCGGGCAGTGCCGGGGCGCCCTGCGGGGCGGGGGCGTCGAGGGCGGGCTGCTCGATCGGGGCGGCCGGGGCGGGGGCGGCGACGGCGCCCTCGGCGGGGGCGAGGGGGCGCCCGTAGCGCGTCATCCGGTACGCGATCAGGACCTCGACGGGGGCGTGCTGCCGCCACATGCGGCCGTACTCGGCGCGCAGCCGCAGCCGCTCGACGAGCCGGGCCTGCTCCAGCCGGATCACGTCGTCGTACGAACGCAGCTCCCACAGCTTCATGCGCCGCCACAGCAGGAACGTCCGCACCGGGGCGAGCAGCCACCGGGACAGCCGCACCGACTCCATGTGCCGGGCGGCGCTGATGTCGGCGGCGGTGCCGATCGCGTGCCGGGCGGCCTCGACGACGGCGACGAACAGGATCGGGATCACGGCGTGCATGCCGACGCCGACCGGGTCACCCCACGCGGCCGCGCCATTGAAGGCGATCGTTGCCGCGGTGAGCAGCCACGCGATGTGACGCAGCAGCGGCAGCGGCATGCGCAACCAGGTGAGCAGCAGGTCGAGGGCGAGCAGTACGAGAATGCCCGCGTCGAGACCGATCGGGAAGAGCACGGCGAACGCGCCGAAGTGCTTCGCTTCCGCGAGGGTGCGTACGGCTGCGTAGGAGCCGATGAACCCGATCAGCATGATCACGACGGCGCCGACGGCGACGCCCGCAATCAAGCGTCGCTGGGTCGGCGTGAGGGGCGCGCCGTTACCATTCGTCACGTCTGACTCTCCTGGTCGCTCAGGGGGTCGGGCTGGCCCCGGCCGGGCTTCCACACACCAACCGGGGCCGTGTTGCATGAGCACGGGCTAGGCGCTCAATCCGCGTACAGCGGACGATGGACACCGTACAGCGGTCGCTATACGGTGTCCACTGTGAAGCGCTCCCCACGAGGAAGGGGACAGCGTTGGCCGATCAGCCGGACGACGAAAGAGAGGTGCGGATCGTGCTCGAAGCGGTTGACTCGCTCGCAGCGCTCGACGACCCCGCCGAGCGTGCGCGGAAAGCGGGTCGGCTACTGGCCGAACTGCCCGACCAGCAAGCACGGTTGCGACAGATCAGGCAGGCGGCCGTCGTCGCGATGCGCGCCCAAGACGTCAGCTATCGGCAGATCGCGGCACAGCTCGGGATCTCTCTCGCACGGGTGCAGCAGATCGAGCGCGGCGAGCGCGGGAAGCGACAGCCGGCCGCCCCCGAGGGATGACCAGTACGCGAGCGGCCCCCCGTCCGATGGGACAGGGGCCGCTCTTCTGCGCGCCTACGCCGCGGCGTTCTGCCGGGCGCGAGCTGCTGCACGCTGCCGCGCCCGTGCCTCCGACTTCCGACGCCGGCGGGCTGCTTCCTGCACCTGCCGCTGCAGGTCCGCGAGTTCCTCGGGCGACGACCACACCCGCGCCCGCATGGTCACGTCGAACCGTGCGCTCGCCGAGCAGTCGACGAGCCCCGTCGAGCACGTCACCCGCTCGATCGCTCCCCCGTCGGTGTGGGCGACCAGGTCGCCGCCGCACCCCGGGCAGGGCATGCCGAGCACGGCCGACGAACGGCGCAGCCCGACGACGCGGTCAAGGCGATCGGCCGCCTCGCGGGCGTGCCGGGCGATCTGCTGCTGCTCGGCGTCATGGGTGGGGCAGCACGGCTCATCCCGCAGCCGGCCGATCAACCACTTCGCCGCGTTCGGCGCGGTCCGCTCGGCACGGTCACGGCCGTGCCAGTCGGCGGGATCGTAGGCGTCGCGGACGGCGATCCTGTCGGCGAGCGTGCACAGGGCGACCTCGATCGCGCGGCTCGCGTCGGCGACGTGCAGGCGGATCGGCACGGGGCGTTCGCCGAGCTGCTGCGGGTCGCGGTCTTCGCGGACACCGTGGGGCAGGCCCTCGCCGGTGTGGTCGCAGTGCGCGCACCGGTACTGGGGGCGGCCGTGCTCGTCGTGGTGGGTGACGAGCTGCTGCGGGTGGTCGGCGGCGTGTGCGAGGGCGGCGGCGATCTGCTGCGCGACGGTGACCTCGGCGGCGTCCTGGTCGTCGAGGGCGCGCAGGTAGTCGGCGGTGTTCGTGGTGGGCGGCCAGGTGTCGACGGTCTGTGTGGTGTCGATGAGGGCGCGCAGGTGCTGCCAGTGGTCGACGATGGTCTGCAGGTCGTCGAGGGCGGGGCGGGTGCGGGTGGTGTGCGGCATGGTGTGCGCTCCGTGTTGTGCGTGGGGCGTAGGCTGATCACACCGCGTATGGGGCGCCCCGGACATCTGGCCGGATGGGGGCGCCCCGTCGTCATGTCAGGGCTGCGAGGTTCCGTCGAGGGCCGCACACAAGTCGGTCAGCAGGCGGTGTGCCTCGGAGCGCGGCAGGATCGTGGGGCCCCAGTCCCGGGCCACCCCGCGCACCCGCTCGATCGTGGCGCGCTGCTCGTCTCCTTCCTGCTCATCGGAGCTGTCCGGCATCCGCAGCAGCACGCTGTGCCTGATCTGGTCGGGGCGCGTCGGCCGCCCGGCGTCGTAGAGGTTGCCGCCGAGCTTGCGGCCCTCGAAGACGACGAGCCCGCCCGAGTCGATGACCACCTGAACACTGCGGAACATGACCACGGTGCCGGTGGCCCAGGCGGCGCCGCCCTCGGGTCCGAAGGTGGCGATCGCGACGCGGTCACCCTCGGCGAGCGGGGCTCCCATGGCGTCGGTGTGCGGAAGGTCGGTCACAGCGTGGTCCCTTCGTGGTCCATCGGAGGCGGCCCGACATGCAGCCGGGCCCGGCGGATGAGTTCGGCCCGCTCGCGAGCGCACCAGCGGGAGGGGTCGAAACCCCACTGCCGGGCGTCCCACTCGGTGGCGTGGTCGCGGTAGTCGAGCCACTGGTCGAGCAGCAGGTCGACGGTCGCGGAGTCGGCGGCGGCGAGGCGGGTGGCGAGCGACTTGAACGCCTTCGGGTGCGCGGGCACGGCTACCCCCTCCTGTTCGTCCTGCGCTGCGCCCGGGCGATCGCTCGCCGGGTGGCCCGGTTCGGCGGGGCAGGGTCGGGGGCGTCATCGTCGACGAGCTGCTCGCCCGACCATGCGGTCGTACTGCTGACCCACGTGACGCCGGGGCGCGGCGTGTGCTCGCCCCGCGGTGTGCTTGACGGTCCAGTCATCGGAAGTTCCTCACAGGGTGTGGACAGCGGGGCGGGTTACAGGTACGAGCCGGTGATCGGCACGGTGCGGATCGAATGCCGCTGCAGGACCGTCAAGCCCTGCCCCCACAGGTCGAGGTCGAGCCAGCGCATGCGGCGCCGTCGGGACCGGCGGGTGATGACGCACTGGCAGGCGTCGGTCGGGGCGGTCGCGGGGATGAAATGCCCGCGGACGCAGCGGCGGGCGGGCATCAGGCGGCCTGCCCGTCGGTGAGCCACGGGGCGAGCGCGGCGAGCACCGCGTCGATGCGGCCCTCGGTGCGGTCGGTCATGCACGCGCACGCCGGGGTGCGCTTGCACTTCGGGCAGGGCACGGGCTTGTTCAGGGCGTGGTCGACGACGCGGCGCAGGCGCAGTGATGCGGCGGCCGGGCTCGCGTCCGAGATCGGGGCGGGGGCGGGCTCGTCGTCCTGGTCGAGCCATACGATCTCGGTCGCGCCCTGGTGTCCGTGGATCAGCTCGACGGATACGCGGCCACGGTCCCAGTGCACGGCGGACGGGTGTTCGCCGCGCCAGCGGACGGCGGCGGTGCCGTCGGGCCAGAGCACGCCGTCGGCGACGTCGCCGGTGCCGCTGATCCCCGAGATGTCGGTGCGGCGGCGCAGCACGAACCGGCGGGGCACGGCGGTCTGGTCGGGTCGGACGACGGTGCGGCCGGCGAGTTCGAGGGTGGCGGCGTCGACGAGTGCTTGCACGGCGCGGTCGTCGGTGTGGCGGCGGGCGAACGTGGCGAGCGCTTCGACGGCGGTCAGGTTCTGCTCGGTCATGCCTGCGCTCCGTCTTGCTCGGTCCAGCGGCGGACGGTCGCCAGCTCGGGGCGCACTCCGTTGGCGATCAAGTGGTCGCGGGCGAAATCAGCGTCGTCGTGGTCGAAGGGACCGATCTCGACGCTGCCACCGATGGGCATCGTGGTGAGGTGGCGGAGGCGTCCGCTGCGCTGGAACTGCGCGGCGCTGGTGGTCCACCAGTCGGTGGGGCTGCCGCCGATGCTGTAGAGCCGGGCTTCGTCGACGACGACGCCCCACTGCTCGGGGGCGGGCGGCGTTCCGGTGAGGGCGAGGGTGAGCTGCTCAGTCATGCTGCCTTCCGATCAGTCGTGGTGTAGGTGCGTGGCGGCCAGTGGCGTTCGCGGTCACGGCGGGCGGGCTCGCTCTCGTCCCGCCACCCGCGCAGTGCGGCGTTCAGGTCGGCCCGGTGCCGGGCCTGCTCCGTCTTCGTCCAGGGCTCGACGCGGGGCTCGGGGCGGGGCCCGCCGAACGCGCCGGTCGGTACGTCCTCGGCGAGACGCGGATCGGCGGTCACGCGTCGACTCCCTCGGTCACGGCGCTCTGCTGCGCCTCCCACACGTCCCGCCGCGACGGATGCGTGCCCGTCATCGGCTTGTCGTTGTGTGGCAGACGGCACGGTCTACCCGCCGACGCCCCGCAGTACGAGCAGTGCACCGCCAACTCGGGCGGCCCGGCCGGACGCGCACGCCGCGGGTACTGCTCCTCTTTCACCGCACGGAACTCATCGTTCGCGGGCACCAGGGCACCGGCCCGGCTCCGCAGATCCGTTCCGGGCGGTGGCAGCAGCTCACGCAACCCGACCGGCTCATCGGTGCCCCGAGCGATCGCCGCCTGCTGCCCGCGCAACGCAGCCACGAACGCGTTGCCCGTCTCGTCGTCCGGGTCGATGTACGGGTGATCGGCCGGCTCGAACGTGCCCGTAGACCGCCCGAGCCGGTCCTTCACCTGGTCGCGCCACCGGGCGGCGATGTCCTTCGGCATCACAGCCCACGCGCTCTCGGCGTAGTGCCGGCCGACAGCCTCGCCCGCGAAGGCGAGCGGGACGTCGCGGAGCACGGCGGCCCACATGGTGACCTGCGCCCGCTGCTCGGCGTCGTCGACCTTGACGACACGGTCGTCGATGAGCGCGATCTGCTGCAGGAGATCAATCGTCTCGTCGAGGGTCATGCGGAGTGCCCTCCGTTCTGGCGCAGCCGGTCGAGCCCGGCGCGCTGCTGCTGGCTTTTCGTCATGGCCGGGTGCTGCAGGACGGTCCCGCCGGCCGACGGGGCGGGCTCGGCCCGCTCGCGCTCGACCCAGCCCTGCCAGCGGCCGCCCCACGCGGCCGCTCGCACCTGGTCGTCGGTCATGCGGCGCACGAACCGGCGCGTCACGGTGTCGAGTTGCTGCGGCGTGAGCTGCTGCAGCCCGGCGTCCGCCCGGGCGAGCTGCGCCGCCTCGACGTCCGCGTCGGTCGGCTGCCAGCCGGCCGGGATCGGCCCGGCATCCTCGCGGCGCGGGCGGGGCGGGGGCGGCGGGTTGTCGGGCTCGTCGAGCGGGAGCTGCTCGCCACGGCCCCGGTACCGCGCCTTCTTCTCCGCCTCACGGCGCCGCCGGTCCTCGACCTCACGCCGGGACGGGTTGTACGGGTCGAGGTAGTCGTGCATGTAGAAGTCGCCCGGCGCGGGCTGCGCGCACTTCGGGTGCGGGCAGGTGTGCCCGTGCTCGTGCCACAGTCCGGCCGCGACCAACTTCTTGATCTGGCCCGGCGTGCCGTACAGCCTCGCGACGTGCGCGGGGACAATGCCGTCGGTCAGGTGCTGCGCCGCGTACGAGCCGCACCGCAGCCACAGCCCGAGCCCCGCGTTTGTAGCCGCGAGCAGCTTCGGGTGCATGTGCGCCGAGTCGTCGACGACGAACCAAGGCATGGGGACTCCAGATGGTCAGAGCGTGAGTTGCCCGTCCGGGACGGGCGGCGGCTTGCGTGTGCGGCGGGCGGGCCGCGCGGGTGGTGCGGGGGCGGTGCACTGGTGGTCGATGACGTGCGGCCGGTCGCAGTCGGCTCGGCGGCGGTGGCAGTCCGCCCACAGCAGGACCGTTCCGGCCTTCGTGACCTTCGTGCACCAGTCGAGCCGGTTCGGTTCCCGGAGCGCGGCCGCCTGCACTGCGGTGAGCGGGTCGGTGTCGGCGGTCACATCGAGCGCAGCACGGTTGCCGACCAACTGCCGCAGGACGGTGCGGCCGCAGTGGCAGCGCACACGGCGTGCGCCGCCACTGCTGCTCGGGGGGCGTGTCACCCGTGCTGCTCCACACGCGACCCCCGGCGACGCCGCCGCATCTCCTGGTGGGCGTCGTACTCGGTCTCGGTCGGGTGGCCGGCGAGCGCCGCGGCGACCGCTTCGTCAACCACAGCCGCGCCGGGCCCGATCTCGTCGAGGGTCTGATCCATCTTCCGGCGGCGCATCATCGCCCGCATGACTTCCAGCACGAGCTTCGTCTGCTCGTCGTCACGGGCGGCCTCGACCAGGGACATGCGTAGCTTCACCTGCGGGGACTTGTCTTCGTCCTGGGCGTGCCCGGTGTAGGTGACCGACCGGAGTTCGGCGACCACGACGACGCACATGCCGGGGTGCTCGAACAGCCCCCGGCGCTGCTCGTCGGTCAGTGCCCCTTCGAGCACCGCGGCGGCGCCGTCGAGCTTGACCTCGACTGCGGCGTCCTTGTCCAGCTTGGGCATTACTTCCTCCGTCGTTTGCTGAGTGAGTGCTGCAGGGCGGCGTACTCTCGGGCGCCCGCAGCGCGGATCTCGGGGATCGGGCAGTCGTCTCGGCGATGCCGCGCGTACCGGACGGCGAGCGCCTGCACCGCGGCGTGGCCCGTGGCGTCCTCGGCGTGACCGCACGGACAGGCGAAGTCGGCTGACGACAGGCCCATCGCTTTTGGGTTGTCGAGGCGTATCCGTATGCCGTAGCCGGGGCGCGGGTTGCCGATCGTCGGCCCGATCCCCGTGCTCATGCGTTCGCCGTCTCGCGGGAGCGGGCGAGCAGCGCGCGCAGCGCGGCGGCCGCCTGTTGCGGAACGACGCCGTTTCCGAGCGCCTTGAGCTGCTCGTTACGGGAGAGGCCAGGGACACCAGTGACGTGACCGGCGTCGATGCCCATCATCCACTCGACGAACTCGGGGTTCAGCCGAGATCGATCGTCAGTTGCCCGTGGGGCGGTGCGGCCAGTGACCGCTTCCCACCGCGTGATCGCCGACGCGAAACGGCCCCACTGAGCGTCGGGTTCCCCCGTGGGTACGTATCGCTGCTCCGCTCCCCGTCGGACGCCGTTGGTGTCGGCAGCAGCAGCCGTGCCGCGTCGAGGAGTGTCATCCCGTACCCCTCGCTGTACGGTGTCCCGTCCGGCCGGAAGTTCGCCGTCGTAGCCGGTGACGACGCAGTCGGAGTTGGCAGCAGGTGCTCGACCTCGTCGGCCAGCGTCGGCCCGTGCCCGCCCGCCTTCCGCTTGTCCGGATGCTGCGAGCCGCCGTTGACGGCGAGTTGCGCCGTCGGGGTCTTCAACAGGGCCACCGAATTCGGCAGTTGTCCCTTGTATCCCTCGCCCTTCCAGTCCCGCGCGCACGGGGTCGGAAGCTGTGGCGAGGATGAAGAGCCGGCGGCGCTGGTGCGGAGCGCCGACCTGGTCCGCTTGTACAACGTCCCACTCAACATCGAACCCGAGGTCGGCAAGGTCGCAGAGGACAGTGTCGAAGCCGACTCGAAGGTGGTTCGCGACGTTCTCAAAGACCGCGTACCGGGGTCGAAGAACCCCAAGGGCACGGGCAATGTGCGGCCAGAGGTGCCGCTCATCCTCGGTTCCTTTCAGTTCACCGGCCAAGGAAAACGGCTGGCACGGGTAGCCGCCGCACACGACGTACGGGTGGCCGAAGGTGTCGACGACGTACTGCCAGTCGGCGACGGTCAGGTCGCCGATGTTGGGCACGGTCGGGAAGCGGTGGGCGAGGATTTTGCAGGCGCCTAGGTCGACGTCGGACACCCATGTGTGGGTGCCGCCGAACACCTGCTGCACGGCGTCATCGAGCCCGCCGTATCCGGTGCAGAGCGACCCGATCGTCGGCCCGTCGGCGAACAGCGGCTGTTGTCCGGGGACCGGCGGCACGGGCCGGGCGGTGGCGGCGAGGATCTCGTCGGCGGTCCGGCGCGGCGGTGTCACGGCCGTGCCGGGGATCGTCGGGGCGCCCTCGACGGCGCGGCGGCGGCTCACGCCGCAGCCCCCATCGCATGCCGCTGGACGAACGCAGCCGGCCACTTCCCCTTGGACAGCCGAGCGCGCTGCGCGTCCGGCATCGTGAACAGCGGCACCCCGCACCAGTCGTGACCAGCCGCCCGCAGCCACCACGCGTCGACCTGGTCGCCGCCCTTGTCGTCGACGAACTCGGCCCCGGCCGCGAGGTACGCGGCCGCCGTCATGTCCGCCTTGTCTGCGCGCCCGTTGTCGCAGGCGTAGCTCTTGAGCGTCGTCGGGACGATGTACGCGTACGGCACGCCGGCGTCGAGCAGCTCGGGCAGCACCGCGCCGTGCACCTTCGCCGTGATCCCGGCCGCCATGGCGTGCTTGGGTAGATCCTCGATCACCGCCAGGTGCGGCCGGTGCTCGGCGAGGTCGTCGCGGATGCTGTCGCGGATGTGCAGCAGCCGACGGTCGCCGTCGGCGGCCCGGGTCTTGATCCGGTACGTCGTGCCGTCCGGCAGCGCGACACCGGTCGACGTCAGAGACAGGTCGAGACCGATCACGCGGAACCCGGCCGGGGCGACGAGCCGGTCAGTCGACCTGGTGGGGGCGATGAGCCCGGGAATCGTCGTCATGCCGCACCGCCCGAGCGCGGGCTGATCGGCCCGTACAGGGCGCGCAGCACGCCGAGCGGCTGCACCTCGCCGTCGTCCTCGGCGCGCAGCATCGGCTCGCCGAGCCTGTCAGTGCTGCCGTGCCACCGCCACGCGCGGTCGGACTCGTCGCGCCACAACAGCGACAGGTCCCACGAGTCGCCGCGCGGGTCGCGGTACACACGGCGGTCGCGGTCGAGGCGTCCGGCGTACGGGTTCGCCGGGGCGTCCTCGGCCGGCCGGTCGTGCTGCGGCGGCGGGGAGCAGACACCGGGGAGGTGCTCGGCGTACAGCCGGTCGGCGATGCCCTGCAGCAGTTCGGCAGCGAGCGCCTTGCACACGCCGTCAACGTGCACGACGTGCGAGCCGTCGGCCTGCACGACGACCACGATCGCGGCGCCGTCCGCGCCCACGTCGAACCCGATCATCGGTCGGTCGTTCATGCGGGAACCCCCTCGGTGCTCGGCTCGACCCACGGGCGCAGCGGCCACGCGCCGTCGACGACGGCGTCAGGGTCGGACTTCCGGAAATGCGCCTGCAGACCGGCGGCCTGCTCGGCGGCGAGTTCGACCTGCCGGGCGTGCAACTCGGCGAGCGTCAGCCCGTTGAAGTCGCCGTACCGCGGTCGGCGCACCGCGCGGATCCGCTCGGGCCAGTCGGCGCGGGGCGTGTGCGCGAGCGTCCCGATCCGGTGGGCGACCCGCGCGGCGATGACCGCGTCGTACGACGCGCCGTGCGCCCCTTTGTCGTCCCACTCCAGCTCGTAGACCTGCGCGAGGGTCTTGAGCTGCTGCGGCCCCTGCGTCTTCGAGGGTCGCTTGCGGAACGTGTCGGCGTGCTTGTCGAGTACGCGGGTGTCGACGACGTACATCGGCCAGTCGCCGAGCCGTTCCTCGACCGTCGGCAGCTCGTAGCGGCGCAGTTCCCGGTCGAGCAGCGTGAGGTCGTACACGACGTTGTGCCCGACGACCGTCGAGCCCGTCATGGCGTACTCGACGAGCACGTCGGCGATGTGGTCGACGGCGCCCTTCGCGGGCTCGCCCTTCGTCTGCGCTTCCTCGGTCGTGATGCCGTGCACCGCGGTCGCGCCCTCGGGGATCTCGATCCCCGGGTCGACGAACCAGTCGTGCGGCTCGACCGGCTGCGCACCACCGAGCCCGTACACCGCGGCGGTCACGATCCGGTCCGCCTCGACGTCGACGCCGGTCGTCTCCGTGTCGAACGCGGCCCACCGACCCAGGTGCCACGTCATGCCGCCACCTGCTTTCCGGCGGGCACGTCGAGCCCGAGCTTGGCGAGCAGGTCGAGGGCGTCGTCGCGGTCGGTGGCGTTCGCGAGCACCTGCCGGGCGGCCCGCTCCCGCTCCTCGGGGCTGGAACGGACGAAGTACGCGGGCGGGTTCATGTCCTCGGGGATCACTTCCGCACCCCCTGCCCGGGCTGCGCGGCCTGCGGCCACGCCACGGCGGACGCGTCCGCGACCGGCGGCTCGTCGTGCGCGTCGTACGCCTCGACCGGGTACGCGCCGTCTTCATCCGGCCCCTGCTCGTCGTCGCCCTGGTCGCCGGGCACTTCGCCCGTACTCGGGTCGATGCCCTTCGCGATGTCCGCAGCGATCGCCTGGAGGTCGGCGAGCAGCTCGTCGGAGCCGTGGCCCGCGTGCCGCGCCCGGTGCCAGACCTGTTGCACGTCTGCCTCGGTCTGGCACGCGCGGGCGTCGGCGAGGTAGTCGGGCCGCTCGGCGGGCGCCGCCTCGATCGCCGGCCGGTCCAGGCTGCTCGGGTCGAGCGCGGCCGCCGTCGAGATCGGGCCCGACAGGGCGTGCCGCAGCTTCGGCAGCGCGGGCACCAACATGACGACCTGGAACTGCTTCGTCTTGCCCTCGCGGACCGCCGTGCGCTGCTCGATCCACATACGGACCGGCAGCAGACCCTCGCCGCCGGTGGCCTGCAGCACCGTGTCGAGCCCACCAGCGAGCGCATCGGCCGCGTAGTACGACTTCGTCTCCAGCCGCCACACGCCGAGGTCGGGCAGGTCCGGCAGGAACACCCCGATCCGGGACGTCGGACGGCACACCTGGTCGGCTTTCAGCTCGTGCCAGCCCTCGCCGAATCGGGCGAGGCACACGCACGGCTTGCCGCTGATCTTCTCGGTGATGCCGTCGCAGCGGCGTTCGCATCCGCCGCCGTTCCACTTCTCGTAGTTCTGCGACAGCGGGTCACCGGCGGGCAGGATCGCCCGCAGCTCGGGCGCCTCGGTGATGACGCGCCACTGCGCGATGCTCGACCGCTGCGGCGTCCACTGCTCGACCCGGCCGCCGTACAGCTCGGCGGCGGCGGCGACGTAGTCGCGGGAGTGCGAAGTGAGTACGAACGTCTTGGACTTGACCGGGATCGGCTTGCCGTCCGGCTTGGGGTTCGGCCGGCTGTAGCCGGTGCGGATCCGCCCCAACTCGGCGGCCTGCCGCTTCATCGTCTTGATACGGGAGCCCATGTCAGGCTGCCTTCCGTTCGGTGGCGCCCGGCGCCCACGGCGGAACGACCGTCGTGTACGCGCTCGGCGCGGTGTGCAGATAGCGGGCGGTGCGGGACGCCGCCAGGAACGCGCGGAACTGCTCGCGGCCGGACGGCACTTCGATCAGCCGGTGCGCGCGCGGACGCAGGTTCAGCAGCCCCGTGCGATGCACCCGCGGGGCGGGCTCGGACGTGTCGTCGGGCAGCAGCCACTCGGGCGCGTGCCGCAGTCCGGCGAGCTGCAGGGGCTGCTCGTCGTACACCGTGTCGTCCGGCTTCACGGTGCCGTCGGGCTTCTCCCCGCTCGTCTTGTAGTCGATGAGCCAGAGCTGCCGACGCCGGTACAACCCGGTCGGCAGCCACACCCACAGATCACCCGTGCCGGCGTAGCCGTACCGCCGGTGCATGACGGTCGTCTCGACGGTCACGACGTCCTCGGCAAGGTCGACGCGCCACAGCCGGAACCACGCGGCCAACTGACGGGCGTAGGGCTCGACCTCGGGGTCGGCCGGGTACGGCACGCCCAACACCTGCGCCTGCGCCCGGTTGTGAATGCGGCTACCCAGCTTCTTCGCCTTCTCGGTGTACTGCCGGTGTACGGCGACGAGTTCCTTACGCAGCACGTCTGGCTCGGTGCGGGCGCGGTGGGCGGTCGCGATCGGGTCGGCGATCACAGCGTCGGCGGTCATGCCCGCCGCCCACGGCAGCAGCGCCGGCTTGGCGATCGAGGACAGGCAGTTGGTCACTGAGATGAGATCGGGGCCCCCGGCGGGGTCGCGGTAGTAGCGACCCCGCTCGGTGGCGACTGCCCACTTCGGGTCGGTCACCAGGTCTCACCGGCCCAGATCAGCCGGTCGTCGTGGCCCTGCTTGACGCCCGCGAAGTAGTCGCCGATCCGTCCGCGCTGGCGAGCACGGAGGAACGACGCCTCGGGCAGGTGGCCGGGCCGTACGCACATGCAGGGCAGCACGGTCGGGAACTCGCAGGGGCGCGGGTGCCGGTGAGTGGCTCCGTCCTCGACCGGCTGTACGCCGGCCGGGATGCTCTTCTCGCCGGTCAGTCGCTGAATGTCGCGGATGACCGCGGTAACCGTGCGGCTGTCGCCGTAGAGCATGGCGCGCGAGGCGAGCCGGTCGGCGAACTTCTGCAGCTCTTCGTCCCGGTAGGCGTGTGCCAGCCTGTATGCCTCGGTCGCGTCGTGTCGCAGCGACAGCGCAACGTGCAGTTCCATAGCTGCACTCACTCGGCACCGCCCTCACGGTTCGCACGGATCCGGGCGTCGTGCTTCTCCTGCTCGACCCGGGCCACGTGCTCGGCGACGTCGAGGGCGTCGTCGAGGCTGTACACGAACGTCGCGGCACGGCCCACGTCGGTGACGTACTGCCACCGGTCGTCGGCCCACGCCTGCAGTCCGACCAACGCGCCGTCCGTGACGGCCCACCGGTCAGAGGCGGACGACTCGCGCTTTACGACGACCTCGCCGTACCCGCCGAGCCCCTCGGGCAGCGGCACCCGGAACTCGACCGTGAGCGCGAGCTGCGCGGCGAGGTGCCGGACGTAGCGGGCGAGGATCGTGCCGTCGTCGTCGTCGCCGTCCCACCGGTCCGGGTCGGGCATGGTGGCGCTCACGTCGTCGGCGAGCCGACGGTATGCCTGTGCGTCGAGGACGAGCGTCGAGGGGTTGAGGTCGTCGCCGAGGATCTCGCGGCGCACCTCGGCACGCTGCTCGTCGATGACGTCCCGGTAGTGGCCGGTGCCGAGGAAGGCACGCACGGCGCCCCGGTCCACCTTCGACGCGAGCAGTTCGATCGCCTCGGCCTGCCGGGCGTTCTGCTCGCCGCCAGCGGCGCGGTACTCCCGGGCCTTCTTCACCAGCCAGCCGACGGTCTCGACCTTGGCCTCGGCGAGCACCTCGGCGCGCACGAGGCCGTATAGCTCCTCGACACGGGCGTCGGTCGTCTCGCGCGGGGTCCAGGCGTCGGACAGCAAGTGCACGTACTTGCGGAGGGCTTCGCGAGCGCTCATGCGGTCTCACCCGCCCCGGCGTCGAGCAGCGGGATCCCGCGCTCGGTGCGGAACTCGTCGATCGCCTTCTCGCAGCACACCGGCTCGCCCTCGACGCTGTGCTCGTCGATAACCGCGTGCCCGCCCTTGGCGACGTCGGCGGCGGTCAGCGCCTCCCATCCGCTGTCGCAGTGCGAGCACACGTCGCGGGAGTCCCAGCGCGGCAGTACCTGGTGCACGCCGTCGACGTGACGCTTCACCGCGCGCTCGATCTCGTCGAGCAGCCCGCGCATGGCGTTGTGGTCGTCGACGATGTTCCGGCGGTAGCCGAAGGTGTCGGGGGTCAGTTCCAAGCGGTAGTTGTCGCGGATCGTCTTCTTCACGCGGCCGCACCACCCTCGCCACGCATGATCGACGCGAGGGCGATCTCCTCGACCTTGCCCAGCGCCTGCAGCGCCTCAACAGCGGGGGCCGCGCACCGCTCAACCCGCCCGGCGAGCCGCAACGCCTGCAGCCCGTACACCGGCACCTTCGTGCCCGCCACGGCGACCAGATCGGCGACCAGTTCCTCGAACGGCAGCGACCGCTCGGGCCGGTGCGGGTCCTGCGGCTGCAAATCCTGCAGCGCGGCAAACCGGTCGGCGTACGTGTCGTCGTTCAGCAAGGCGGCGACGACGTCGTGCACGACGTGCTCGACGAACGCCTCGACGTCGAGCGTGACACCGGTCGGGATCGGCTCGACTGTGATACGGAACGGCCCGGTCACGGGCGTGGTCGGGTTGGTCATCGGGTCCCCCCAGCAAGGGTCAGGAGGATCGCGGCGAGCATCAGCAGCCCGGCAACGATCAGGTTCTCGACGGTGGCCACGTCCTCGATCACGGGCGGACCGCCGTCCGGCGTCCGCGCACCGCGGCGTTGTGCTCGCTGTACATGGCGGGCACCCCGTAGCCGACGAGCCGGGCCCGGACACCGAGGTACGTGCAGTGCACGACCATCGCCGCCCCGGTCGACGTCCCGCGGGCCTCACCAGCACCGAGGGCGTGCAGCCACTGCTTCCAGTCGGCCAGCGACCGCGGGTGCACCACGAACTTGACCTCGCCCCCGGCAGCCTCGACGGTGGGGACGCCGGGCATGTCCTCGACCAGCGACTGCGCGTCGTCGGCGATCGCCTTCGCGCGGCGGCAGTCGGCGAGCGCCGCCACAGCGGCCGGCGACGGCACCGGGCGGTTGCGGCCGGGCGCCTCGAACGGGTCGGCCACCACGTCCGCGAGCAGACCCTGCTCGTCGAGCAGACGGGCGGCCTCGAACGCCGGGTCGGTCGTCGTGCCGTGCACGAACTCGGCGGCGATGACGCGGGCGGCCCGCTCGATCTTCTCGTTCGTCATGACGCCACCGGGCCCGACTGCGCCGGGGCGCGGAACTGCTCGGGCACCCACTCGTCGGTGACGAACACGGCGTGCACGCGAATGCGGACCGTCGTCCCGTCGGCGCGGCGCGGGGACTCGGTGCGCAGCGTCCACAGCGACGCACCGTCGAGGGCGGGCGCCCGGTTCACGGTGCCGCCGAGGGCGTGCATCCACTGCGCGAACTGCTCGGACCCGGTGACAACGACGTGGACGCCGTCCTCGCGGGTGATCGGCTCGCGGGAGGCGGGCAGGTCGAGGTAGTCGATCGTCGCCTCAACGGCGGTGATCTGCGGGTCGGTGGGCGGGATCAACGCCCTACGAAGGGGGATAGGCTTGCCGTTCACGGCGTCGCCTCTCTTTCTGTCCTCGCGGGATGGAGTGGGGCGGTGCCCCTGGGGTCGTTCCGCTGCTTGGCCGTTGCGGGACGGCCCCTTTGTCTGTGCGGGTCAGGCGGCGGCCGGCTGCTCGCCGGTCTCGGCGGCGCGGCGACGGCGGATTTCGGCCTCAATCGCGGCGACCGTGCCGAGCGGGTGGCCGGGGTAGTAAGCAGCCTCGGCCGCCTCCCTCGGCGTCCGCGCGGCGCGCTCGGCGACCGCGTCGACGAGTGCCTCAGCCGCAGCTCGGACGGCACGCGCCCGGTCCAGCGGCGTCGCGTCGACGGCGCTCATGCGGCCACTGCCTTCATGCGTCGGCCGGTGGGCCGCGCCTTCGTGCGGGTCTTGCGGCGGGCCGGGGTGGCGGTACCGAACTCGAACAGCTCCTCGAACCGGGCGCCGTAGGTGGTGCAGATACGGGCGATGGCCTGCGGGCCGGCCGCACCGCCGTCACGCAGCCGGTGCAGGACACCGAAGCTGAGTCCGGTTGCCTCCGCCTGCTTCTCGTAGGTGGTGTGGCCGTGGGCGCTGGTCACCGCCTCGAAGGCCCTGAGCTTGAGCACGATGGTGTCCATCGGTGCTTCCTTCCACTCTCGGAAGTTCCGTTGATGGAAGGAAGCTAGCACGTTCCTTCCGTCAGTGGAAGTTCCACTCATGGAAATAAGCAGACCGGCGATTCCGATTGCGGAAACCGGACACGTGTTCGAAGATGGGTGCGACGTGCAACGACGGCGGAAGGTTGTACGGCGGACGGCTTGACCTGCACTTCCGCTGGTGGAAACGTGGCCTGACCTGCTTCCACTAGCGGTAGCCTGCGCGCATGCGGAGACGAGATAATGATCAAGAGAGCACTGGAGAGCGCCCCACATGGCTGCCATGGCTTACAGGCGTACTGACAGATAAGGGGTACGACCTGTCGAGCAGCCGCAGCGGCGGCCGGTCGCAACTCGCGCAGGACACCGGCATCTCGGCCGGGATCATCTCGCGCCTACTGGCCGGCGAGCCCGTGTCGTACGAGACGCTGCTTTCCCTGTCCCGGGGCACGGGCATCCCGCTCGCCGAGCTGCTGATTCGAACGGAAAAGGCAGCAGAACGCGATTTCTCGCTTTCGGGGCCGGAATCCGGTCAGATTGCGGTATCGTCCGGAAAACGCTTGACACCTGAAGAGGTGGCAGAGGCAGCCGGGGTTCCCGAAGATGACCGACCCTGGTTTACCACGATGGTTAGGCGCATGCGGCGAGGCGATACAGGCGACGGCAGCAGCTCGGCGGGGGGTGCTGCAGCAGAGGGGTAGACAATGCAGGATCAGCGCAGAGTAATTGTTCTGGCCAAGGCTTGCGCGGTTGTGGGGATCGCGCTCGCGGCGTACGGAATCATCGCCGACCGAACCGACGCGTTCCGAACCGGCGTGCTGGTCCTGCTCGTATCCACTGGCGCCAGCGTCCAACTGACACAGCGTGAGAACCTGCAGCAGACCCTCGCACATCAGTCGCGCGTAGCTCGCCTGAGCGTGCAGGAGCGGCAGCAGTACACCGAGTACGGATGGCGCGCAGCCCAGATCGACGCACTGACGGAGGACACTCCGAAGATAGCGGGCGGGGCGGAAGTCGTCGGACTTCCGCACCCCCGCCACACCCCCCAGATGCGACGAAACGGGAGCGCATAAAAAGTAGGGGGTTTCATGTCAGCATCGCGGGGAACGCTATTCGTTCCTGCGGCGCGATCGGTCGTAAAAGCGTCAGCACTGATTCCCGTCATCGGATATGCCCGCGTATCCACATGGCGTGAGGAAATGATCAGCGTCGACATTCAGAAGAGCGTCGTCGAGGAAGCTGCAGCCCGGAAGGGCCGGTACGTCGCCGAGTGGATCGTCGACCCCGACGCCACCGGCAGGAACTTCAAGCGCAAAGTGATGCGCGGCATCGAGATCGTTGAGGACCCCGCGAGGCCCGAGCGTGAGATGTGGGCATGGAAGTTCAGCCGCTTCGGCCGCAACCGCCACGGCGTCGCCCTCAACCTCGCACGGATCGAAGCGGCAGGCGGCGACCTGATCAGTGCAACCGAGGACGTCGACGCGAAGACTGCGGTCGGCGGGTTCACCCGCGACATGCTGTTCGCGGTGGCCACCTTCGAGAGCAACCGGGCGGGCGAGCAGTGGAAGGAAACCCACGAGCTACGGCGCCGCCTCGGACTGCCCTCCGCTGGGGGCCGACGGTTCGGCTACGTCTGGCATCCGCGCCGGCTGCCTGACGGACACGGCGGGTGGAAGATCCAAGACGAGTGGTACGAAGTCGTCCCCCAGCAGGCCGAAGTGATCAACGACGCCTACAACGCGTACACGAAGGGCACCACCGGGTTCAGGACGCTCGCGGCCCGCTGGAACGAGTGGGGCCTACGCACCGCCCGCGGCTCGGTGTGGCTCGACCAGACCGTACGCCTGTACCTCGACGCCGGGTTCCCGGCCGGGCTGCTGCACGTACACGACCCGGAGGCCGTCTGCGGCGAGCCCGGGAAGTGCCGCAAGATGGCCCACTACACGCACGCCGGCGCCGAACACGACTCCGTCATCGAGGACGACGTGTGGGACAAGTACCGCGACATGCGGGCGTCTCGACGCGGCACCCCGCGACGGTCCCTGAATCCGGTCTACCCGCTGTCCGGGCTGGTCTGGTGCGGCTACTGCGGCTCCCGCGCGAACATCGCCGTCGGCCGACAGGGGCCCGGCACGGCCTACCGGTGCCAGGTGCGTACCCGCCGCGGCGTCGACCACGACCCGGTGTGGTTCCGCCGCGCCGAGCTGGAAGACCGCGTGTACGAGTGGCTGCTCGACGTCCGCACCGAGATCGACGCGATCGCCGCGGGCCGCGTCGTCACGCCGCCGAAGCGGCAGGGACCCGACCCGGAGTCGGTCCGTAAACGGCTCACGAAGGAGATCGAGCGGACCACAGCCGCGATCGACCGGGCTTTCGACGCCTACACGCTTGGCGATGCCGACCGGGACACGTACCTGCGGGCGCGCACGAAGCATGAGAAGGCACGCGCGAAGGCGCAGGAGGAACTCGACACGCTACTGCAAGAAGACACTCGGCCGACCGATCCAATGCCCTTCCGCGAGACGGTGCTTGGCCTGATCGAGGAGTGGGACACGATCAGTGTCGCGTCCAAGCGGGTCCTGTTGTCGCGCCTGATCGTGAGGGTGCAGGTCTGGCAGGGGCGGCGGTACGAGATCATTCCCGTATGGTCCGAGAAGAGCGTCATCGATTCCCTGCCCGTTTGGTCCGTGCGCACCGCCGGCTGACTTCCGGGCGTGCTTTTGGGTGGAAGCTGCACGGGGACGGGAAGGTACCCGCCCCGGGAGCGGTGGTCCGCCCCGACGAACGGCTCTCGTGGCCCCGTACGGCCGGGCTCGGCGCCCAGCACGTGGTGGCCATGTTCGGGGCGTCCTTCGTGGCTCCGGTCCTGATGGGCCTCGACCCCAACCTCGCGATCATGATGTCGGGCGTGGCCACCGTCATCTTCCTGCTCGCCACCCGCGGCCGGGTGCCCAGCTACCTCGGCTGCTCGCTCTCCTTCGTCGGCGTCGCCGCGGTCATCCGGGCGCAGGGCGGCACCAGCGCCACGGTGACCGGCGCGGTCCTCGTCGTCGGCGTCGCGCTGTTCCTGGTGGGGCTCGCCGTGCAGCGGTTCGGGGCGCGGATCGTCCACGCCGCGATGCCGCCGGTCGTCACCGGCGCGGTGGTGATGCTGATCGGCTTCAACCTGGCCCCGGTCACCGCCTCCACCTACTGGCCGCAGGACCAGTGGACGGCGCTGTTCGTGATGCTGTTCACCGGCCTGGCCGTGGTGTGTCTGCGCGGCTTCTGGTCCCGGATCGCGATCTTCCTGGGACTGGTCTTCGGCTACGTGCTGTCCTGGGCGCTCGACCGGATCTTCGGGAAGATCCACTCGGTGGACGGCAGCGGCAGGCTCACCGACCACTGGCGGCTGGACTTCTCCGCCGTGGGGCAGGCCGACTGGATCGGGCTGCCGACGTTCCACGGGCCGAGCTTCGAGTGGTCGGCGATCCTGGTCGCCCTCCCCGTCGTCATCGCCCTGATCGCGGAGAACGCCGGGCACGTCAAGGCGGTCGGCGAGATGACCGGCGACAACCTGGACGACAAGCTGGGCACGGCGATCTCGGCCGACGGCCTCGGCTCGGTGCTCTCCACCGCGGTCGGCGGCCCGCCCAACACCACGTACTCCGAGAACATCGGCGTGATGGCCGCGACCAGGGTCTACTCGACGGCCGCGTACTGGGCGGCGGCCGGTTTCGCCCTGCTCTTCGGCATCTGCCCGAAGTTCGGCGCGGTCGTGGCCGCGATCCCGGGCGGCGTCCTCGGCGGCATCACCGTCATCCTCTACGGCATGATCGGCCTGCTCGGTGCCCAGATCTGGACCAACGCCCGAGTGGACCTGCGCAACCCGCTCAACCTGGTGCCGGCCGCCGCGGGCATCATCATCGGCGTCGGCAACGTCAGCATGAAGTTCACGGACAACTTCTCCCTCAGCGGCATCGCGCTGGGCACCCTGGTCGTCATCACCGGCTACCACGCGCTGCGCGCCTTCGCCCCGGCTCACCTCAAGACGCAGCAGCCGCTGCTGGACGAGGGCACGTCGTCGTACGACGCGAAGACCGGTTCCGGCGGCGACGGCGGTGACGGCGGCGGGGCTCAGCGCGCCAGGTCGTAGGCGTAGGAGGGGGTGAACGTGCCCGGTTCGCCCTTGCAGCCGTCGGACTCCCCCGGGAGCTTGACCCACAGGTAGGCGTCGACGCGTCCCATGCCGGTGCTCAGGGTCGGTGCGCGGCCGATCCGGCGGCCGGCCGGGTCGCACCACTCGCCGTCGGGCGGGGCGCCGTTGCCGTTGCGGCTGGTGTCGATGACGGCGCCGAGGCTCGCCGGGCCGCCAAGGGCGTCGAGGACGGCGCGGTCGTAGGCGATCTCGTCGGCGGTGGCGTGGAAGTTGGAGACGCTTCCGCCAAGAATCTGCGGGCCCGTTGTCGCCGGTGCGTCGGGGTGTGGCTACACCGGAAGGGGTGCGGCTACACCTGCGCAACCTCTTTGGTGTGGCTACACCTCTGCTACGGTTCTCCCATGCCTAACCAGCCGAAGACACCCATCAGTCGCTTCCGCATCGAGGCGGAGCTGTGGCAAGCATTCGGGGATGCGGTACCCGACGACACGGACCGCTCTGACGTGCTCAGGCGCTATGTCGCATACTACTGTCGGCGCCCCGGCGCCACACAGCCTCCACGCCCGCCGGCCGGTCCGTGGAGCGAGCCGCCCACAGAGTGACGAGAGCCCCCGCCGAATCGACGGGGGCTCTGTCGTGCGCGGTTACAGGGACGCTTGGTGGAGCGCCTCCTCCAACTCGTCAGCCTCCGGGTCCGGACGGTCGATCTCCATCGTCAGCCGCTCCTCGACGGGTCGACGCCACCCTGTGGGCGGTCCGACCGTGACGCGGATGTGCATGTCGAGCATGATCTGACGGCGCTCCTCGTCGTGAGCCTCGTTGAACGCGTCGCCCCACGTGGTGTCGAGCTGCACCTCCTGCACCCGGGGCGGCTCGAAGGGCGCCTTCCGTAGCGTCTCCAGACGCTCCGCAATGCCGTTCATCTGTCCCGCGACGACGTCTGCGGCGGCACCACGCATCGTCGGCAGCCGGCCGCCCAACTCTTCAAGGTTCGCCTCCAGCTCTGCAATCTCCGGCCGGTGGTCGACGCCGGGGGTGCGGACGATCTGTGTCCGTCGCATGAAACCGAAGCGGCGGACGAACTCCGCGTGGACCCACGCAACCGTGGTCGCACGGGTGATGGTGGGCTTTGGCGCGTCCTTCCCGTGGTGGGCACTGTTGCAGCGGAACTGTGCCGTCTGCGTCCCGTCGTGCTCCGTCCGGGAGGCGGTATGCATGTTGGCGGAGCACCAGTGACACGTCAGGATGCCCAGCAACTCGTGTGCGTCGCGACGACGGGGAGCCTGGAGGGCTTCGACGGCTCGCTTCTTCAGTGCCTCTTGGAGTTGGTACCACGTGTCGTGATTGATCAGCGCGACGCCCTGGAGGACGGGACTACCGTCAGCGTTGCGGACCGTGGCACCCTCACGGGTGACGAGGTGTCCGCGGTTCAGGGCGGACATCAGCATGGACCGCACAGTCGTCGACATCCACAGGCTTGCGGGGTCCTCGTCACGCTCGGCAAGTCTCGCCCTGTGGTTCGTCGGGGTGACGGCGCCCGACGAGTTCAACCAGTCCGTGATCTCACTGAACGACTTCCCAGCGATAGCCCGCGCGATAGCGGCCCGACGGATGTCGGCCGTTTCCTTGTGCTCCCCCAACCACCATCCCTCGTTGCCGTCGGGGAACGTCTTGCGTTCCGGCGCGAAGCCGTAAGGAACCGGTCCGCCGGCCCACCGGCCCAGGGACTGAAGCCGTGCGGCGGCACCCTGGTTCCGCTCGACGATCGTCTGTCCTTCGAGCTGGGCGGCGAAGGCCAGGATGAGCATGATCAGCTCTGACATCGCTGAGCCGAAATCCAGCTCTAGCATGTCGCCACCCGGTCCGGAAGCGAACACGAGCCTCTTACCGTGCTGCTTGGCGAACCGTCCCAGGTTTGCCATATCTGCCATGCTTCGTACGGCGCGGTCCATACGCTGCCAGATGAGGACATCCCACTCGTCGGGGCGGTCGAGCCAGCAGGAAAGCTCTTCCCGCTCCCAGGGGGACGTTTTCAGGGCGGAGACGTCGATGTCCTTCGCCCAACCGACCAGTACGCCACCAATGCGGTTCGCCGCAAGGGTGATCATCTCCTCCTGCACCTCCGGGGAGATGGTGGCGTCGTGGTACCGGCTCAGCCGGATAGCCCCGACGACTCGTAGCGCATGCTGGGGCGTGCCGCCAGAGCGCCGCGTGAGTTGCGTCATGACATGTGATGTTACTCGGAACACTTCGCGCTGGCGGGCATCAAAGCGCACATCGGCCACGATCTCGCGCTGGCCGTGGTGGACACCTGTCGTACGCTCGGGTGCGAACCCGTCGACCTGGAGGACGAGTTCGACCGCGTGGGTGATCTCCTCGTCTCGCTGGAGGAGCGCGTCCACGACGAGCTGATGCCGGGTCCCGACCTCCTCCAGATCGCCGACCCGCTGACCCATCTGCTGGGCTCCTGGAGCCTGGAGCGCGCCCGCGAGGCCACCTGGGCGGCGGCCCGCGCGCTGTGGGCGCTGCGCCGGCTGCCGGACGTCGCCGGGGAGTTCACCGAACGGCTGGACGCCGCCGTGGGCTTCGCGGGCCGCATGCTGCTCACCCCGCTGCGGGACTGATCCGGCCGGTTCCGGTAAGTGCGCCTCCAAAACTCCCCCGCGATCGTTGTACGTTGAAACCGGTGGCCGTGCGCACCGTGCGGTCCACGGCCGGCATCGCACCCCCCGAATGCGAAGGAGCACCCGGCATGACGACCCGGCTCGGACTCGGCCTCCCTCAGATGCGGCAGTACGACATCGGCAAGGACGTCCCCGACGTGGCGCGCGCGGCGGAGGAGATGGGCTTCGAGAGCCTGTGGGTGTTCGAGCGGGCCCTGTTCCCCGAACCCGCCACCCAGGGGCTGTACGGCGTCGAGGGCCTGCCCTGGCCGGACACGTACCGGAGTGTGGCGGAGCCGCTGGTCACCCTCGCCCTGGCCGCCGCGGTCACCGAACGGGCGCTGCTGGGCACGAGCGTGCTGGTCGCCCCGCTGCACGTCCCCTTCCAGCTGGCCAAGGCGCTGGCCTCGCTGGACGCGGCGAGCGGCGGCCGGGTGCTGGCGGGCTTCGGCACCGGCTGGTCCCACGACGAGTACGCGGCGGCCTCCGTGCGGCCGTTCGCCGAACGCGGTGCGGCCCTGGACGAGCTGATCGGCGTGTGCCGCGCGGTGTGGGGTCCGGACCCGGTGGTGTACGACGGCGAGGTCACCAAGATCGCGTCCGCCGTGGTCGGTCCCAAACCGGCCCGGCCGATCCCGATCCTGCTGGCGGCGGGCGGCAGCGGCCGGGCCCGGCGCCGTCTGGTCGACCACGCCGACGGCTGGCTGCCGACCGGCATCGGCGCCGAGACCGTCGCCGCGCAGCTGCGGGAGCTGCGGGACCTGGCCGCCGAGCGGGGGCGCACGCGGCCGATCCGGACGGCGCTGCGGGTCAACACCCGCTACAGCCCGGCGAACTACGAGGGCTCCGACCGGCGCCCCTTCCAGGGCGGCGTCGACCAGATCGTCGAGGACCTGGCCGCGCACGCCGAGATCGGCCTGGACGAGATCCTCATCGACGTGCAGAGCACCGCGCGGGACGCCGAGGAGCTCAAGGACGTCGCCGCCCGGATCTACGAGAAGGCCCGGGCGGCCGGAATCTGAGGCCGCCCGGGCGCGGGAGAACTCCTAGTCCTCGGGCAGCTCCACCGGCGCGATCTCCTCGTAGAGGTCGCCCGGGCCGGGGTTGGTCGCGTCGGTCTCGCCGCCGAAGTGGTGCATGACGCCCCAGACCGCGTTCAGCGCGGTCTGCACGGCGCCCTCGGCCCAGCCGGCCGTCCAGGAGATGTCGTCGCCGGCGAGGAAGATGCCCCGCTTGTCCTCCGGCAGCGCCTCCTGCATGAAGTGGGTGAACAGGCGCCGCTGGTAGCGGTAGTGGCCGGGGAGGTTGGCCTTGAACGCGCCCATGAAGTAGGGCTCGTTCTCCCAGGAGACCGTCACCGGGTTGCCGATGACGTGCTTCCTGATGTCGACCTTGGGGTAGATCTCGCCGAGCGACTTCAGCATGACCTCCATCCGCTCGTTCGCGGACAGCGGCAGCCACTTCAGGCTGTCGTCGCACCAGGTGTAGGAGAGGCAGATGACGGCGGGCTTGTCCGGGCCGTCGTCGAGCAGGTAGGTGCCGCGGGTCATGCGGTCGGTGAGCGTCATCGACATGACGTCCCGGCCGGTGTCCTCGTCCCTGTCCAGCCAGAAGGGCCGGTCCACGGGCACGAAGAGCTTGCTGGACTCCATGTAGTGGGTGCGCTCGATGGCGGTCCAGTGGTCGATCGGGAAGAGCGAGTCGTCGCAGGCGATCTTCGACAGCAGCATCCAGGACTGGGCGGTGAAGATCGCCGCCCGGTAGGTGCGGATGTCGCCGTCGGCGTCGGTCACGGTGATGTGGTTGCCGGCGGTGCGGTTCAGCCGGGTCACGGCCGGGCGGGGCTCGCCGTCCATGTGGAGGGTCCGCAGCGAGGTGCCGTGCGGCCAGTGGACGATCTTCTCCGGCTCGCGCTCCCAGAGCCTGAGCGGCAGCTGCTGGGAGCCGCCGACGATGCCGCGGTGGTGGTCGTCGGCCTCGGTGTAGACGACGCGGAGGATCTCCAGGATGGAGTTGGGGAAGTCGGTGTCCCAGCCGCCGGTGCCGAAGCCGACCTGGCCGAAGATCTCGCGGTGCCGAAAGGACTTGAAGGCCTCGGAGTCGCAGAGGAAGCCGTAGAAGGTCTGGTTGTCGAGCTTCTCGACCAGCTTCGCCCAGATCTCGCGGATGCGGGGGACGTCGCGCTCGCGCAGGGCGCGGTTCATGTCGGTGAAGTCGGCGCCCTCTTCGAGGCACTTCGCCCAGGCGTCGGCCACGTCCCGGTAGACCTGCGGCAGGTCGTCGAGGGTTTCGGCGTAGTGCGACTCGCCCTTGAGGTCGACGACGGTCGAGGGGGTCGCCTCGGCCAGCGGGTTGGGGAAGGCCCGGGTTTCGAGGCCCACCAGGTCGATGTAGTGCTGCAGGGCGGTGGAGGACGGAGGGAAGCGCATCGCGCCCATCTCGGCGGTCAGCGACGGGTCGCAGCCGTCGAAGCCGACGGTGCGCAGCCGGCCGCCGATCCGGTCGGCCTCGTAGACGACGGGCTTGAGGCCCATCTTCATCAGCTCGTAGGCGGCCACGATGCCGGACAGGCCGCCGCCGATGACGGCGACCTCGGTACCGTGCTCGGTGGCGGGTATCTGGCCCAGTCCGGCGGGGTGGGCGAGGAAGTCGTCGTACGCGTACGGGAAGTCCGGCCCGAACATGGTGATCGGCGGCTGCTGCTCGTCTGCGTGCTCGATCGCGTTGGGCACGGTGGACGTCATGGGGTACGGACTCCTTGCAGGGGTGGAACGGCGGGCGGGACGCGCGGTTCGGGGCTCAGGCGAGGGCGCCGTAGAGGCCGGGGCGGCGGTCCCTCAGGTACGGGTTGGCCTCGCGGGACGCGGCCAGGAAGGCGGGGTCCGCGTCGGCGAGGATCAGCTCCTCGGCGCGTCCGGCCCGGGCGCGGGCGACGCCGTCGGGTCCCGCGAGGGTGGACAGGCCGACGAACTCGAACTCGCCCTCGGGACCGACGCGGTTGACGTACGCGACGTACATCTGGTTCTCGAAGGCCCGCACCGGCACGACGGACTCGGCGACGAACTGGAAGGGGTGCATCTGCGCGGTCGGGACGAGCAGCAGGTCGGTGCCGGCCAGGGCGTGGGCGCGGACGTTCTCCGGGAACTCCACGTCGTAGCAGATCATCAGGCCGACGGTGAGGCCGTTCAGCTCGGTCTGGACGACGGGCTGCTCGCCGGGGGTGAAGTGGTCGCGCTCGAAGCAGCCGAAGAGGTGGGTCTTGCGGTAGTTCGCCGGGCGGCTGCCGTCGGCGGCGACGAGCTGGACGGAGTTGAAGATCCGCTCGCCGTCCCGCTCGGGGTAGCCGTAGGCGACGGCCAGGCCGTGGCGTCCGGCGATCTCCGCGACGGCGTCGGCCGCGTCGCCGTCGGCGGGCTCGGCGAGGACCTCGATGTCGTCGCCGACGGCGTATCCGGTCAGGAACAGCTCGGAGGTGACGAGCAGCGCGGCTCCCGCGGCTGCGGCGCGGCCCGCGGCCTCGTCGAGGACCTTGAGGTTCTCGGCGGTGGAACCGGGGCGGCCGGAGCTCTGGAGCAGGGCGGTGCGCATGCGTGATCCTCACCGGTCGGAGGGGGTTCGGGGGGCCAGATAGACGGTACGGTCGGCGGACTCGGCCGGACAAGACGGACCCGTTGCGCGCCGGTGAGCGGTTCGTTGCGTGCACCCGGCGCCCGTCGGCGATTCGTTGCGCCCCCGGCGGGCGCTCCCGTCCTCCCCGGGAAGCAGAGCGGGCCCGCCCCTCCCCGCCGCGCGGCGGAGGTGGTACCCACCGTGGGCCCGATGTGGCGCGAAGGCGGCGCCGGGACAGTGGTGAGCGTTCGGTTCACCGGCTTCGACCCCACGGGAGACGACCCGCCATGAAGCGCCGTACCGCGACCGCAGCACTCTGCGCCGCCCTGCTGCTCACCGCCGCCACCACCGGCACGGCCGTCGCCGACGGCCCCCACCGGGGCCCGCACGACGGCCCGCCGCCGAGGGAGGCCGCCGCGCTGACCGGCACGGCCAAGCTGTACCGGTCGGCGGGGGACGACATCACCTTCACCTTCGACGCGCATCTGGCGGCCGAGGACCGGGAAGACCCCCTCAAGGCCACCGGGACCTTCGAGTTCAGCCACTACCTGAACGGCAGGGGCGCCCGGGCCGAAGTCGCGGTCGACTGCCTCCTGACCGGCGGTGACGTGGCCGTCGTCTCCGGCGTCGTCACCGACTCCGACCTGCCCGGCGCCGAGGGCAGGCGGGTCGGCGTCACGGTTCACGACCTGGGCCGCCACGACCGGCTCGGTTACAGCTGGGCGGCGACGGGCAGCCCGGCCCAGGGCGAGGAACCGCCCCGGTGCGTGTCGTCGGCGCCGTTCGAGAAGGTCAGGAAGGGGACCGGCGACTTCGGCGTCGTGCCCTGGCAGCCGCGGCTGTAGTCCGGGCGGCACCGGCCAGGACCAGCGCCGTCAGGAGGTACGGCACCGCGGAGAGCGCGAACGCGGTGCCGTGGCCCCATGCCGTGGCCGCCGCCCCGTAGGCGACGTAGGTGGCGAGCGTGCCCAGCTCGCTGCCGAGGCCCGCGACCGAGGTCAGGGTGGCCCGTCCGGTGTCGTCGATGCGCTGCTGGAGGCGGGCGTCGGCCAGGACGGTCGCCAGCTGGAAGCCGCCGAAGGCGAGCGCGACCAGGGCCAGGGCGACCGGCGTGCCCACCAGGGCGCCCGCGGCCAGCGCCAGCGCGGAACCGGTGAGCAGCGCGGCGAAGCCGTTGCCGGTCAGGCGTCGCGCGGGACCGGCCAGCAGACTGCCGACCGTGGCGCCGGCCCAGATCACCAGCAGCAGCCAGGGCACGGTCTCGGCGGCCACGCCCGTGTCCCGGGCGAGCAGCGGCGTGTACTCGTCGAGCGCGCCCCACACCGCGGTCACGGCCGGTACGAGGAGCAGCGCGCCGCGCACGGACCGGTCGGCGCGGGCGTCGGCGAGTCCGGCGCGCAGCGTCGCGGACCAGCGCTCGCCGGCGCCGGAGGGTGTGCGGTGCTCGGGGAACCGGGTCGCGACCGCCGCCGCGGCCAGACAGGCGAGCACGCTCGCCGCGCCCACCGCGTCGTAGCCGCCCCGGGCGAACACGGGGCCGGCCAGGCCCATGGCGGACATGGTCGCGGCGATGCCGATGGCCCGGGCCCGGCCCATGACGTGGGCGTACCGGTCGGCGGCACCGGCCCGGTCCAGTTCCTCGTAAACCAGTGCCTCCAGCGCGCCGGAGCCGAGCGCGCCGCTGGCGCCCCACAGCACGAAGCCGAGCGCGAAGGCGCCGTAGGACGGCACGAGCACCCACAGGGCGAAGCCGGCGGCGGTGAGCAGCGGCCCGAGGATCAGCAGCAGCCGCCGGGAGACGGCGTCGGCCCAGGCGCCGGAGGGCACCTCGAGCAGGACGCCGGTCAGCGACCACAGGACGAACAGCGAGGTCGTCTGCCAGACGGACAGGCCGGTGTCGCTGAACAGCAGCGCGTACACCGGGTAGAGCAGGACGAACTCGTCGCAGAAGGCGGAGGCGTACAGCGTGCGCACCAGCCAGCGGGTACCGGCGGGCGCGGTGGCGGCACGCTCGGCCGAGGGCGAGGGCGGAGGTGAGACGGTCATGAGGCCTTCCCGAGGGGGCGGATCGGACACCGGGGGTACGGCGTCCGGGGCGGCCCTCGGGGGGAGGCGCTACGGGTGGTGGATCAATGTCGCCAGGTCATGGCACCGATGCTAGACGGCGTGCGGCGCCCCGCCCATGGCTTTACGTGGGCGAGCCCGACGAGAAGCGCCGCAGGAGCGGCGAGAGCACCAGGACGGACTTGGTGCGCTCCACGAACGACTCCCCGGCGATCCGCTCCAGGACCCGCTCGAAGTGCCGCATGTCGGAGGCGAAGACCTGGGCGACCGCGTCCGCGTCCCCGGTGACGGTGGACGCGGCCACCACCTCCTGGTAGCGCTCCAGGCCCCGCTGGATGGTCTCGGGCGAGGTGTTGCGGCGGCAGAAGATCTCGACGAAGCCCTCGGTCTCCCAGCCGAGCGCGGCCGGGTCGACCCGGACGGTGAAGCCGGTGATGGCGCCGGTGGCGCGCAGCCGGTCCACGCGCCGTTTGACGGCGGGCGCGGAGAGTCCGACCGACTGCCCGATGTCCGCGTAGGAGCGGCGGGCGTCCTCGGCGAGGGCGTGCACGATGCGTTCGTCGAGATCGTTCAGCACTGCGGGTCGTTCACTTCACTTCTGGTGCGTCCGGGCCTGGGAGGGGTCCGGCGTGGCGAGTCGGGAGCGGCGTTGGCCGTACACGAAGTAGAACACGAGCCCGACGGCCATCCAGACACCGAAGACCACCCAGGTGACGGTGGACAGGCTGCCCATCATCCAGACGCAGAAGCCGAAGCCGAGGGCGGGCAGGACCGGCGACAGCGGGACCCGGAAGGTGCGGCGCATGTCGGGACGGGTCCGGCGCAGCACCACGACGGCCACGTTGACCAGGGCGAAGGCGAAGAGGGTGCCGATGCTGGTGGCGTCGGCCAGCTGGCCGAGCGGGATGGCGGCGGCGAGGACTCCGCAGAACAGCGAGACGATCAGCGTGTTGGCGCGGGGTGCGCCGGTCTTCGGGTGGACCTGGGAGAAGACCTTGGGCACCAGTCCGTCGCGGGACATGGCGAACAGGACGCGGGTCTGGCCGTAGAGGACGGTCAGCACGACGCTGGCGATGGCGACGACGGCGCAGAAGGCCAGCAGGGTGCCCCAGAAGCTCTGCCCGGTGACGTCGGTCATGATCTGGGCGAGGGACGCCTCGGAGTCGGTGAAGGTCCGCCAGGGCTTGGCGCCGACGGCGACGGCCGCGACCAGGACGTACAGCACCGTGACGATGACCAGGGACAGCATGATCGCGCGCGGCAGGTCGCGCTGGGCGTTCTTGGCCTCCTCGCCCGCGGTGGAGGCGGCGTCGAAGCCGATGTACGAGAAGAAGAGCGTCGCACCCGCCGCGCTCACCCCGGCCATGCCGAGCGGCATGAAGTGCTCGTAGTTGCCGGAGCGGAAGCCCTGCACGCCGATCGCGCAGAACAGCACCAGCGCCGCGATCTTGACGACGACCATGATCGTGTTGGCGCGGGCGGACTCGCGGGCGCCGCCGAGCAGGAACGTCATGGCGAGGAGCACGACGATCAGCGCGGGCAGGTTGAAGATGCCGCCGTCGCCGGGCGGCGCGGAGAGGACCGCGGGGAGGGTGACGCCGATGGTGCCGTGGAGCAGCTCGTTCAGGTACTCGCCCCAGCCGACGGCGACGGCTGCCACCGACACGCCGTACTCCAGGATCAGGCACCAGCCGCAGACCCAGGCGACCAGCTCGCCCATGGTGGCGTAGGCGTACGAGTACGAGGACCCGGCGACCGGGATGGTGCCGGCCAGCTCGGCGTAGGAGAGGGCCGAGAAGAGCGCGGTGAGACCGGCGATGACGAAGGAGAGCGTGACGGCCGGCCCGGCCTTGGGGACGGCCTCGCCGAGGACGACGAAGATGCCGGTGCCGAGGGTGGCGCCGATGCTGATCATCGTGAGCTGCCAGAGGCCGAGGGAGCGGCGGAGGCTGCCGCCCTCGCCCTGGCCGCCCTCGGCGACCAGGCGTTCCACGGGCTTGCGGCGCATGAGGCGCGCGGCGAGGCCCGGGGACGGGGCTGCCGATGCGTCCTGGTGCGGGGGTGCGCCTTGGTCGATCACGCGGGGACTCCTTTGTCGCTGCCGGTGGCTCCGCCGGGGTGAGCGGACGGGCTCCGGGCGGGCCTGGGGAGCGGCGGGGACCGGTGGGCGCGCTCGTGCGGCACGGGAACCCACCGAGCGGGGTCCCCGCCACGCCACGTACAGCGCAGAACACTACGAGGGGGGCGGGGCGCCGGTAATGCAGCAACCTTGCGCATTCGAGCACGATCGTTGCGTTCGGCGGGGCGGCGCGGGTGTTCGTTGCGCGCGGGGCGCACGGCGTTGCGCGCGGGGCGGGGATCGGTGGATCGGGCCTGGTCAGTGGTCGTCCGGTCGGCCCGCGACGGCGCGTGCCTCGGCCGCGTCCGCCGCGTCGAAGCCGATCTCCCCGGGCTTGCCGCGGGCGGCCTCCTGGGCGTCGATCCAGCGCGTGTGCGCCTCCCAGGCGGCCTGCTTGCTGGTGCCGAGGGCGGCCCCGATCTGCGACCAGGAGGCACCGGCCTCGCGGGCGGCGCGGACGGTGAGCTGGCGCCCGTAGGCGGCCTTGCGGGCGACCACCTCGCTCAGGGCGAGCAGTTCGAGGAGCTGGGGGCGGTCCAGGGCCTCGCCGTCGCTGCCGAACCCGGCGAGGGACTCGCGGGCGCGCAGCTCGTCGAGACGGGCCACGGCGGTCAGCAGGGTGTGTTCCGGCTCGATGCTCTGTGGTGTCGTCATGCGTCCAGCGTCTCGTCAGGCCTGCTTGACGTCAAGCAGGCCTGACGGGACGGGTTCGGGAGGGCGCGGGTCAGCTCCAGCTGGCGTGGAGCGGCTTGCCCTCGGCGTAACCGGCGGCGCTCTGGATGCCGACGATGGCCTTCTCGGCGAACTCCTCCAGGGAGCCGGCGCCGGCGTAGGTGCAGGAGGAGCGGACGCCCGCGATGATCGAGTCGATCAGGTCCTCGACGCCGGGGCGGGCCGGGTCGAGGAACATCCGGGAGGTGGAGATGCCCTCCTCGAACAGGGCCTTGCGGGCCCGGTCGTACGCCGACTCCTCCGAGGTGCGGTTGCGCACGGCGCGGGCGGAGGCCATGCCGAAGGACTCCTTGTAGGCGCGGCCGTTGGCGTCGTGCTGGAGGTCGCCCGGGGACTCGTAGGTCCCGGCGAACCAGGAGCCGACCATCACGTTGGACGCGCCGGCCGCGAGGGCCATCGCCACGTCGCGCGGGTGGCGGACGCCGCCGTCGGCCCACACGTGCTTGCCGTACTTCTTCGCCTCGGCGGCGCACTCCAGGACGGCGGAGAACTGCGGCCGGCCCACACCGGTCATCATCCGGGTCGTGCACATGGCGCCGGGGCCGACGCCGACCTTGACGATGTCGGCGCCCGCCTCGACGAGGTCGCGCACCCCTTGGGCGGAGACGATGTTGCCCGCGACGACCGGGACCCGCGGGTCCAGCTCGCGCACGACCTTGACCGCGTTGATCATCGACTCCTGGTGACCGTGCGCGGTGTCGATGACGAGGGTGTCCACGCCCGCGTCGAGCAGCTGCCCGGCCTTGCCGGCCACGTCGCCGTTGATGCCGACGGCGGCGGCGATGCGGAGCCTGCCGTTCGCGTCGACGGCCGGGGTGTACAGCGTGGCGCGCAGGGCGCCCTTGCGGGTGAGGATGCCGGCGAGGCGGCCGTCCTTGTCGACGGCGGGCGCGTAGCGCCGGTTGGCGGCGTCGAGGGTGTTGAAGGCCTCGCGCGGGTCCAGGTCCGCGTCGATGAGGATCAGGTCCTTGGACATGACCTCCTCGAGCTGGGTGAAGCGGTCCACGCCGGACAGGTCGGCGTCGGTGACCACACCGACGGGCCGGTGGTCCCCGTCGACGACGACCCCGGCGTTGTGCGCGCGCTTGGGCAGCAGGGACAGCGCGTCGGCGACGGTCTGGTGCGGGGCCAGCACGATGGGGGTGTCCAGGACGAGGTGGCGGCTCTTCACCCAGGAGACGACGTCGGTGACGACCTCGATCGGGATGTCCTGCGGGATGACCACGAGCCCGCCGCGCCGGGCCATCGTCTCGGCCATCCGGCGGCCCGCGATGGCGGTCATGTTGGCGACGACCAGCGGGATCGTGGTGCCCGTGCCGTCCGGGGAGCCGAGGTCCACGCCCTGCCGGGAGCCCACCGCGGAGCGGCTCGGCACCATGAACACGTCGTCGTACGTCAGGTCGTACGAGGGCTGGATGTCATTGAGGAAACGCACGTGCTGCACATCCCAGTCGATCAGAGGTGGCCCCCGGACAGGTCAGCCAGGGGGAAAGAGCACGTACTTCATTCTCCCATGACGCGGGACCGATCACCCTCGGTCGGATCATCCAGGCTGGTCAGCGGCGTGCTTGGAGGAACCTCCAGGGCCGAGGGTGACGAAGAGCCCCGGGCCGCGGTCGGTGGCTTCGGCGAAGACCTCCTCGGCGACCGCCCACTCGTCCGGCCGCGCCTGGGCGTACGCGCGCCAGCCCTCCACCATGAGCACCAGTCCCCGGTCCGCCGCGCCCTCGGGCCACACCGAGGGGTCGGCGAGGGAGTCGGCGAGGGCGTCCCAGTTGCGGCCGAACCAGTCGGGCAGCGCCAGGTCACGGGCGCAGCGGTCCATCAGCCCCGCCTTGTCCGTGACCCCGCCGAGGTCCAGCGTGACCACGAGCCGCCCCGCGGAGTCCTCGGTCATGTCGCGCCCCTCTTCCCGTTTATTGCCGATCGGCCGTCAGATCCCGTCCGGGTCGGCCCGGTTGAGCGTCGACTTCGGGGCGGAGCCCACCGTCATCAGGTAGTCCGCGGCCGACGTGTCCGTGACCAGGCTGGTGACGAGGCCGGAGCGCAGCACCGCGTCGATGGCCGCCGCCTTGCGCTGCCCGCCCGCGATCGCGACGACCTCGGGGATACGGCGGAGCTGGTCGGCCTTGACGGTGATGCACCGCTCCCCCAGGTCCCGCCCGACCCGGCGCCCGTCGGCGTCGAAGAGGTGCGCGGACATCTCGGCGGCGACGCCGAGCGAGGCGTAGTGCGCGCGCTCCTCGTCGCTGAGCATGTCGTGCACCGTCGAGATGCCGGGCTCCCAGGAGCCGATGGAGACACAGGCGACCGTGACCTTGTCGAAGTACTCGAAGGCCCGGGCGATCCCGGTCTGGTGCCGCAGCGCCTGCGCGGTGGCCGCGTCCGGCAGCAGCATCGGCGCGTAGATGGGGTGGGCGTCGCCGCCGGACACCTGGGCGGCGCGGCGCACGGCCTCCACCGAGCCGCGCTCGGCGGTCCCGGCGTCGTACACGCCCGTCAGCTGCACCACGGTGCACGGCGGCAGCCGGTCCAGCGCCGCCGCCATGTGGATGGTGGACCGGCCCCAGGCCAGCCCCAGCACGTCGCCCTCGTTGACCAGCTCGCCGAGCAGGTCGGCGGCCACCTCCCCCAGGTTCTCCGGGTCGGGCGTCTCCTCGGCGTCCGCCGGGGACTCCACCACGACGGCGTGCCGGAGCCCGTAACGGGCGCGCAGGGCGTCCGAACGCTCGGCGTCCAGCTCGGCCGGCACCCGGATCTCGATGCGTACAAGGTCCCGCTCGAGGGCGGTCTCGAGAACCCTGGCCACCTTGAAGCGGCTGACGCCGAACTCCTCCGCGATCTGGATCTTGGACTTGCCCTCGAGGTAGAAGCGGCGGGCCATGGCCGCCGCCTGGACCAGCTCAGCGGGTCCCATCCGCATGGCTGAACGGCCCGCCGACATACCCGACACGGCGATCTCCTCACTGCTGTTCACACTCTGGATACGCCGTTCATCCTTGCAGATTCGGCGCACTTGATCGGCCCTGATGGGAGCCGTTCACTTTCTGTTCCTCAGTGGTCGCAGAACCAGGATGCTTTGGCGGTGGCCGCATCGGCCTGCGTACGCAGCGCGCGTACCGCCTCGGCCGGGTCGGACGCCCCGTACACCGCGGAACCCGCGACGAAGACGTCGGCGCCGGCCTCGGCGCACCGCTCGATCGTGGACGCCGAGACACCGCCGTCGACCTGGAGCCACAGCTCCAGACCGTGCTTCCTGATCAGCTCACGGGTGCGGCGGATCTTGGGAAGCATGATGTCGAGGAACGCCTGCCCACCGAAGCCGGGTTCAACCGTCATGATCAGCAGCATGTCGAGTTCGGGGAGCAGGTCCTCGTACGGCTCGATCGGCGTCGCGGGCTTGAGCGCCATGGAGGCGCGGGCGCCCTTGGCCCGGATCTCCCGGGCCAGCCGCACCGGCGCGGCGGCGGCCTCGGCGTGGAAGGTGACGGAACCCGCGCCCGCCTCCACGTACTGCGGGGCCCAGCGGTCCGGGGCCTCGATCATGAGGTGGCAGTCCAGCGGGGTGTCCGTGGCGCGGGCCAGGGACTCGACCACCGGCACGCCGAGCGTGAGGTTCGGGACGAAGTGGTTGTCCATGACGTCGACGTGGAGCCAGTCGGCTCCCCCGACCGCCTTGGCCTCGTCCGCGAGGCGGGCGAAGTCGGCGGACAGGATGCTGGGGTTGATCTGCGCGGCCATGTGCCCAAGCGTGCCATGCCCTTGGGGGTGGGCGGGGAGGGGGCCGGGGTGGGCAGGGTCGTTCGTTGGCCGCGGGCCCGGTGGTGGGTTGCTCGCGCTCGCGCGGCGGAGCCGCAGAGTGTCACGGCCCCGCGCCCCTTTGGGGCGCTACTGTGCCGCGCGTTCAGTCGGTGCCGCAGACCGGGAGGTTCTGGGGTTTGCGGAGCCGGTCGAGTTCCTTCAGGCGGGTGCCGAGGTCGGTCGGGTCGGCGAAGTAGCGGAGTACTGCCTGGTGGAAAGCGTCGCGGGTGGTGCGGGGCATGGCGTCGGAGGCGTCCCAGCAGCGGGTGCGGCCGGGTTCACGCAGGAGGGTGCCGATCTCCCGCTCGACGGCGTCCTGCTCGGTGTCCGCCGCGGCCGACCTGTTCGCCGTGTACTCCGGCAGCGCGGTGTCCGGGTCGGCGAGGTAGCCGATCAGCTTCCTGGCCTGCGGGGTCGGGTTCAGCATGGCCGCGAGGTCGCCGGAGACCTCCCAGGCGCCGGCGTCCGCGCCGGCCCCGGGCACCACCTCGGAGAAGTGGACGTAGTCGCCGCCCCGCTGCCGCCAGTGTCCGGCGCGAAAGGACCCCTGGTGCTCGAGGCGGCCCGCCGCGCAGTCGGCGTCGAACGCGGTGGTCAGCACCTGCTCGACGCGGGAGGCGTCGCCCGCGCCCACCAGGTCGGACCAGGTCGTCCAGGCCTTGCGTACGGCGTCGTCGGTCCAGGGCAGCCTGCCGTTGGCCCAGTCCGCGTACACCCGTGGGCCGGCCTGCTGGAGCAGGATGTCCTCCACCCAGTCGGTGCCGGGCCAGCCGGAGGTCGCGCCGGACTCCATGCCGAGGCACCACCGTGCGGGAGGGCCGGCCGTCTTTGCCGTCGGCGCCGGACCCGCGTACCACACCATGCTCTTCAGGCCGGTCTTCACGGGCAGCCAGTACGTGTGGGCGCCGCCCGCTCCCGGCACCGTCACCCGGGGAGCCCAGAACCGGTCGTAGTCCCCGGCGTCGAAGAGGTCGTCCAGCGGGTGGAGCCGGCCGTCGACGGCGTAGGCGAGCAGTTCGCCGGGGCCGGGCAGCACCGCCACGTCGGGCGGGTTGCCGGCCGCCATGTCGGCGGCGAGCACCTGGCTGAGCGCGGAGCTGCCCTGGTAGACGACATCGATCCGGTACTTCTCCTCGAAGGGCTCGATGACGTGCTCCTCGAACTGCTCGCGCTCCGCGCCGCTCCAGTTGGCGAGCAGGGTGACGGAGCCCTCCCCGTCACGGGCCCAGCGGACCCCGGCCCAGACGCCGGCGCCGAGCAGGACCAGGCAGACGCAGAGGATGCCGAGGGTGCGGGGGCCCGGGCGGCTCATCGCTGCCCCCGGAACCGGTACAGGGCGATCCGCGGCCACAGAACCCACAGCGTCAGCGCCACCACCACAGCCCCTCCCAGCAGGATCCAGTCGGACAACGAGGCCCAGAACCCGGCGTCCGCGAGCGCGCCCTGCACCTCGTCGGCCACCACGGGGATGGCGTCCGGGCCGGCCGGCGGCACCCGTACCTCGGCGACGGAGTCGGTCATCGCGCGGTGGGCCTGCAGGGTCTGCCAGGCCAGCAACGGCACGCCGACGGCGCACAGCACGGTGACGGCGGGCAACCGCAGCCGCACGGGCCGCCGGAAGCGGCGCCGCAGGAACCACTGGGTCTCCAGCAGCGCCCCGCACAGGGCCGCGTACAGCACCGCGACCGTGCACCAGCCGAGCCACAGCTGCCAGGGGAAGGCGGCCTGCCGCCGGGCCTCGGCCAGCTGTTCGCCGCGCAGGGCGTCGAGGCGGCTCATGATGTCGCCCTCGGTTCCGGCCTCGGCCCGCAGGCCGAGGACCTTCTCGGCGTAGTGGAGGAAGGCGGCGCGCAGCGGTGAGCCGTCGGGCTCCCGGCCCCCGCGTTCCACCCAGCCCGAGTAGACGGCGATCAGCCCGGTGACGGTCTGGACGTCGTGGCGGCCCGCCAGGCCGGTGACGTTCTCCGAGGCTGCCAGGGCGAGGCTCTGCTGGGCGACGGAGATCTGGGTGAGGAACTCCCCGCTGGTGTCGCCCTCGGCGCCGGTGTCGCGGACCACCTCGTGCGCCTGCCGCAGCGCGCTCTGCGCGGTGTCGACGGCGCGGATGCCGGGCGCGCTCTCGGTGGCCAGGGGCACGGTGTCGTCGTGCACGCCTCGGTAGGCGAGGAACAGCGCGAGGGTGGTCGCGGTCGCCAGGGCCAGCAGCAGCCTGAGCCTGCGGGTCAGGTCCCGGCCGGTGGTGCTCACGGCCGTGCCTCGAAGCCGTGGCCGCAGGACGGGCAGAACCGGGCGGCCGCCGGACCCTTGCGCGAGCAGGACGGGCAGGTGACCGCGGCTCCGCCGCCCGGTGCGGTGCCCGACGCGCCGGAGCCGGGCCCGGTGCCGGACGCGGGGCCGTAGGTGCTGTGGCTGCTCGCGGTGATCAGGTGCTGGAAGTCGACGGCGGTCACGTCGGGGCGCAGGGCAACCCGGCCGTCCTGCGCGTCCTCGATCCGCACCAGCCGGGCCAGCCGGGCCAGCTGCTCGTCGGCGCCCATGGCGTGGGCGAGCTGAACGGCGCGGCCCAGCTGGTGCTCGGCCAGGTCGCGCTGTCCTCGGCGGTGTGCGTCGGTGGCCGCGGCGACCGCCTCGCCGAGCCGCTGGTGCTGCTCGAAGTGCTCGACCTGGACGTCGGTGTGCCGGGACAGGGCCGGGTCGTCGGTCCAGTGCACCAGGCAGGGCTGCGGCGGCGGCAGCCGGACCTCGTCGCCGCCGGGCACGTCGACGGCGACCACGGCGATCTGGAGGTCCTCCCGGCGCGGCCGGCCGGCCGGGTCGGCGGCCAGGCACAGCTGGTAGCGGCGCGTCTCGTCGCCCCAGGCGCGGGTGACGAACCGTCCGGTGCCGTCCTCGGCGGTCAGCTCGGCCTCGGTGGGGAAGACCTGCTTGAGGTAACGCACGGTGCACCCGGGCATCGCGGTCACGGAGATCACCAGCTCGGGGACGGTCTTGGTGAGCAACCGGTTCATCAGCTGCTCGTACTCCGCCGGCAGCGCCGCCTCCTCGCGCACCGAGGAGGCGCTGCCGTGCAGCCGGCGGGTGATCCGCAGCAGTTCCCGGCCGTCCCACCCGTCGCCGATGCCCCAGGCGTCGCAGACGAACTGGCCCGCGCACTCGTCCAGCACCCGGGCGAGCGGCAGGTGCTCGTCGTGCTGGTTCTTGCCGTCGGTGAGCAGCAGGACGTGACCGATGGGCGCGCCCTGCTCCGCGAGCAGGCGGCGGCTCAGGTCCAGCCAGGCGCCGATGCAGGTGCCGCCGCCCGCGACCGTCTCGCGCACGGCACGCTCCGCGCGCGCCCGGGTGAAGTCGCAGGCGCGGGCCATGCGCGGGGTGTCCGGGTACACCACGGCCGCCTGCTCGCTGCCCCGGACCACCGCGAACGGGGCGCCGTCGGGCAGTTTGCGGATCGCCGCGACCGCCGCCCGCTGAGCCGCGTGCAGCTTCTCCACCGGCCAGGTCATCGAGCTGGAGCAGTCCACGGCCAGAACCTGCGCGAGCACCGGGCCGCCCCGGCGGCCGGCGCCCCCGGTGCCGTCCACGCGCACGCTGAGGATGGCGTGCATCTGCGGGTCGCCCGCCTCGCTGGACAGGTACTTCCACTGGCTGATCTCCAGCCCGGCGACCGCCTGCCCCACCGCTGCGCCCGTCCCGGGCGTTCCCCTCTCCACCGTGTCCAAGCCCCCTCGCCCACGTCGTCGCCGTCATGCCCAGGCTTTCGCGCCTCGCCCCGTCACGTTGCTCACTGCGTACGCCGCCGCCCCCGCACCAGGTCGCGCAGCCCGGCCGGTGCCGGGCGCACGGCGTAGGCGGCGTCCAGCAGGTCCCCGCGCTCGTCGGCGCTGCCCGCCTGGTCGGCGAGCCGTTTGAGGGACCTGGTCAGCTGCTTGCGCAGCGCTTCCTCGGTGTCCTGCGAGCCGAGCAGCTCACCGGCGAGGAAGCCGCTCCCCCAGCCTTCGGGCGGGCGGCAGGCGAGCGCCTGTTCGCGCAGTTCGGTCACCAGCCGGTCCCAGGAGTCGCTGCCGTCGAGGTGCAGCCCCGCCAGCCGTTCGGCGGCCTCGCGCAGGTCGGCGGGGAGCGGCCCGAGCCCGCCGGGCAGCCGGCCGGCCAGGATCCGCACCGCCGCGACGCGGGCGGCGTCGTAGTGGCGGGAGGTGGTCGGCACGTCGTCCAGTACCTCGACGGCCCGGCGGCGTCCGTCGCGGCGCAGCCGGACGCGGGCCAGCCCGAAGGCGGCGCTGCCCTGCGTGGGGTCGCGCCGCAGCACCGCTTCGTAGAACTCCTCGGCCTGCGTCTCGCGGGCCCGCGCCCGCTCGGCCGCCTGCGGGTCCGCCTGGCGGGCTTGCGGGGAGAGCCGCCGCGCGTCCGGCCCGCCTGCGTCGCAGTCCCGTGCGTTCGGGCCCTGTGCGTTCGGACCCTGGCCGCCCGGTGCAGATCTCTCCGGTGCCGGTCCGCCCGGTACCCGTCCGTCTCGTCCCTGTGCGCCCGTTGCCTGTCCGTCCGGCGCCCGTACGTCCTGCCCGGGCGGGTCCGGCTCCCGTACGTCGGTCTCCCGGAGCCGCTCCGCCAGGTACTCGGCGCAGTAGCCGAGCGCCAGCTTGGGTGCCGCCTCGCCGGGCAGCGCGGCGTAGGTGGCGGCGAACTCGTCCTCCGCCTTGCCCACCGCGCCGCGCGTGAGATGGACCAGGCCGCGGTGCCAGAAGATCCGCCAGTCGTAGTCGCCGCTCCAGCCCTTGGCCCGGGCCACCCACTCCTCGGCCCGCGCGGCGTTCCCGGCGTCCAGGTAGGCACGGCACAGCCACAGCGCCGTCTCCACGGTGCGCAGCGCCGGGTCGCCCTCGGCCCGTTCGGCGATGCGGTCGGGGGTGTCGGCGGCGAGTCCGCCGAGCAGTGCGGTCGCCGGGTCCGAGGCGTCCGGCAGGGGGACCGGCAGCGCGCGGGCCGTCGCCCTGGGTCCGGGGGCCCCCGCGGGCAGCTCCGGTGGGCTGCCGCCGGGGCGCCGCGTCCACCACCGGAGCGCCGGTACCGTGCCGAGCGCGGCGCCGAAGACCGCCGCGGTCGGCTCGAACCGGGTGGAGCGCTCGGGGTACGGTCCCCGTCCGCCGAGCGCCTGGTCCTCGCGGAGCACCTCCCACAGCTGGCGGGACATCTCGGCCGCGGAACGGAACCGGGCGGCGGGCTCGGGGTGGGTGGCCCGGCGGATCAGCGCCTCGAAGGAGCGGGCGGCCAGTCCGGCGGGCCGGGTGGCCCGCTCGGCGAGCACCTTCAGGGTCCGGCCCACGGTGTACAGGTCGCTGTCGACGTCGAGGCCGCGCCGGTCGCGCTCGCGCTTCGGCGGGGCGTAGCCGTGGGTGTGCACCAGCCCGGAGGAACGGTCGTCGATCCGGCGGACGGCGCCCAGGTCTATGACCTTGATCTCGCGCCCGTAGTGGATGACGTTCTCGGGCTTCATGTCGCAGTAGAGCAGACCCTGGTCGTGCAGGTACTCGAGGGCGCCGAGGATCTTGCAGCCGTAGGTGATGACGTGCCCGAACTCGAAGCCGCCGGTGCCGAACAGCCGCGCCAGCTCCTCCTCGGGGGCGAACCGGATCCAGGCGAGGGACCGGCCGCCGACGTACTCCATCACGATGTAGCCGGTCGGTTCGTCGTCGCCCGGCACCAGGTGCTGGACGTGGGTGACGATACGGACGATGTCGCGGTGGTGGAGGCTGGTGAGTGAGCGGCGCTCCTCGACCGCGGCCCGGCGGGCCACGGCGTCGCCGGTGTTGATCAGCCCTTTGAGGACGACGTGCAGGCCGGGCACCCTGGTGTCCTCGGCCAGGTAGACCCAGCCGTGCCCGCCGACCGCGAGATAGCCGAGCACCTTGTAGTGCCCGCCGACCCGGTCACCGGGGCGCAGCTTCGGCCGGAACGAGTACTCGGTACCGCACTCCGGGCAGAACCCGTGGTCGGGCGCGGGACCGCCGTCGTAGGACACCCCGATGGTGCCGGCGCAGTTGTCGACACCGCAGCGCCGGCCGCCGGTCGGGGGCCGGGCGACGGTGTCGGCGGCCTCGGAGGGGTCCGGCGAGGGCAGGACGGGCAGGACGAGGAGCCCGTCGCGGTCCAGCTCGCCGGGGCTCGGGGCGGCCAGGCCCTGCGACGCCGGCTCCGCCGGTGCGACGGAGCCGTCCGGGGCGGGGGCCGGCTCCGTCGAGGGCGGTTCGGGGTCGAGGGGGCGGCGGAAGCAGGTGTCGCAGTACCCGGTGACCATGATCCGGCCGCCCCGGCAGTCGGCTCTGACGCAGGCTCTGCCGTTCATGCCGGGGGCTCCCGGTGCGTCCGCGGGGCGGGCCGGGAACTCCTCGCCGTCATCGCGCGTCACCTCCGCCGTGGTCGTCGACGCGCCGGGTGTAGGCGTCCACCGCCGCCTCCGCCGCACGCACGTCGCAGGGTCTGGCCCGCAGCAGGGCGTGGGCCCGGAGGTAGAGGTCGTCCACGGCCGGGTCCTCCTCGCCCTGCAGGGAGTGCTGGTGCAGGACGTGATAGCCGCGCAGGCGTCCGGCGAGTTCGTCGCGCCGGTCGCGAAGCCGGTCGAGCGCGGCGACGCCCGCCGCCAGGCGGCCGGCCACCCGATCGGCCAGCCGCTCGTACCGTCCGAGGTCCAGCACGGGTCCGGCGGCGCGGACGGGAACACGGCCGGGGTCCTGGTCATGGCCACGGTCCGGACGCCGATCGCGGTCGACGTCCCGCTCTCGCTCCCGGCCGAGGTCCCGGTCACGGCCGGGTTCCGGATGGCGGACACGGCCGAGGTCCCAGTCCAGGTCGAGGTCCGGGTCCGGGTCGGCGTACCGGACCGGGCCCGGGGGCTGGTGAGGGCCGCGGTCGGGGTCCCGGCCATGGCCACGGTCCGGACGCCGATCGCGGTCGACGTCCCGCTCTCGCTCCCGGCCGAGGTCCCGGTCACGGCCGGGCTCCAGGTGGCGGACACGGCCGAGGTCCCAGTCCAGGTCCAGGTCCCGGTCGGCGCCCCGGACCCGGCCCGGGGGCTGGTGAGGGCCGCGGTCGGGGTCCCGGTCCCGGGCAGGTCCCCCCGCCCGGCCGCGCTCGCCATCGTCGTCGTCCGCGCGCAGCAGTTCGGCCAGGGCGGCGTGCGCGGCCACCAGGTCCGAGTCGAGGGGGCGTACGCCGTGCGGGACCACGGCCGCGAGGCGTTCGCGCAGCTCCTCGGCGAGCGGTCCGGTGAGGTCCCGCAGCCGCTCGACGAGCCGGGCGCGACGCTCCCGCGCGGGCCGGGTGAGCAGCCGGTCGCAGGCCAGGCGGTGACAGTCGCCGGTCGTGCGGAACACCAGCAGCAGACGGCTGCCCCCGGCGCGCAGCACCTCCATGAGGTCCAGCAGGGGCAGCGGGTCGATCGCCTCGTCGACGCCGACGACGACCAGGTTGAGGGTTGCCCTTGAGGCGCGGATGCGGTCGAGCGGGGGATCCTCCGGGTGCTGCCACAGGCCCATGCGTTCGGCGATCCGCTCGGCGATCTCGGCGGCGGTCACCCCGCTCGCGTCCACCGCGAGGTCGTGGCCGCCGGCCGACGGAACGGTGCCGGGCGGGTCGAGGGACGCGCGGTCGATCGAGACCGCGGTGCGTAATTCCCGGTCGGCGAGGGTGATGGCGCGGCGCAGCGTGGCCGCGCGGGCGGCGTCGCCGGGCCCGACGACGCTGATCTTCACCTGACTGCCGTCGTCGCGCAGCCAGGCGGCGAGGCGCTGGGCGAACGGCTCGTCGAGCAGGTCCGGGGAGGGGCCTTCGTCGGTGGGGAGCAGCCGCTCGTCCACGGCCGTGGGGCCCACGATGTGCGGCTTGAGCCCGGGCAGGTGACGGGCGATGGTCTCGGCGGGACTCATGAAGGAGAACCGGTTGCCGTGCTGGTCCAGCTGACCGCTGAGCACCATGCCGATGACCTCTCCGGTCCGGCTGTCGGCGACGCCCGCGCCGCTGCACCCCGGGCTGGCCAGTTCACCGGGGCTGACCGGGCTCAGCTGCACCTGTCCGTCGCGCCCGCAGCCGCCGACGACGGTGGAGCGGAACCAGATGCCGCCGTTGTGGGCGTAGGGGAAGCCGTACATGCGCACTTCGCGGCCCGGTGCGGACAGCCGGTGCAGCCGTACCGTCTCCCGCACCGGCCGGGGCCGCTCCAGCCGCAGCAGGGCCACGTCCCCGCCGGGGTCGCCGTCGGCGTCCCGCGTTTCCGGTACGTAGGCGGTGCCGTCCACCCGGGCGGGAACCGCGGGCACGCTGTGGTCGGTGGCGCCGACGAACTCGGCGGTGAGCCGGGCCGCCGCGCGGTCCACCACGTGCGCGCAGGTGAGCACCTGGTCGGGGGTCAGCAGTATGCCGGCCCCCGCGATCTCCCCGTCCGCTCCCCGGATCCGCACCGCCCAGCTCGGCGTCTTCATGGGCGAGGCGGCCGGCTCTCCCCCGCCAGCAGCCATATGCGAACTATACGGGCGGGTACAGCTGGCGCATACTGCTGCGACAACAGTGAACGAGCTTTGTACGGAGGCGAGTTGACGAACGAACCGGGTTTCGTGGGGCTGGCCGAGGTGATCGGCCGGATCCGGGGCGAACTCGAGGAGGCCCGCGCCGAGGCGGCGGGCCACGACCTGGGTTTCGCGGTGGAGAACGTGAGCCTGACCTTCACTGTGCAGGTCCACCGCGCGGGCAGCGGCCGGGGAGGCGTCCGGATCGGTGTGGTGACGGCCGAACTGGGCGGCTCGGTCGACCACCAGACCACCCATCAGGTCCAGGTGGACCTGAAACCGGAGCTGGCGGACGGGACGCGGATGAAGGTCAACCGCCGCTAGGCGCCGCGAAGGACGGGGGCGGCGCCGGTCAGGAGGTCCGGCGCACGAGGGCCAGATACATGGCGTCCGTGCCGTGCAGGTGCGGCCACAGCTGGACGTCGGGCCCCTCGCCCAGGTCGGGGACGCCGGGCAGCAGCGGCCGGGCGTCGAGCAGCTCGGTGCCGGGGTGCTGCTTGAGGACGTCCGCGACGACGGCGCGGGTCTCGGCGAGGTGCGGCGAGCAGGTCGCGTAGGCGACGACGCCGCCGACCCGTACGGCCTCCAGGGCACTGCGCAGCAGTCCGCGCTGGAGCGGGGCGAAGCCGTCCAGATCCTCGGGGCGGCGCCGCCAGCGCGCCTCGGGACGACGCCGCAGGGCGCCGAGCCCCGTGCACGGCACGTCCACCAGGACGCGGTCGAAGCTCTCCGGGCGCCAGGCGGGGCGGGTCCCGTCGGCGGCGATCACCTGGTAGCGCCCCGGGTTGCCGTCCAGCGCCCTGGCCACAAGCCCGGCGCGATGCGGCTGCTTCTCGGAGGCCAGCAGGAAGGCTCCCCGTTCGGCGGCGAGCGCACCGAGGAGCGCCGCCTTGCCGCCGGGTCCGGCGCACCCGTCCAGCCAGCGCCGGTCCGGCCCGTCCAGCGGCGCGTTGGCCAGGGCCAGGGCGACCAGCTGGCTGCCCTCGTCCTGCACACCGGCGCGGCCCTCCCGCACGGCCTCGACGGCCCCGGGCTCGCCGCCCTCGCTCAGCCGCACGGCATACGGCGACCAGCGTCCCGGTACGGCGGCCTCCTCGCCGAGCAGCTCGTCGGGGGTGGCCCGGCCCGGCCGCGCGACCAGGGTGACCTCGGGGCGTTCGTTGTCGGCGGCCAGCAGCTCCTCGATGCCGGTGCGGCCGCCGCCCAGCGCGTCCCACAGCGCGGAGACGACCCAGCGCGGGTGCGAGTGCACGACGGCGAGGTGGTCCTCGGGGTCCTCGTCGTAGGACGGGGCGACGCGCTCCAGCCAGCCGTCGAGGTCGTCCCGGGCCACCTTGCGCAGCACGGCGTTGACGAACTTGGCCCGCCCGTCCCCGAGCACGACCCGGGCCAGCTCCACGGAGGCGGAGACGGCGGCGTGGCTCGGGATCCGCGTCCCGAGCAGCTGGTGCACACCCAGGCTGAGCACGTCGAGCACCGGCGGGTCGACCTCGCGCAGCGGCCGGTCCACGCAGTCCGCGATGATCGCGTCGTACGTCCCCTGCCGGCGCAGCGTCCCGTACACCAGCTCGGTCGCGAGGGCCGCGTCCCGGGCGTCGAACTTCTCGGGTCCCTCCTTCTCGCGTGCCTTGCGCAGCAGCGGCGGCAGAACGAGGTTGGCGTACGCGTCCCGCTCGTCCACGGCCCGGAGCGCCTCGAAGGCAAGGATGCGGACGGGGTCCTTCTGCGGCCTGCGGTACGGCTTGCCGGGCTTGCGGGGACGACGGGGCTGCTCGCTCACGAAAAAGGTGCTCCGGGTGTGGGGTGAAGTGCGCTCACCAGCGTACGCCGCGCGGGTGAGCGTTGGCGCTCGGGCACGGATCAGCCGCCGAGCAGCTCGCCCTCGGTGATCCGCGCGCCGCGCGCCCAGTCCGCGGCCCGCATCGGCTTCTTGCCCTGCGCCTGCACCCACACCAGCTCGACGGCGTGCGAGCCGGTGCCGACGTACACGTTGTTCTTCGCGGCGGCGAGCTGTCCCGGGGCGAGGTCGGTCCGGTCGGGCAGCGGCAGGGCCTGCACGAGCTTGAGCCGTTCCCCCCGGAAGGTGGTCCAGGCGCCGGGGGCCGGGGTGCAGCCGCGCACCACACGGTCCACGCGCAGGGCCGGGGCGGTCCAGTCGACCCGGGCGTCCTCCACGGTGATCTTCGGGGCGAGCGTGACGCCCTCGCTCGGCTGCGGTACGGCCTTCAGACTGCCGTCCTCGATGCCGTCCATGGTGGCCGCGAGCAGGCCGGCCCCGGCGAAGGCCAGCCGGGTCAGCAGGTCGCCGCTGGTGTCGGTGGGCCGGACGGTCTCGGTGACGGTCCCGTACACGGGGCCGGAGTCCAGGCCCTCCTCGATCAGGAAGGTGGAAGCGCCGGTGATCTCGTCGCCCGCCATCAGCGCGTGCTGCACGGGGGCGGCGCCGCGCCAGGCGGGCAGCAGCGAGAAGTGCAGGTTGACCCAGCCCTGGGCGGGCACGTCGAGGGCGACGCGGGGCAGCAGGGCGCCGTAGGCGACGACGGGGCAGCAGTCGGGCGCGATCTCGCGGAGCCGGTCCAGGAACTCGGGGTCGCGCGGCTTCGCGGGCTTGAGCACCTCGATGCCCGCCTCCTCGGCCCGCTCGGCCACGGGCGAGGCGACCAGCCGGCGTCCGCGCCCGGCCGGAGCGTCGGGCCGCGTGACGACGGCAGCCACCTCGTGACGCCCGGAGGCGATCAGGGCGTCCAGGGCGGGAACGGCGACCTCGGGGGTGCCGGCGAAGACGAGCTTCATGGGTGGGACGGGCCTCTCGGGCGGGGACGGTTGCGGGCGACGCACCAGTCTACGAGCCGTCAACCGACGCAAAGCCGCCGACGGCGCGGTGCCCCGCGGGAGAGCCCAGCGTCTCTCCGGCCAAAAACGGGTGGTGCGCGGATGGAAGCCCTCTCGGAGGCCGAAAGCCGAGGGGGCGCACGACCAAACCCCCACGCCCCCATCCCGTGACCAACCCCGCACCCGCACGTTGGTCAAGAAAGAGTTGACACGCCGGGCCGCCCGCGCGGCCCGATTCCTTTCAACGCCGGTTCGAGAGGCTTGTTCATGGCCGACCACGCAACCCACGACGCCCAGGCTCGGGCCAGCCTGCACTTGCTGGTGCGGGACATCGAGCGGGTCCGCCGGCAGGTGGACGCACTGCGCACCCTCACCGCCCAGTTGGGCAACGTCTACCGCCCGCGCCGCTCCGGCCCCTCCACGGGCTTCGTCGTCTACGGACGCGCCCCCGCCCCGACGGTCCGTCTCGCGCAGGAGCTGCGGGACAGTGTCGAGACCCTGGTCACGGCCGCCGTGGACTTCGACCGTTCGCTCGGCTTCTCCTGGGACGCGGTCGGCTCCGCGCTCGGCGTGACCAAGCAGGCGGTGCACCGGCGCTACGGCTCCCGGCGCGCCGCGGCCCAGACGGCGGCGTCCACCGCCGAGGCCGCCGAGCACACCCCGGTGCCCACGGTTCCGGCGGCCCGTTCCATGCCGACCCAGCCGACCTCGGGCAGCCCGTCCCTGCGCGACGAGGTCCGCCCGACCGCCTTCCCCGGCCCGCGCAACGGCTGACGCCCGGCAACGGCTGACCCGCACACCGGCCGCTCGCACCGGCCGAGCCGCGATCTCGCACCGGCCCTCCGCCCTCCCCGACCCCGGAGACGGAGGGCCGCGGCGTGTCGGCCCGGCACCGCTGCGCGGAGGCCCGCCTCACCCGATGTCGGGCGGATCGATCCGCACCCACACAGCCGTGTCGCTTCCCCGTGCCGTCCGGGCCGCCTGAGCGGCCTTCAGCGCACCGGCCAGGGCCGCCCCGCGCCCCGGCGGCACCCGGACCAGTGCACGTTCCCAGTGTTCCCCGGGCGGTGGCGCACCCACCCGCCGCGGCCGCCCCGGTGCGGTGACCGGCAGGGGTACCGGTCCGAGCACCTCCGCCTCTCGCGGCAGCTCGACTGCGCCGAGGAAACCGGTCACGGCCTCCGGGGGGCCCGACACGGCCGCCATCCGCGACACCGGCGGGAAGCCCAGCTCGGCCCGTTCGGCCAGCTCGCGCAGCGCGTGGCCGGCCGGGTCCCAGCGCACCAGCGCCTGCACCGGCCGCAGCGTCGGCTCGGCGATCGCGACGACGGTGCCCCCGGCGCTCTGCGGGCGCACCAGGGCGGCCGCGGCCAGCCAGCGCCGCAGCGCGTCCTCGCCGGCCCGCAGGTCGGGCCGGCCGAGCATCGCCCAGCCGTCGAGCAGCAGCGCCGCCGCGTATCCGCCCTCGGCGACGGGTTCGGCCCCCGGGGTACTCACGACCAACGCGGGGGCCTCGGAGACGGTGTCCAGCACATGCTCACGTCCGGAGGTGCGCACGGGCACGGCCGGGAAGGCCCGCCCCAGCTCCTCCGCCGTGCGCCGGGCGCCCACGATCTGCGCGCGCAGCCGGAAGGCCCCGCACTCCGGGCAGTGCCAGGCTCCCTCCTCGCGCCCGCACCAGCCGCATCGCAGGGCAGAGGCGGACTCCTGCCCCTCCAGCGGCCCCGCGCAGTGCCGGCACCGCGCGGGCGTCCGGCACGCCGCGCAGGCCATCCGGGGGACGTAGCCCCGCCGGGGCACCTGCACCAGTACCGGTCCGTGCCGCAGTCCGTCCCTGACGGTCTGCCAGGCGAGAGTGGGCAGGCGCGCGGCGCGGGCGGCCTCGTCGCGGGCCAGGTCGTGGTCCCCCACGGTCCGCACCAGCGGCGCGGCGTCCCGGACCTGCTCCCGCGCGGCGACCAGGGGCCGGGCCCAGCCGGTCTCCACGAGCTGGGCGGCCTCCACGGTGCAGCTCCAGCCGCCCAGCAGGAAGGCGCACCGGTCCTGTGCGGCGCGCAGCAGCAAGACCTCGCGCGCGTGCGGCTGCGGGGCGTGCGGCTCGCTGTGGCTGTCGTCGCCGTCGTCCCACAGGGCGACCAGACCGAGGTCCCGCACCGGCGCGAACATGGCGGCCCTGGTCCCGATCACGGCCCGTACGGCGCCCCGGCGCACCGCGAGCCACTGCGCGTACCGCTTCTCGGGCCCGGCGTCGGCGGTGAGCACCGCGTGCCGTCCCTCGCCGAGAAGCGCGGTGAGCGCGGCGTCGACGCGGGCGACGGCCCGTCCGTCGGGCAGCACGGCCAGGGCGCCCCGGCCGGAGGCCAGCGTGGCGGCCACGGCCCGCGCGAGTTCCTCGGTCCACCGCGGGCCGGGCAACGCGTTCCACACCGCGCGCGGGGTGCCGCCGGACGCAAGGGCCGCCACGAACGCGGCCCCCTGCTCGTACCGCTCCCACGGTCCCGGCTCGGGCACCGGCGGCGCGGGCAGCGGCTGCGGCGAGGCCCGCTTCTCGGCCCGTGCGTTGCGCGGGGGGACGGCGAGCTGGAGGACGTCGGCGACGCTGCCCGCGTACCGGTCGGCGACCGCGCGGACGAGGCCGAGCAGCTCCTCGTCGAGGATCCGCTCGGGCGAGACGACCTGGGCCAGCGCGGCCAGCGGCCCGGCGTAGTCGGACTCAGCGAGCCGCTCGACGAGGAAGCCGTCGATGAGTCCGCCGCCCTCGCGCCGCCCGTCCCGCACCCGGTGCCGCCCGGCCCCGAAGCGCACCCGCACCCGCACCCCCGGCTGGGCGTCGGCGTCCAGCTCCTCGGGCACGGCGTAGTCGAAGTACCGGTCGAGATGGAGGACGCCCTTGTCGACGAGGACCCTCGCGACCGGCAGCTCCTTGGCGAGCGCGGCCCCGCGCCAGGTGCGCGGCTTGGCCCGCGGGGTCCTCGCCCTGCGCACGGTCTCCCGGATGAGCGCGAGCTGCTCGGGCGGCGCGTCCTGCGCGCCGCCCCGCTCAGATCCGTTCTCGCTGCTCACGCCTGCATTCTCGCAAAGACCACTGACAGCACTGCCGGGACGGGGACCATGCGGCGAGGCCCGGCGCCCCCTCGGGGACACCGGGCCTCCTTGACGTGCCGTGGGGCGCGACGGCGCCCCGGAGCGTGGCCTACAGGCCCGCGGCCTCGCGCAGCGCGTCCACGCGGTCGGTGCGCTCCCAGGTGAAGTCGGGCAGCTCGCGGCCGAAGTGGCCGTACGCCGCGGTCTGGGCGTAGATCGGGCGGAGCAGGTCGAGGTCGCGGATGATGGCGGCCGGGCGCAGGTCGAAGACCTCGTCGATCGCCTTCTCGATCTTCTCGGGCTCGACCTTGGAGGTGCCGAAGGTCTCCACGAAGAGGCCGACCGGCTCGGCCTTGCCGATCGCGTAGGCGACCTGGACCTCGCAGCGGGCGGCGAGGCCGGCGGCCACGACATTCTTCGCGACCCAGCGCATGGCGTACGCCGCGGAGCGGTCGACCTTCGACGGGTCCTTGCCGGAGAAGGCGCCGCCGCCGTGGCGGGCCATGCCGCCGTAGGTGTCGATGATGATCTTGCGGCCGGTCAGACCGGCGTCGCCCATCGGACCGCCGATCTCGAAGCGGCCCGTCGGGTTGACCAGGAGACGGTAGTTCTCCGTGTCGATCTTGATGCCGTCCTCCAGGAGCGCCTTCAGCTCCGGCTCGACGACGAACTCCTTGATGTCCGGGGCCAGCAGCGACTCCAGGTCGATGTCGCTCGCGTGCTGCGAGGAGACGACGACGGTGTCCAGCCGGACCGCCTTGTCGCCGTCGTACTCGATGGTGACCTGGGTCTTGCCGTCCGGGCGCAGGTACGGGATGGTGCCGTTCTTGCGGACCTCGGACAGGCGCTTGGACAGGCGGTGGGCCAGGAAGACCGGCAGCGGCATCAGCGTCGGCGTCTCGTCGGACGCGTAGCCGAACATCAGGCCCTGGTCGCCGGCGCCCTGGCGGTCCAGCTCGTCCTCGTCGCCCTCGACGCGGTTCTCGTACGCGGTGTCGACACCCTGCGCGATGTCCGGGGACTGGGCGCCGATGGAGACCGACACGCCGCAGGAGGCTCCGTCGAAGCCCTTCTTGGAGGAGTCGTAGCCGATCTCGAGGATCTTGCCGCGGACCAGGTTGGCGATGTCCGCGTAGGCCTTGGTGGTGACCTCTCCGGCCACGTGCACCAGACCGGTGGTGATCAGGGTTTCGACCGCGACCCGAGAGGTCGGGTCCTCACGCAGAAGCGCGTCGAGAATCGTGTCGCTGATCTGGTCAGCGATCTTGTCGGGGTGACCTTCGGTCACGGACTCCGAGGTGAACAGGCGACGGGACACAACGCTCCCTGGGGTTGCAGCGGCTGCTGGCTGATCATTTGTGGACGGCACGGGGAGCTGCACCCGGCGACGTCCGAGAACAGTTTATCGGTCGCGCTCTGCCGCGGGCCCACCCGTCTCAGCTCTCGGGAGGGCTGTGACCTGCGGCACGGGCATTCTGCCCAGAAGGAAGCATCCTTGGCCAGGGGCGCCACGCTGGAATGCGTCGTCTTCGAGGCTGCTTCGAGCGAATGGGCCAGTCATTCCAGTCGCCGGGCGACGAGGTCCCAGACCGTGTCGGCCAGCGCTTCCTTCGGGCCGTGGGCGACCGGCGTCTCGCTGCCGTCGGCGCCCAGGACCACCGCCTCGTTCTCCTCGGAACCGAAGGTCTTGCGCTCCCCCACCTCGTTCACCACGAGGAGGTCGCAGCCCTTCCGCTTCAGCTTGGCCCGGCCGTTGGCCAGGACGTCGTCGGTCTCGGCGGCGAAGCCGACGACCACCTGCCCGGAGCGGGCACGAGACGCGGAGATCTCCGCGAGGATGTCCGGATTACGCACCAGGGCGATCGGCGCGGGTTCCTGGTCGTCCTTCTTCTTGATCTTCCCGGTGGCATAGGCCGCGGGCCGGAAGTCCGCCACCGCCGCGGCCATGACGACGGCGTCGGCGTCCGCCGCGGCGCGCAGCATCGCCTCGCGCAGCTCCACCGCCGTGCCGACCGGCACCACGTCCACGCCGGCCGGATCGGGCATCGACGCGTTCGCCGCGACGAGCGTGACGCGGGCGCCGCGGGCGGCGGCGGTGCGGGCGAGGGCGTAGCCCTGCTTGCCGGAGGAGCGGTTGCCGAGGAAGCGGACGGGGTCGAGGGGCTCCCGGGTGCCGCCGGCGCTGACGACCACGTGCCGTCCGGCGAGGTCGGGCTCGCGCGCCCCGCGGGCCAGCACCCGGCGGCAGACCTCGAAGATCTCGCCCGGGTCGGGCAGCCGGCCCTTGCCGGTGTCGACGCCGGTGAGGCGGCCGACGGCGGGTTCGATCACTACGGCGCCGCGGCGGCGCAGCGTCGCCACGTTCTCCTGGGTGGCCGGGTGCTCCCACATCTCGGTGTGCATGGCCGGAGCGAAGACGACCGGGCAGCGGGCCGTGAGCAGGGTGTTGGTGAGCAGGTCGTCGGCCAGGCCGTGGGCGGCCTTGGCGAGCATGTCGGCGGTGGCCGGGGCGACGACGACCAGGTCGGCGTGCTGGCCGATGCGCACGTGCGGGACCTCGTGGACGTCGTCCCAGACCTCGGTCGACACGGGGTGGCCGGACAGGGCGGACCAGGTGGCGGCACCGACGAAGTGCAGCGCGGAGGCGGTGGGGACGACCCGGACCTCGTGCCCCGACTCGGTGAGTCTGCGCAGCAGCTCACAGGCCTTGTACGCGGCGATGCCGCCGCTGACCCCCAGAACGACCTTGGGCTTGTCCACCGTCTCTCCCCGGCTCGGGTGACGCGCTCGGACCACGCGCCGCTCGGACTACGCGCCGCTCGGAGTGCGCGTAGGACCCATCACACACCACAGGCCCGACAGTCGGGCTGCCGGGCCTGTGGATAAGTCAGCGTAAGACTGAAGATAATACCGCCGATACTGCTGACCGCCGATGCTGCTGGAACTACTGCGCCGGGCCCTCGATGGCCTCGGAGGTCAGCAGCCCCGCGTTGATCTCGCGCAGGGCGATCGAGAGCGGCTTCTCGTGCACGTGGGTGTCGACGAGCGGACCGACGTACTCGAGGAGGCCCTCGCCGAGCTGCGAGTAGTACGCGTTGATCTGGCGGGCCCGCTTGGCCGCGTAGATCACGAGGCTGTACTTCGAGTCCGTGGCCTCGAGGAGCTCGTCGATCGGCGGGTTGATGATGCCCTCGGGCGCGGAGATGGAAGAGGACACGCTCTACCTTCCGATGGATGGGAAAGATTCTGTCGGGATGACCGCAGGGTGACCTGTAACGATCACACGACGTTCGTCAAGGCTAGCAGCTCGCGCGCCACGTCCTCGACGGAGGTGTTCACCAGGGTCTGGTCGAACTCCGGCTCCGCCGCCAGCTCGACCTTGGCCGCGGCGAGGCGGCGCTCGATCACCTCGGGCGCTTCGGTGCCCCGGCCGGTGAGCCTGCGCACCAGCTCGTCCCAGGAGGGCGGGGCCAGGAACACCAGCCGGGCCTCGGGCATGGACTCGCGGACCTGCCGCGCCCCCTGGAGGTCGATCTCCAGCAGAACCGGCTCACCGGACTCCAGGCGCTCCAGCACGGCCGTACGCGGCGTGCCGTAGCGGTTGCCGGCGAACTCGGCCCACTCCAGCAACTCGCCGTTGGCGATCAGCTTGTCCATCTCCTCGTCGCTGACGAAGAAGTAGTGGACGCCGTGCTGCTCGCCGGGGCGGGGCTTGCGGGTCGTCGCCGAGACCGACAGCCAAACCTCGGGGTGTTCCTTGCGCATATGGGCGACGACCGTGCTCTTGCCGACCCCCGAGGGGCCGGAGAGCACGGTCAGCCGCGGACGTGCGTCCGGGGGTACGGGGGACGTCCCCCGGGGTGTTGCAGCCATGCAGCGATTATTCCAGCAATCGCGGAGTGGTCGGGACTCAGCTGCCGGTGCTGCCGAACTCGCGCTCCAGGGACGCGATCTGGTTGGACCCGAGACCGCGCACGCGGCGGCTCTCGGAGATGCCCAGTCGCTCCATGATCTGCTTGGCGCGGACTTTGCCCACGCCCGGCAGGGACTCGAGGAGGGCGGAGACCTTCATCTTGCCGATGACGTCGTTCTCCTGACCCTGCTTGATGACCTCGTGGAGGGAGGCGCCGGAGTGCTTGAGTCGATTCTTGACCTCGGCCCGCTCCCGGCGAGCCGCGGCGGCCTTTTCGAGCGCGGCTGCGCGCTGTTCAGGGGTAAGGGGCGGAAGAGCCACGCCTACGTCACCTCGGATGTCGAACTGTCGGATACGGACCGGTGAGGAACCTAGTCGCCCCTCACCTGGTGAGCCACGAGCAACACGCTCGCCCGTTGACTCTCGACGGAGACTAGCGGTCAAGTCCGCCAGAGTCAGCGAGAACAGCGGAAAAGTCCTGGTCAGCCTCCATCAGGCCAGACATTTAGGACATACTCCCTCTGATTTGAGGATGTATCCAGAGTCAGGAGGCCGTGACCGCGGTCCGGATCTCCGCCGCGAAACGGTCGGCGGCCGTCCGCAACGCGCCCACGTCGGGACCGTGACGAAGGACACCCCGGCTGACGCTCGGCACCACGTTGCGCACCACGGCACCGAACACGTGCTGCAGATCCGCCGGCGTGGCCCCCTGTGCGCCGATGCCCGGGGCCAGCAGCGGACCGTTGATGCCCAGGTCGTACGAGGACAGGTCGCCCAGCGTGGCACCGACCACCGCGCCGAAGGACCCCAGGGGCTCCTCCCCCGCGTTCTCGGCGGCCAGGTGCGCCAGCATCGTCGCCCCGACGCTGCGCCCGTCGTCCCGCACCGCGTGCTGGACCTCGCCGCCCTCCGGGTTGGAGGTCAGCGCCAGCACGAACAGGCCCGCACCGCTCTCGCGCGCCAGGTCGACGGCCGGCTTCAGGGAGCCGTAGCCGAGGTAGGGGGAGACGGTCAGCGCGTCGGAGAACAGCGGGGCGTCCTTGTGCAGGAACGACTCGGCGTAGGCGGCCATGGTCGAACCGATGTCGCCGCGCTTGGCGTCCGTCACGACCAGCGCGCCGGCCGCCCGCGCCTCCTGGACCGACTTCTCCAGGACGGCCACGCCGCGCGAGCCGAACCGCTCGAAGAAGGCGCTCTGCGGCTTGAGCACGGCGACCCGGTCGGCCACCGCCTCCACGACGGTGCGGCTGAAGCGCTCCAGACCGGCCACGTCGTCGTTCAGGCCCCACTCGGCGAGCAGGGAGGCGTGCGGGTCGATGCCGACGCAGAGCGGCCCGCGCTCGTCCATGGCGCGGCGCAGCCGGGCGCCGAAGGGTTCCAGTACCGTCATGCCTTCGTCCTCACGTCGGCGCCGACCGCGTCGGCGAGGGTGGCGTACGGGCTCTGCCGCAGGCGCGCGGCGAGCCCCTTGTGGATGGCTCGGCCCCAGAAGGGCCCCTCGTAGATGAACGCGCTGTAGCCCTGGACCAGCGTGGCACCGGCCAGGATGCGCTCCCAGGCGTCCTCGGCCGTCTCGACGCCGCCGACGCCCACCAGGGTGATCCGGTCGCCCACGCGCGCGTACAGGCGGCGCAGCACCTCCAGGGAGCGCGCCTTGAGGGGGGCGCCGGACAGGCCGCCGGTCTCCCCGACGAGGGCGGGCGAGGAGGTCAGGCCGAGGCCCTCGCGCGCGATGGTGGTGTTGGTGGCGATGATGCCGTCCAGGCCCAGCTCCACGGCCAGGTCGGCGACCGCGTCCACGTCCTCGTCGGCGAGGTCGGGCGCGATCTTGACCAGCAGCGGGACGCGCCGGGCGGTCACCGCGCGGTCGGCGGCCTCGCGGACCGCGCTCAGCAGCGGGCGCAGCGCCTCGGTCGCCTGGAGGTTGCGCAGACCGGGCGTGTTGGGCGAGGAGACGTTGACGACGAGGTAGTCGGCGTGCGGGGCCAGCCGCTCGGCGGACTTCACGTAGTCGCCGACGGCCTCCTCCTCGGGGACGACCTTGGTCTTGCCGATGTTGACGCCGACGACGGTCCGGAAGACGGGCGTGCGGGAGGCCAGGCGCGCCGCGACGGCCAGCGAGCCGTCGTTGTTGAAGCCCATGCGGTTGATCAGCGCCCGGTCGCCCACCAGGCGGAACAGCCGCTTCTTGGGGTTGCCGGGCTGCGGCTCGCCCGTGACCGTGCCGATCTCGACGTGGTCGAAGCCGAGCATCGCCATGCCGTCGATCGCGACGGCGTTCTTGTCGAAGCCGGCGGCGAGCCCGAAGGGGCCGTGCATCCGCAGGCCCAGGGCCTCGGTGCGCAGCTCCTCGTACCGGGGCGCGAGCGCGGCGGCGACGAAGGTGCGCAGGACGGGGACGCGGACGGCCAGGCGGATCCAGCGGAAGGCGAGGCGGTGGGCCGCCTCCGGGTCCATCCGCTTGAAGACGAGAGAAAAGAAGATCTTGTACATGGTGTCCTCATGAAGAGGGGGACACCGTTTCCGGTGTCCCCCTCGGGGCTGCTAGTCGCGGGCCGCGGTCAGGAATTCGGCGTGTTCCTGGAGTGAGCGCACTCCCACGTCGCCGTGGTTGAGGGCGTCGATGCCCTGCACCGCGGCCGCCAGCGCCTGGACGGTTGTCAGACAGGGCACGGAGCGGGCCACGGCCGCCGTACGGATGTCGTAGCCGTCGAGGCGGCCGCCGGTGCCGTACGGGGTGTTGACGATGAGGTCGACCTCGCCGTCGTGGATGAGCTGGACGATGGTCTTCTCGCCGTTCGGCCCGGTGCCCTCGGACTGCTTGCGCACGACGGTGGCGTTGATGCCGTTGCGCTTGAGGACCTCGGCGGTGCCGGAGGTGGCCATCAGCTCGAAGCCGTGGGCGACCAGCTCACGGGCCGGGAAGATCATCGAGCGCTTGTCGCGGTTGGCGACCGAGATGAACGCCCGTCCCTTGGTGGGCAGCGGCCCGTACGCGCCCGCCTGCGACTTGGCGTAGGCCGTGCCGAAGACGGAGTCGATGCCCATGACCTCGCCGGTGGAGCGCATCTCCGGGCCGAGCACCGTGTCGACGCCGCGGCCGTGGATGTCCCGGAAGCGGGACCACGGCATCACGGCCTCCTTGACGGAGATCGGCGCGTCCAGCGGCAGGGTGCCGCCGTCGCCGCTCGCCGGGAGCAGGCCCTCGGCACGCAGTTCGGCGATGGTCGCGCCCAGCGAGATGCGGGCGGCGGCCTTGGCCAGCGGCACCGCGGTCGCCTTCGAGGTGAAGGGGACGGTGCGGGAGGCGCGCGGGTTGGCCTCCAGGACGTAGAGGATGTCCCCGGCCAGCGCGAACTGGATGTTGATCAGGCCGCGCACGCCGACGCCCTTGGCGATGCCCTCGGTGGAGGCGCGCAGCCGCTTGATGTCGAAGCCGCCGAGCGTGATCGGGGGCAGGGCGCAGGCCGAGTCGCCGGAGTGGATGCCGGCCTCCTCGATGTGCTCCATGACGCCGCCGAGGTACAGCTCCTCGCCGTCGTACAGGGCGTCCACGTCGATCTCGATGGCGTCGTCGAGGAAGCGGTCGACCAGGACCGGCCGGGACGGGCTGATCTCGGTCGACTCGGCGATGTACGCCTCCAGCCGGGTCTCGTCGTAGACGATCTCCATGCCGCGTCCGCCCAGGACGTAGGAGGGCCGCACCAGGACCGGGTAGCCGATCTCGTCGGCGATGGCCTTGGCCTCGCCGAAGGTGGTGGCGGTGCCGTGCTTGGGGGCCGGGAGCCCGGCCTCGGCGAGGACCCGGCCGAAGGCGCCGCGGTCCTCGGCGGCGTGGATGGCCTCCGGGGAGGTGCCGACGATCGGCACGCCGTTGTCCTTCAGCGCCTGCGACAGGCCGAGCGGGGTCTGGCCGCCGAGCTGGACGACGACGCCGGCGACCGGTCCGGCCTGCTGCTCGGCGTGGACGACCTCCAGGACGTCCTCCAGGGTGAGCGGCTCGAAGTAGAGCCGGTCGGAGGTGTCGTAGTCGGTGGAGACGGTCTCCGGGTTGCAGTTGACCATCACGGTCTCGTACCCGGCGTCCGACAGCGCGAAGGAGGCGTGGACGCAGGAGTAGTCGAACTCGATGCCCTGGCCGATGCGGTTGGGACCGGAGCCCAGGATGATCACCGCGGGCTTCTCGCGGGGCGCGACCTCGCTCTCCTCGTCGTAGGAGGAGTAGAAGTACGGAGTCCGCGCGGCGAACTCGGCGGCGCAGGTGTCGACCGTCTTGTAGACCGGGCGGACGCCGAGCGCGTGCCTGACCTGGCGGACGACGTCCTCGCCCAGGCCGCTGATCTCGGCGATCTGCTGGTCGGAGAAGCCGTGCCGCTTGGCCTCGGTGAGCAGGTCGGCGGTCAGCTCGCGGCTCCCGGCGATCTCGTCGGCGATCTCCTTGATGAGGAAGAGCTGGTCGACGAACCAGGGGTCGATCTTCGTGGCGTCGAAGACCTCCTGCGGGGTGGCGCCCGCGCGGATGGCCTGCATGACGGCGTTGATGCGGCCGTCGGTGGGCCGCACGGCCTCGCGCAGCAGCTCGTTCTTGTCGCCGGGCTCGCCGACGAAGGTGAACTGGCTGCCCTTCTTCTCCAGCGAGCGCAGCGCCTTCTGGAAGGCCTCGGTGAAGTTGCGGCCGATGGCCATGGCCTCGCCGACCGACTTCATGGTCGTGGTCAGGGTGGAGTCGGCGCTCGGGAACTTCTCGAAGGCGAACCGGGGGGCCTTGACGACCACGTAGTCGAGCGTGGGCTCGAAGGAGGCCGGGGTCTCCTGCGTGATGTCGTTCGGGATCTCGTCCAGCGTGTAGCCGACGGCGAGCTTGGCCGCGATCTTGGCGATGGGGAAGCCGGTCGCCTTGGAGGCGAGCGCCGAGGAGCGCGACACGCGCGGGTTCATCTCGATGACGATGACCCGGCCGTCCTCGGGGTTCACCGCGAACTGGATGTTGCAGCCGCCGGTGTCGACGCCGACCTCGCGGATGATGGCGATGCCGACGTCGCGCAGCACCTGGTACTCGCGGTCGGTCAGCGTCATCGCGGGCGCGACGGTGATCGAGTCGCCGGTGTGCACGCCCATGGGGTCGAAGTTCTCGATGGAGCAGACGACCACGACGTTGTCGTTCTTGTCGCGCATCAGCTCCAGCTCGTACTCCTTCCAGCCGAGGATGGACTCCTCCAGGAGCACCTCGGTGGTCGGCGAGAGGGTGAGACCCTGGCCGGCGATGCGGCGCAGCTCCTCCTCGTCGTGGGCGAAGCCGGAGCCGGCGCCGCCCATGGTGAAGGAGGGACGGACGACCACGGGGTAGCCGCCGAGCTCCTCGACGCCCTTGAGGACGTCGTCCATGGAGTGGCAGATGTAGGACCGGGCGGACTCGCCGTGGCCGATCTTCTTGCGGACCTCCTCGACGACCTCCTTGAACAGGTCGCGGTCCTCGCCCTTGTTGATGGCCTCGACGTTGGCGCCGATCAGCTCGACGCCGTACTTCTCCAGGACACCGTTGCCGTGCAGCGAGATGGCCGTGTTCAGGGCCGTCTGGCCGCCCAGGGTGGGCAGGAGGGCGTCGGGGCGCTCCTTGGCGATGATCTTCTCGACGAACTCGGGCGTGATCGGCTCGACGTAGGTGGCGTCGGCGATCTCCGGGTCGGTCATGATCGTCGCCGGGTTCGAGTTCACCAGGACGACGCGCAGGCCCTCGGCCTTGAGCACGCGGCATGCCTGGGTGCCGGAGTAGTCGAACTCCGCGGCCTGGCCGATGACGATCGGGCCGGAGCCGATGACCAGGACGGACTGGATATCGGTGCGCTTAGGCACGCTGGCCCTCCATCAGGGAAACGAAGCGGTCGAACAGGTAGGCGGCGTCGTGCGGGCCGGCGGCCGCTTCGGGGTGGTACTGGACGCTGAAGGCCGGCCGGTCGAGGAGCTGGAGGCCCTCCACCACGTTGTCGTTGAGGCAGACGTGGGAGACCTCGGCGCGACCGTAGGGGGTGTCGGAGACCTGGTCGAGCGGGGCGTCGACGGCGAAGCCGTGGTTGTGCGCGGTGACCTCGACCTTGCCGGTCGTACGGTCCTGCACGGGCTGGTTGATGCCGCGGTGGCCGTACTTCAGCTTGAAGGTGCCGAAGCCGAGGGCACGGCCCAGGATCTGGTTGCCGAAGCAGATGCCGAAGAGCGGGGTGCCGCGCTCCAGGACGCCCTGCATCACGGAGACCGGGTGGTCGGCGGTGGCGGGGTCGCCGGGGCCGTTGGAGAAGAACACGCCGTCCGGCTCGACGGCGTAGACGTCGTCGACCGTGGCCGTGGCGGGCAGGACGTGCACCTCGATGCCGCGCTCGGCCATCCGGTGCGGGGTCATGCCCTTGATGCCGAGGTCGACGGCGGCGACGGTGAACTTCTTCTCGCCGATCGCGGGGACGACGTACGCCTCGGTGGTGGCGACCTCGGCGGACAGGTCGGCGCCGCTCATCTCCGGGGCCTGGCGGACCTCGGTGAGCATGGTGCCCTCGTCGGGCAGCGCGTTGCCGGAGAAGATGCCGACGCGCATGGCGCCGCGCTCGCGCAGGTGGCGGGTGAGGGCGCGGGTGTCGATGCCGGAGATTCCGACGACGCCCTGGGCGGCCAGCTCCTCGTCGAGGGTGCGCGTCGAGCGCCAGTTGGAGGGCACGCGCGCGGGGTCGCGCACCACGTAGCCGGAGACCCAGATCTTCCTGGACTCCATGTCCTCGTCGTTGATGCCGGTGTTCCCGATGTGCGGGGCGGTCATCACGACGACCTGGCGGTGGTACGACGGGTCGGTGAGGGTCTCCTGGTAGCCGGTCATGCCGGTGGAGAACACGGCTTCGCCGAAGGTCGCCCCCACGGCCCCGTAGGCGCGGCCGCGGAAGATCCGGCCGTCCTCCAGGACGAGTACGGCGGGAGTCCGGTGGGCTCCCCTGGTGGAGGTCGTCATCGTGCGCCTTCCGTTTCCGTCTTGTTGATCATGTCGTTCAGGGTGTCGACCCACTCGTTGTGCTCGGCCGCGTGGTCGGAGCGGAAGCCGGAGTCGATCAGTTTGTCGCCGTGGGCCCAGGTGACGACCAGCAGGCCGCCCTCGGTGAGGACCTTGCCGGCGATGCCCTTGTCGAGCCGGGCCTCGCGCAGCGCGGCGACGGGGACGAAGAAGTCAGCGGCGCCGGGCCGTACGACGTCCAGTCCCGCGTCCGTCAGCGTGAGCTCGACCCGGCTGCGGGTGCCCAGGCCGTGCGCCACGATGCGGTCGAGCCACTGCCCGGCGGTGGTGGAACCGTGGTAGCGGCCGCTCATCGTCAGTTTCGCCCGGCCGACCGCGTCCGGCATTCCGGGCAGGGGCGGCTTGCCGCCTCCGTTGAGGGTGGTGGTGGGAGACGGGCGGGAGGGGAGGGCCGGCAGGTCGCCCTGGAGTGTGCCGCGCCACTTCCAGCCCTCGCGCATCAGCCAGTAGACGAGCGCGACGAACAGGCCGAGGCCGACGACCCAGCCGACGCGGGCGGCCCAGTCGGTCACTTCCGCCGATTCCTTCTCGGCGGCCAGCAGGATTACCGGTGCTACAGATGTCACGTGAGCTTCCCGTCGACGAGCGTGGCCTTGCCCCGCAGCCACGTGTGCGTCACACGGCCCGGCAGCTCACGGCCCTCGTAGGGGGTGTTGCGGCTGCGCGAGGCGAAGCCCGCGGGGTCCACCTGGCCACGGTATTCCGTGTCGACCAGGGTGAGGTTGGCGGGCTCACCAGCCGAGACGGGACGGCCGTGTCCGGTGGCCTGTCCGATCTGCGCGGGCTTGACGGACATGCGGTCGGCGACGCCGGCCCAGTCCAGCAGGCCCGTGTCCACCATGGTCTCCTGCACCACCGACAGGGCGGTCTCCAGGCCGACCATGCCCATGGCGGCGGCGGCCCACTCGCAGTCCTTGTCCTCGTGCGGGTGCGGGGCGTGGTCGGTGGCGACGATGTCGATCGTCCCGTCGGCGAGCGCCTCGCGCAGGGCGAGGACGTCACGCTCGGTGCGCAGCGGGGGGTTGACCTTGTAGACCGGGTTGTACGACCGGACCAGCTCGTCGGTGAGGAGGAGGTGGTGCGGGGTGACCTCGGCGGTGACGTCGATGCCGCGGGACTTGGCCCAGCGGACGATCTCGACGGACCCGGCGGTCGACAGGTGGCAGACGTGGACGCGGGAGCCGACGTGCTCGGCGAGCAGCACGTCCCGCGCGATGATCGACTCCTCGGCGACGGCGGGCCAGCCCCCGAGGCCCAGCTCGGCGGAGACGACGCCCTCGTTCATCTGGGCGCCCTCGGTGAGCCGGGGCTCCTGGGCGTGCTGGGCGACGACGCCGTTGAAGGCCTTCACGTACTCCAGGGCGCGGCGCATGATCACGGCGTCGTGGACGCACTTGCCGTCGTCGGAGAAGACGGTGACGCCGGCCGCGGACTCGTGCATGGCGCCCAGCTCGGCGAGCTTGGCACCCTCCAGGCCGACGGTGACGGCGCCGATGGGCTGCACGTCGCAGTAGCCGGACTCCTGGCCGAGCCGCCAGACCTGCTCGACGACGCCGGCGGTGTCGGCGACCGGGAAGGTGTTGGCCATGGCGAAGACGTTGGTGTAGCCGCCGCTCGCCGCCGCGCGGGTGCCGGTGAGGACGGTCTCGGAGTCCTCGCGGCCGGGCTCGCGCAGGTGGGTGTGGAGGTCGACCAGGCCGGGCAGCAGCACCTTGCCGCCGGCCTCGACCACCTCGGCGCCCTCGGCGGACAGTCCCGTGCCCACCTCGGCGATCGTCGCGCCGTCGATCAGTACGTCCTGCGGCTCACCGCCGAGCACCTTCGCACCGCGGATCAGGGTCTTGCTCATCGTCTTACTTCTCCTCGGTGGGTCGGGCGTGGGTCACGGCGGGCTCGGCGCCGCCGAGCAGCAGGTAGAGGACGGCCATCCGGACGGAGACGCCGTTGGTGACCTGCTCGACGACGGTGCAGCGGTCGGAGTCGGCGACCTCGGCGGTGATCTCCATGCCGCGGACCATGGGGCCGGGGTGCATCACGATGGCGTGGTCGGGCATCTTCGCCATGCGGTCGCCGTCGAGGCCGTAGCGGCGGGAGTACTCGCGCTCGGTGGGGAAGAACGCGGCGTTCATGCGCTCGCGCTGCACGCGCAGCAGCATCACCGCGTCGGACTTGGTCAGCGTCGAGTCGAGATCGTAGGAGACCTCGCAGGGCCAGGTCTCGACGCCGACCGGCAGCAGGGTGGGCGGGGCGACGAGGGTGACCTGGGCGCCGAGGGTGTGCAGCAGGTCGACGTTGGAGCGGGCGACGCGGCTGTGCAGGATGTCGCCGACCAGGGTGACGCGGCGGCCGTCGAGGTCCTTGCCGAGGCCGGCGTCGGGACCGACCAGGCGGCGGCGCATGGTGAAGGCGTCCAGCAGGGCCTGGGTGGGGTGCTGGTGGGTGCCGTCGCCGGCGTTGACGACGTGGGCGTCGATCCAGCCGGAGGTGGCCAGGCGGTAGGGGGCGCCGGAGGCGCTGTGCCGGATGACGACGGCGTCGACGCCCATGGCCTCCAGGGTCTGGGCGGTGTCCTTGAGGGACTCGCCCTTGGAGACGCTGGAGCCCTTGGCGGTGAAGTTGATGACGTCCGCGGACAGGCGCTTCTCGGCGGCCTCGAAGGAGATCCGGGTCCGGGTGGAGTCCTCGAAGAAGAGGTTGACGACGGTACGGCCGCGCAGGGTGGGCAGTTTCTTGATCGGCCGGTCCGCGACCCGGGCCATCTCCTCGGCGGTGTCGAGGATCAGGACGGCGTCGTCGCGGGTGAGGTCGGCGGCCGAGATGAGATGACGCTGCATCTGTCAGGCTCCGTAGGGCGATTCATGCGGAAGAGCGGGATAATTCGGGCGGCCGGGCGCGTGCGGCGGCGCGCCGAGCAGGCGTACGGCACGGGCGGGCGTGTACGCGGAACGCTTGCTACGGGTGGGCGCCCGGGGTGTCCGGCTTGGCACCGAGCAGCACGGTGTCGCGACCGTCCTCCTCGGCGAGCTGGACCTTGACCGTCTCCCGCAGCGACGTCGGGAGGTTCTTGCCGACGTAGTCGGCGCGGATGGGCAGTTCGCGGTGGCCGCGGTCGACGAGGACGGCGAGCTGCACCGCGCGCGGGCGGCCGATGTCGTTCAGCGCGTCGAGGGCGGCTCGGACGGTGCGGCCGGAGAAGAGCACGTCGTCGACGAGGACGACGAGGCGGCCGTCGATGCCGTCACCGGGGATCTCGGTGCGGGCCAGGGCGCGCGGCGGGTGCATCCGCAGGTCGTCGCGGTACATGGTGATGTCGAGCGAGCCGACCGGCATCTTGCGCTCGGTGATCTGCTCCAGCTTGTCGGCGAGCCGCCGGGCGAGGAAGACGCCGCGGGTCGGGATGCCGAGGAGCACCACGTCGTCGGCGCCCTTGGCGCGTTCGACGATCTCGTGGGCGATGCGGGTGAGCACCCGCGCGATGTCGGGCCCTTCCAGAACGGGCCGGGCCTCGGACTGCGGATCCTGTTGCTTGTCCATACGAAACGGACCCCCTTCTCCGCCTCACGGGACGGACCTTAAAGGACGTCGGAATTGCGCCACCTACGGTACCAGGCTCACAGAACCTCCCCGACGGCCCCCCTGACACTCCCCCATCACCCTTCTGCCGCACTCCCGCCACCCGTTCGGAGCAACGGAAGGCGAATACCACGGAAGAGTCGGTGCGGACCATTCGGCTTGACGCAGCAGAGTAACGCTGCGTAACCTCACAGTGAGTTACCAGCCGCGCGGCCGACAACAGAGCCTGCCGCGTCGACACCTTGTCCGGGGAGCCATATGTCCAGCGAATACGCCAAACAGCTCGGGGCCAAGCTCCGGGCCATCCGCACCCAGCAGGGCCTTTCCCTCCACGGTGTCGAGGAGAAGTCCCAGGGCCGCTGGAAGGCCGTGGTGGTCGGCTCGTACGAGCGCGGCGACCGTGCCGTGACCGTGCAGCGCCTCGCCGAGCTGGCGGACTTCTACGGCGTTCCCGTTCAGGAGCTGCTGCCGGGCACCACTCCCGGCGGTGCCGCCGAGCCGCCGCCGAAGCTCGTCCTGGACCTGGAGCGGCTGGCCACCGTGCCGGCCGAGAAGGCGGGCCCGCTCCAGCGCTACGCGGCGACGATCCAGTCCCAGCGCGGTGACTACAACGGCAAGGTGCTCTCGATCCGCCAGGACGACCTGCGCACGCTCGCCGTCATCTACGACCAGTCGCCCTCGGTCCTCACCGAGCAGCTGATCAGCTGGGGCGTCCTGGACGCGGACGCGCGCCGCGCGGTGGCGTCCCACGAGGAGCTCTGACCTCGCCCGCCTCAGCAGAAACGTGCCGCCGGGGTGGCCGGAACCATGCGGTTCCGGCCACCCCGGCGGTTTTCTGCATGTCGTACGGGCGACACGCACGGAGCTAGTCCCGACGCAGCGAGGACTTCAGGTCCTTCAGCCGGCCGAGCAGGCCGTTGACGAACGCGGGCGAGTCGTCCGTGGAGAACTCCTTCGCCAGCTGCACCATCTCGTCCAGGACGACGGCGTCCGGGGTCTCGTCGACCCAGATCAGCTCGTACGCGCCCAGGCGCAGGATGTTGCGGTCGACGACCGGCATCCGGTCGAGCGTCCAGTCGACGGAGTACTGGGCGATCAGCTCGTCGATGCGCTGCGCGCGCTCGGCGTAGCCCTCGACCAGCTCCATCGTGTACTCGCTGACCGGCGGCTGCCGGGTGTCGGACCGGGAGTGCCGGACCCAGTCGGCGAGCACCGTCAGGACGTCGGCGCCGCGCTGATCGCCCTCGAAGAGGATTTGGAAGGCGCGCTTGCGGGCCGTGTTGCGAGCAGCCACGGTTAGCTGTTCACCCGGCCGAGGTAGTCGCTCGTACGGGTGTCGACCTTGATCTTCTCACCGGTGGTGATGAAGAGCGGGACGTTGATCTGGTGACCGGTCTCCAGGATGGCCGGCTTGGTGCCGCCGGTGGAGCGGTCGCCCTGGACGCCGGGCTCGGTCTCCTGGATGGTCAGCTCGACGGCGGCGGGCAGCTCGACGAAGAGCACCTCGCCCTCGTGCTGCGCCACGGTGGCCTCGAAGCCCTCGACGAGGAAGTTCGCGGCGTCGCCGACGACCTTGCGGTCGATCATCAGCTGGTCGTACGTCTCCATGTCCATGAAGACGAAGTAGTCGCCGTCCATGTACGAGAACTGCATGTCACGCTTGTCGACAGTGGCCGTCTCGACCTTGACGCCGGCGTTGAAGGTCTTGTCGACCACCTTGCCGGAAAGCACGTTCTTCAGCTTGGTGCGCACGAAGGCCGGGCCCTTGCCGGGCTTGACGTGCTGGAACTCGACGACGGACCAGAGCTGGCCGCCTTCGAGCTTGAGCACCAGGCCGTTCTTGAGGTCGTTCGTGGAAGCCACGGTTTGGGAATCTCCTGGACTGGACTGACGTGGACGACCTCGGGGTTGCGCGCACAGCGCGAGGCTAGAGCGCGAGCAGCTCCTTGGTCGTGATGGTGAGTAGCTCGGGTCCGCCGTCCGCCTCGGGGCGCACGACGAGCGTGTCATCGATCCGGACCCCGCCCCGGCCCGGGAGGTGGACCCCCGGTTCGACGGTGACCGGCACACAAGCGTCCAGTTTACCCATGGCCGCGGGGGCCAACTGCGGGTCCTCGTCGATTTCGAGTCCGACACCGTGACCGGTGAGTGCCGGAAGGTTCTCCGCGTACCCCGCCGAGTCCAGTGCCTGGCGGGCGGCGCGGTCCACATCACGGCAGGCCGCACCGGGTGCGAGGGCCTCACGCCCGGCCCGCTGGGCGGAGAAGACGAGGTCGTACAACTCGATCTGCCAGTCGGCCGGCGAGGTGCCGATGACGAACGTACGGCCGATCTCGCAGCGGTAGCCACGGTACGTCGCACCGAGGCAGACGGAGAGGAAGTCGCCCTCCTCGACCCTTCGGTCGGTGGGCCGGTGGCCGCGGCGCCCCGAGTTGGGGCCGGTGCCGACGGAGGTGGGGAAGGCGGGGCCGTCGGCGCCGTGGTCGACGAGGCGGCGTTCCAGCTCCAGGGCGAGGTGCCGTTCGGTGCGGCCGACGAGGATGGACTCCAGGAGCTCGCCGAGGGCCTGGTCGGCGATCTCGGCGCCGATGCGCAGGCAGGAGATCTCCTCCTCGTCCTTGACGACCCGGAGCTGCTCCACGGCCTGACCGAGGTCCGTCAGGCGCAGGCCGGGAGCGACGGAGGACATGGCCCGGTGCCGGACCACGGTGAGGTGATGGTCCTCAGTGGCGAGGGACTCGGCACCCTGGTCAGCGGCGAGGCCGGTGGCCGTGACGGCCGGGTCACCACCGGGGCCGGGCAGGGCGCGGACCTGGAGCGACTCGTCGGGCCGGCCCTCGGCCGGCCGGTCGTCCGGTGGGCCCGAGCAGACCAGCAGGTCCTCGGTCCTGCCGAGCAGCAGTACGGCGCCGTGCGGGGCCGCGCCCGCGAGATAGCGCACGTTGGCGGGCCGGGAGACGAGCGCCGCCGCGCTGCCGCCCGCGTTGCAGCGTTCCCGTAGGCGCGTCCGGCGGGCCGCGTAGACCTCTGACATGAGCCGAGCGTATGGCTCCGCCGGTGGGGGCGCCGCTTGGGTGGGCCGAGTGGGCGGGGCCCGGGGATGCGGGGTGCGCCTGACGGGGTGGGGCGTTGTGTTGCTTGGCGGCCGACCCGCGGTGGGGCGTTGTGTTGCTTGGCGGCCGACCGACGGTGGGGGCTGGTCGCGCCCCCGCGGCGGAGCCGCATGTCGATACGGCCCCGCGCCCCTTTGAGGCGCTGACCTGAGCGGCGTCTACCAGGTCGGCGGGCTGGCTATGGAGCGGGAGAGGACCTCGTCGAGGAGGTGGGCGGTTTCCGGGATGTCGAGTTGGGAGTTGTCGATGATGGGGAGGCCCGAGCCGTACCAGCCGGCCATGCGGCCGTGAATGCGGGCGACCTCCTCGTCGGTGAGGCGTCGGTTGCCGCTGCGTTCGGCGTTGCGCTCCAGGACGATGTCCAGGCCGGGCAGGAGGACGACCGGGAGCAGGCCGGGTCCGACATGGCGCTTCCAGCCGCCGAGGCCGACGACCGGGCGGTCCGGGAAGACCGCGTCGTCGAGGATGCAGGAGATCCCGTTGGCCAGGAAGTTGCGCGCGGAGAAGCCGCAGGTGCGGCGGGCGAGGCGGTACTGCGCCTCCGAGTGTTCGTTCCACCCGGTCTGGGGGTCGGCGAAACCGGAGCGGACCCATTCGCGGACGTCGTCGAGGCTGATGTGCGCGGTCGGGACCCTGCGGTGGTCGGCCCAGTACTTGGCCACACTGGTCTTGCCCGCACCCGCCGGGCCGATGAGCAGCACCGCGAGGGTGGTCGTGGTGGGGTCGGGCGCGGCGGCCGTGGCGGAGGGCACGCTGGGCACGGCCACCGGACCGCCGGGGGGCAACGACACGTGGCCGGTGGTCTCCGACGCGGGAGCGGGACCCGGGTGGTGCGGTCCCGGCGCGGGCGCCGGCTGATGCGGGGCGGGCGCGGGGGCCGGCTGATGCGGCGCTGGACCGGGCGCCGGGTGTGGGGCCGGGGCCTGGCGCGGTGCCATGGGGTGTCCCGGCACCTGGGGCGGTACGGGGGCGGGTCCCTGGGGGGAGCCAGGGTGGTGTGCGGCCGGGGACCAGCCGAGGGCGGGTCCGTGCCCCGGCTGGTGGGGCGGCGGCAGCGGAGAACCCACTGGGTGCTGCATCCGGTGCCACTCCGTCTCGTACAGGCAGGCGATGGGCGCTGGCGGCGGGGAGGGAGTCCGCCGTCCTGCTACCGAACGGTACCGCCCCCGGCCGTCGTTTGGTGAACGGCCGGGGGCGGTCCGAAGTGCCCGTCCGGCAGGGCGAATCGGACGGAAGGGCACACCCGGGTACTACTCACCCACCTCGCCGTAGGCGGCGAGGAGGACGGCCGGGTCGGGGCCCTCGAGGACGGTGGGCTTGGCGAGCCCGTCCAGGACGATGAAGCGCAGCAGGTCGCCGCGGGACTTCTTGTCGACCTTCATGTTCTCGACCAGCTTGGGCCACTGGTCGTAGCGGTAGTGCAGCGGCAGCCCGACGGCCTCCAGGATGCTGCGGTGGCGGTCCGCGGTGGCGTCGTCCAGCCGGCCCGCCAGGCGGCCCAGTTCGGCGGCGAAGTGCATGCCGACGGAGACGGCGGCGCCGTGGCGCCACTTGTAGCGCTCGTTCTTCTCGATGGCGTGGCCGAGGGTGTGGCCGTAGTTGAGGATCTCCCGCAGGCCCGCCTCCTTGAGGTCGGAGGAGACGACCTCCGCCTTGACCTTGATGGAGCGCACGATCAGCTCGGCGGTGTGCGGTCCGGCCGGGGTGCGCGCGGCCTGCGGGTCGGACTCGATCAGGTCCAGGATCGCCGGGTCGGCGATGAAGCCGGCCTTGATGACCTCGGCCAGGCCGGAGACGTAGTCGTTGACCGGGAGCGAGTCCAGGGCGGCCAGGTCGCACAGGACACCGGCGGGCGGGTGGAAGGCGCCGACGAGGTTCTTGCCCTCGGCGGTGTTGATGCCGGTCTTGCCGCCGACGGCGGCGTCCACCATGGCCAGCACGGTGGTGGGCACGGCGATCCAGCGCACCCCGCGCAGCCAGGTGGCGGCCACGAATCCGGCCAGGTCGGTGCTGGCGCCGCCGCCGACGCCGACGATGACGTCGGTGCGGGTGAAGCCGGACTGGCCGAGCGCCTTCCAGCAGTACGCGGCGACCTCGGCGGTCTTGGCCTCCTCGGCGTTGGGCACCTGGATGGCGACCGCCTCGTAGCCCTGCTCGGCGAGGTCGGCGCGCAGCGCGTCACCGGTCTCGGCGAGCGCCTCGGGGTGGATCACCGCGACCCGCTTCGCCCTGGCACCGATCAGGCCGCCCAGCTCGCCCAGGAGCTGACGGCCCACCAGGACCTCGTAGGGGTCGGACCCCGTGGTGCCGCCGACCTGGATCCGGGTGACTGCCTCGCTCATGCTTCCTTCAACTCCACTGCGTCTAGGGCGGCTTCGGCGACTTCTTCGGGCGTACGGCCGTCGGTGGCCACGACGACCGTGGCGACCTCCTCGTAGAGGTGCCGGCGGGCCTCCATCAGCTCGCGCCACTGCTTGCGCGGGTTGACCGCGAGCAGCGGCCGCGCCGCGTTCAGGCCGGTGCGCTTGACGGCCTCCTCGACGTCCATCGAGAGGTAGACGACCCGCTGTCCGGCGAGCAGCGCCCGCGTGTCGGCGTCGAGGATCGCGCCGCCGCCGAGGGCGAGGACGCCGTCGTGCCCGGCGAGCGCGCTGCGCACGGCGTCCTTCTCCAGGGCCCGGAAGGCGGCCTCGCCCTCGTCGACGAAGATCTCGGCGATGGCCCGTCCCTGGGCGGTGACGATGTCCTCGTCCGTGTCCCGGTACCCGGTGCCGAGCCGCTCGGCGAGCAGCTGCCCGACGGTGGACTTGCCGACTCCCATCGGTCCGACCAGGACGATCAGCGGGGCGCTCATCGGATGGCCAGGTTGTCGAGGTAGGAGCGCACGTTGCGGCGGGTCTCGGTCACGCTGTCGCCGCCGAACTTCTCCGCCACCGCGTCGGCGAGGACCAGGGCCACCATGGCCTCGGCGACGATTCCGGCGGCCGGCACGGCGGACACGTCGGAGCGCTGGTGGTGGGCCTGCGCGGCCTCGCCGGTGGTCACGTCCACGGTCTTCAGAGCGCGCGGCACGGTCGCGATCGGCTTCATCGCGGCGCGCACCCGCAGCAGCTCACCGGTGGTGAGGCCGCCCTCGGTGCCGCCGGAGCGGCCGGAGACCCGGCGGATGCCGTCGGGCGTGCTCACGATCTCGTCGTGTGCCTGGGAGCCGGGCACACGGGCCAGTTCGAAGCCGTCGCCGATCTCTACGCCCTTGATCGCCTGGATGCCCATGAGGGCACCCGCGAGCCGCGCGTCGAGCTTGCGGTCCCAGTGGACGTGCGAGCCGAGGCCGACCGGCACGCCGTAGGCGAGGATCTCGACGACGCCGCCGAGGGTGTCGCCGTCCTTGTGGGCCTGGTCGATCTCGGCGACCATCGCCTCCGACGCGTCCGCGTCCAGGCAGCGCACGGGGTCGGCGTCCAGCCGCTCGACGTCGTCCGGCGTCGGGTACACGCCGTGCGGCGCCTTCGCCGAGGCCAGTTCGACGACGTGGCTGACGATCTCGATCCCGGTCGTCTCCTTCAGGTACGACCGGGCCACCGCGCCCAGCGCCACGCGGGCCGCCGTCTCACGCGCCGAGGCGCGCTCCAGGACCGGACGGGCCTCGTCGAAGCCGTACTTCTGCATGCCGGCGAGGTCCGCGTGGCCGGGGCGCGGCCGGGTCAGCGGGGCGTTGCGCGCGAGGCCGGCCAGCACCTCCGGGTCGACCGGGTCGGCCGCCATGACCTGTTCCCACTTGGGCCACTCGGTGTTGCCGATCATGACCGCGACCGGGGAGCCCATGGTCAGACCGTGCCGGACCCCGCCGAGGAAGGTGACCTCGTCGCGCTCGAACTTCATCCGCGCACCGCGACCGTAGCCGAGCCGCCGCCTCGCCAGGTGGTCCGCCACCATGTCGGTGGTGATCGGTACGCCGGCGGGCAGTCCCTCCAGCGTCGCGACGAGTGCGGGACCGTGGGACTCCCCCGCGGTCAGCCAGCGCAACCTGCTCAACGGTGCTCCTCAGTGCTCGCGCCCCGGTATGCCCCGCGTACACGTCTGCTGCGCGTACGCGACGGTCCGACCGGGTGCGCGGCCCCGGTCCGCCGCCTCCGATCCTCCCACGTCCGGCCGCAGCACCCGGTCGCCGGTCCATCTGCCGGACGGACGGGCGGACTCCGGCGGCGTCAGGCGGGAGGGTTGCCCTGCTGGGGCGATGGAGCGTGGGAACCGAGGAAGTCCGCGCCGCTCTCCTGCCGCCGCGCCGGGGCGTAGGGGCCGAGGAAGTCGGCGCCGCGCTCCTCCGGGCGGGGCGGCGCGTAGGGTCCCAGGTGGTCGGCGCCCGTGCCCTGGCCGTAGGGGGCCGTCCCGGGCAGCGCCTGTGCCCTGCGCCTCGCGCGCCGCCTGGCGATCCCGCGCTTCGCCCTGACCACCCAGCTCGCGACGACGGCGAGCACGATCAGGGCGAGCACCGTGATCTGCACCCAGTCGGGCAGGAAGCCCAGGACGGCCTCGAACATCTGGCTCTTGGCGGAGGCCAGCGGCACGCCGGTGTACATGGATCGTCGTCCCCTCCCGTCCCGCCCCCTGCGGAACCGGACGGATACTAGCGGTCCGCGAGCGCTTGCTCCCCCGCTTTTCGCATGGCGGCCAGCGGCGCCGGTGCCCGGCCGGTCATCTGCTCCACCTGGAGCACCGCTTGGTGGAGCAGCAGGTCGAGCCCGCTGACGACGGCACCGCCGGACGCCGACCAGCGGGCCGCGAGCGCGGTGGGCCACGGGTCGTAGAGCACGTCGAAGAGGGTGGCGGGCCGCTCGGGGACGGCGGCGGCGAGCGCGTCGGTGGCGCCGGCCGGGGTGGTGGCCACGACCAGCGGGGCGCGCAGCGCCTCCTCGGCGTCCGACCAGTCGGCGATGCGCACCTCGACGTCCAGCCGCTCGGCCCAGCCCCGCATCTCGGCGGCGCGCGCCTCGCTGCGGACGTAGACGGAGACCTCACCGGTGCAGATCCGGGCCAGTGCGGCCAGCGCGGAGGACGCGGTGGCGCCGGCGCCGAGGACGGCGGCGGTCTCGACCTTCTCGACACCGTGCTCGCGCAGGGCGGCGACGATCCCGGGGATGTCGGTGTTGTCGCCGGTCCTGCGGCCGTCCTCGGTGAAGACGACCGTGTTGACCGCGTCCACGGAGGCCGCCGTCTCGCTGATGCCGTCGAGCAGCGGGATCACCGCCCGTTTGAGCGGCATGGTCAGCGACAGCCCCGCCCACTCGGGGCCCAGCTCCGCGAAGAAGCCGGGCAGCGCCGACTCGTCGACGTCGAAACGGTCGTACGTCCAGTCCGCGAGGCCCAGCTCCGCGTAGGCGGCACGGTGCAGCACCGGGGAGAGGGAGTGGGCGATGGGCGAGCCGAGAACGGCGGCTCGGCGGGGTGCGGGCGTCATTGGTTCTTCGAGGCTTCCCACTCGTCGACCAACTTCTGGTGTTCCGCGTTGGTCTTGGTGAACTCGCTCGTCTTGCCGTCGCGCGAGATGAAGTAGTACCAACCGTCGTCGGTCGGGGCGAGGGCGCCCTTCAGCGCCTCCTCGCCGGGATTGCTGATCGGGCCGGGCGGCAGACCCTTGTGGTAGTAGGTGTTGTACGGATTGTCGTAGTTGCGCAGTTCCTTGAGGGACAGGTCGATCTTGCTCTGGTTCTTGACGTAGTTGTACGTCGAGTCGAACTCCAGCATCCCGTTGGTCTGTGCGTTGCCCGGCGTGAGGCGGTTGTAGATGACCTCGGCCATCTTGCGGAAGTCCTCGTGGCTCCGCCCCTCGGCCTGGACGAGGCTGGCGACGGTGAGCAGTTGCCACGGCCCTTCCAGCCCCAGACCTTCGGCCTTCTTTTCGAGGCCCAGTTCCTCGTACTTCGCGGTGGCCCGCGTCACCATCTGCTTGAGCACGTCCTCGGGCTTCTGCCCCTTGGCGGCCGAGTAGCTGGACGGGTAGAGGAAGCCCTCCAGGGGGTCCTTGACGTCCTCGTGGTTCAGTGCCCATTCGGGCAGGCCGAGGTTCTTGTACTCGGACTTGGCCACCTGGGCGGTGGTGCCCGCCTTCACCTCGAGGCGCTTGTCGATGAGCTCGTAGATGTCGGCGTTGCGCCTGCCCTCGGCGATGATCAGGTTGCTGCGGCTCTTCGGACTGAGCAGGAGTTCGACCGCGCTCTCGGCCGACATCTCCTTCTGCAGCGTGTACACGCCGTCCTGGATGCTCTTGCCTCGCGGGTTGCTCTGCTGGGCGGCGATGAAGGCGTCGACGCTCTTCACCACACCCTGCCGTTTGAGCTCCTGGCCGATCGTGGAGCCGCCCGCGCCCTTGGGAATGGTGACGGTGACCTGCTCGCCGTTGCCGTCGCCCGCGAAGTCCGGGGCCGCGCCGAAACGATCCTGGTAGAACTGGTACCCGAAATATCCGACACCGGCCACGCCGCCACCGAGCACCAGGCAGACCACCAGGCAGGCGCATCCGCTGCGGCGCTTCTTGGGCTTGCCGCCGCCCCGGGTCCTGCGGTCCCCGCGGTCCCTGCGTCCGTCGTCCGGCGCGTCGTCGTCACCGTCGCCGCCCGCGAAGAAGGCGTGCTCCCCCTCGTCCGGTCCGGGGTCCCAGTCGGTGCGCTGCGGCTCGGGTTCGGCGCGCCGGCGGGTGGGCGGCTCCGGCGGTGGGTACGCCTCGGGGGTGCCGTACAGGTCGGGTTGTTCGGCGCCGTAGCCGCCCGCCTGCGGTCCGTAGGGGTCGGACGGGTCGGCCGGGTAGTGCGCCTGCGGCTGGCTGCCGCCGCCCCAGCCGCCGTCCTCGTAACCCTGCTGCGGCTGGGCCTGGGGCGCGTACTGCTGGTCGTACTGCTGCTGACCGTACTGGTGCTGGTCGTACTGGTTGCCGTACTGGTCGTACTGCGGCTCGGGGTGCTGGTGGCCGTACTGGTCGTACGAGGGCTGCCCGCCGCCGTAGGACGGCTGGCCGCCGTAGGACGGCTGGCCGCCGTTGCTCCAGTCGGCGTACTGCTGCTGCGCCTGCTGCTCCGGATACTGCTGCGGCTGGCCGCCGTAGGGGGACTGCTGGCCCGCGTGGGCCTGCTGTCCGCCCCATCCGCCGTCCCCGTACAACGGGTCCTCGGGATGCCACGGTTCGGAGCCTGGGCCCCGGCCATACTCAGTCATCGATCCCCTAGAGCCGCGAGGCGACGGGGGGCGCGACCTGTGCCGAAGGGCCCGCTTCCGTTCCGCCTCTTGCTGTGCGGTGGCTGTTCGAATGCCTCCGCATCGCGCGGAACGTTACCGTACCGCGATCAGATGACCACTTCGACGCCCTCGCCGGGTGGCCTGCCTGACACCCGTTCGGATTCCAGTGCCTGCTGGAGGATGATCACGGCGGCGGCCTGGTCGATGACGGACCGGCCCTTCTTGGACTTCACCCCGGAGGCGCGCAGCCCCTGACTGGCGGTGACCGTCGTCATCCGCTCGTCGACGAGCCGGACCGGGACCGGTGCGATGCCGCGGGCCAGCTCCTGTGTGAAGCGCCTGACCTTGGCCGCGGCCGGGCCCTCGCCCCCCTTGAGGGAGCGCGGGAGGCCGACGACGACCTCGATGGGCTCGTACTCCGCGACCAGCTGTCGCAGGCGCCGGTGCGCCGCCGGGACATCGCGGCCGGGGACGGTCTCCACCGGGGTGGCGAGGATGCCGTCGGGGTCGCAGGACGCGACCCCGATGCGGGCGTCGCCGACGTCGATCGCCAGGCGACGGCCGCGGCGCAGCGCCGGGCCGTCCGCCCGGTCGTTCTCCGGCGTGCTCACTTGGCCGAGTCCGCCACGAGGCGCTCGACGGCGTCGACGGCGTCGCCGATGGCGGCCGGGTTCTGGCCGCCGCCCTGGGCGACGTCCGGCTTGCCGCCACCGCCGCCGCCGAGGGTCTTGGCTGCGGTGCGCACCAGGTCACCGGCCTTGAGGCCGCGCTCGCGGGCGGCCTCGTTGGTGGCGATGACCGTGAGGGGCTTGCCGTTCACCGTGGTGAACAGGGCCACGACCGCGGCCCTCCCGCCCTGGATGCGCCCGCGCACGTCGAGGACCAGCTTGCGCAGGTCGTCGGCGGTGGTGCCGTCGGGGACCTGGCCGGTCACGAGGGCCACGCCGCGCACGTCCTTGGCGGAGTCGGCGAGCGAGCCGGCCGCCTGGAGGACCTTCTCGGCGCGGAACTTCTCGATCTCCTTCTCGGCGTCCTTCAGCTTGCCGAGCATCGCGGAGACCTTCTCCGGCAGTTCCTCCGGGCGGCCCTTCATCAGCTCCTGGAGCTGGGCGACGACCGTGTGCTCGCGGGCGAGGAAGTGGTAGGCGTCCACGCCGACCAGGGCCTCGATGCGGCGCACTCCGGAGCCGATGGAGGACTCGCCGAGCAGCTTGACCAGGCCGAGCTGGGCGGTGTTGTGCACGTGGGTGCCGCCGCACAGCTCCTTGGAGAAGTCGCCGATGGTGACGACGCGCACGCGCTCGCCGTACTTCTCGCCGAACTCGGCGATGGCGCCCTGCTTCTTGGCCTCGTCGATGCCCATGACGTCGGCGCGCACGTCCAGGTCGCGGGCGAGCACCTCGTTGATCTTCTGCTCGACGTCGGTCATCACGGCCGTCGGCACGGCGGACGGCGAACCGAAGTCGAAGCGGAAGCGGCCGGGCTGGTTCTCGGAACCGGCCTGCGCGGCCGTCGGGCCGAGGGCGTCGCGCAGCGCCTGGTGGGTGAGGTGGGTGGCCGAGTGGGCGCGGGCGATGGCCTTGCGGCGGCGGTCGTCGATCGAGGCCTGGGCCTTGGCACCGACGGTGACCTCGCCGACCTGGACGACGCCCTTGTGGACGTAGACGCCCGGCACCGGCTTCTGGCAGTCGCGGACCTCGATCACGGCGCCGGTGTCGACCCGGATCCGGCCGGTGTCGCCGATCTGGCCGCCGCCCTCGGCGTAGAACGGGGTGCGGTCCAGGACGATCTCGACCTCGTCGCCCTCGGTGGCGGCCGGGGAGGAGGCGCCGTCGACGAGGATGCCGACGATCGTGGACTCGCTCTCGGTGTCGGTGTAGCCGACGAAGTCGGTGGCGCCTGCCTTGTCGGCGATCTCCCGGTAGGCACCGGCACCGGCGTGGCCGGTCTTCTTGGCCTGGGCGTCGGCCTTGGCGCGCTCCCGCTGCTCCTTCATCAGGCGCCGGAAGCCGTCCTCGTCCACGGACAGCCCCTGCTCGGCGGCCATCTCCAGGGTGAGGTCGATCGGGAAGCCCCAGGTGTCGTGGAGCAGGAACGCCTTGTCGCCGGCGAGGACGGTGCCGCCGGAGGCCTTGGTGTCGCTGACGGCGGTGTCGAGGATGTTGGTGCCGGCCTTCAGCGTCTTCAGGAAGGCGTTCTCCTCGGCGAGGGCGACCTTCTCGATCCGCTCGCGGTCGGTGATCAGCTCGGGGTACTGCTGCCCCATCATGCCGATCACGACGTCGATCAGGTCCTTGACGACCGGTCCGGTGGCACCGAGGAGCCTCATGTTGCGGATGGCGCGGCGCATGATGCGGCGCAGCACGTAGCCGCGGCCCTCGTTGCCCGGGGTCACACCGTCGCCGATGAGCATCACGGAGGTGCGCATGTGGTCGGTGACCACGCGCAGCGAGACGTCCGAGGCCTGGGCGTCGCCGTAGGCCACGCCGGTCAGTTCGGTGGCCTTGTTGATGACGGCCATGGAGGTGTCGATCTCGTACATGTTCTGCACGCCCTGCAGAATCATGGCGAGGCGTTCCAGGCCGAGGCCGGTGTCGATGTTCTTGCTCGGCAGCTCGCCGAGGATCTCGAACTCCTCCTTGCCGATGCCCTCGCCCCGCTCGTACTGCATGAAGACGAGGTTCCAGATCTCCACGTACCGCTCGTCGTTGACGGCGGGGCCGCCCTCGACGCCGAACTCGGGGCCGCGGTCGTAGTTGATCTCGGAGCAGGGGCCGCAGGGGCCGGGGACGCCCATGGACCAGTAGTTGTCCTTCTTGCCGAGGCGCTGGATGCGCTCGGAGGGGACGCCCACGACGTCGTGCCAGATGCGCTCGGCCTCGTCGTCGTCCTGGTAGACGGTGATCCACAGGCGCTCGGGGTCGAGGCCGTAACCGCCCTTGTCCTGAGGGCTGGTGAGCAGCTCCCAGGCGTACTTGATGGCGCCTTCCTTGAAGTAGTCGCCGAAGGAGAAGTTGCCGCACATCTGGAAGAACGTGCCGTGCCGGGTGGTCTTGCCGACCTCTTCGATGTCCGGTGTGCGCACGCACTTCTGGACGCTGGTGGCGCGGTCGAAGGGCGGCTTGACCTCACCCAGGAAGTAGGGCTTGAAGGGCACCATGCCGGCCGGGACGAGGAGCAGAGTCGGGTCGTCCGCGATGAGCGACGCCGAAGGGACGACGGTGTGACCGCGCTCCTCGAAGAAGCTCAACCAGCGGCGACGAATCTCGGCCGACTCCATCAGTGGTCCTCATTCCGGTTGTACGAGTAGGTCGTCCTGTCGTCGACGACGTACTTCGGGTTGCTGCTGTTGCTGTTCTCGATGGCGTGGCGACGCCGGGGGGCGGGGAGTTCGGGTTCGACGGGGGCGTTCAGGCCCAGCGCGTCGTCCAGTTCGGCCTCCCGCTGGGCCATGTTGTCGCGGACGTCGAGCGCGAAGCCCACCGCGCGGTCCCTGACCCGGACGCCCACGTCGAGCGCCTTGTTCGCCGCGGTGGCGGCGAGGCTGTCGGGGGTGAGCTGCTTGAGCTTCCGGTTGACCTTGGTGGTGGCCCACACACCGGCGGCCACGCCGGTGCCGAACCAGAACGTACGGCGGAACATCCCTCGGTCAGCCCTTCTTCCGCTTCGTCCGCCGCGCGGCCGGGAGCGTACGGCCCACGATCACGGTGCGCCGCGCCCGGTCGGCGGGGGCGGACATGTCCTCCTTGCGACCGCCGAGTGCCCGGCGCACGCCGTATCCGAACGCCGCGACCTTGACCAGCGGGCCGCCGAAGGTGGAGGCCACGGTGGTGGACAGCGCGGAGGCGTTCGAGGTGACCTCCTGGACGTCGGAGGCGATCGCGTCGACCCGGTCGATCTGGGTCTGCGCGCTGCGCACCGCCGCCGAGGCGTCGGCCAGCAGCGGGACGGCCTGGTCGGTCACGTCCGCCACGAGTTTGGTGGTCGTCCTGAGCGTCTGGGCCAGCCTCGCCAGTGCGACGGCGAGGAAGGAGACCAGGATCGCCCAGAAGACGGCCACCAGGATCCCGGCCACCTCGCCACCGGACACTGTGTGCACCCGCTCCCTGAAAGACGTGCCTTGAACATCGGGAAAGTCGTGCACCGAGCCTATCGCGCCGGGCGCGGGGCTCCGTACCGGATTCCCCGTCGCGCGCGGCGCGGTCCGGCCGAGTCGCGCGAAGCGATTGTACGGAGTGAATACGGTTCAGTACGCTCCGTGTTTCATGCGAGACCTTCGGCGCGACGGCATCCCGCACGGCAATCTACCGCTGGAGCTCGACTCCTTCGTGGGCAGAGCGACGGAACTCGCGGAGCTGGCCGGGGCGCTGGACTCGGCCCGGCTGGTGACCGTCACCGGGACCGGCGGCGTGGGCAAGTCCCGGCTGGCCGCGCGGGCGGCCGCGCGCCGCTCGCCCCGGGACGGGGTGTGGCGGGTGCAGCTGGCGCCGGTGCGCGACGAGGAGTTCGTCGACTACGCGGTCGTGGAGGCGCTCGGCCTGACCGACCACACGACCCGGCTGCCGCGCGAGACGCTGCTGGCGCACCTGGCCGAGCGGGAGCTGCTGCTGGTCCTGGACGGGGTCGAGCACCTGGTGGACGCCTGCGCGTCGCTGGTGACCGACCTGCTGGGCCGCGCTCCGGGACTCCGGGTGCTGGCCGTGGGGCGCAGGCCGCTGGACGCGGCCGGGGAGCGGCTGGTTCCGCTGGCGCCGCTGAGCACGGAGGAGGCCGTGGAGCTGCTGACGGTACGGGCCGGGCAGCTCCACGTCACCTGCGGCTTCGACGACGACCCGGACGCCGACCAGCGGGAGGTGCGCGAGCTGTGCCGGCGTCTGGACGGGATTCCGCTGGCGATCGAGCTGGCGGCGGGGCGCCTGGGCGCGCTGTCGCCGGGGCAGGTGCTGCGCCGGCTCGACGACCGGTTCCGGCTGCTGGCGGGCGGGGACCGCACCGCGCTGCCCCGGCACCGGACGCTGCGTACGGCGATCGGCTGGAGCCACGAGCTGTGCACGCCGCCCGAGCGGCTGCTGTGGGCGCGGCTGTCGGTGTTCGCCGGGCCGTTCGACCTGGAGGCCGCCGAGTACGTGTGCAGCGGGGACGGGCTGCCGGCCGACGAGGTGCTCGACGTGCTGTCCGCACTGCTCGCCCAGTCAGTGCTGAACCGCGAGGAGTCCCCGGCCGGGGTGCGCTACCGGATGCTCGGCACGGTGCGGGCGTACGGCGCCGACTGGCTGGCGGCGGCCGGTGACGCGGACCGGCTGCGGCGGCGGCACCGGGACTGGTACGTGGGCCTGGCGACCTGGTGCGAGCTGGAGTGGTTCTCGCCGCGCCAGGGCGAGGTCGCCGCGCGGGTGGACGCCGAGCTGCCGAATCTGCGCAGCGCCCTGGAGCACTGCCTGGGCGAGCCGGACGGCGGGCACCTGGGCCAGTATCTGGCGGGCGCCCTGTGGTTCCACTGGGTCGGCTGCGGGCGGCTCTCGGAGGGGCGCCACTGGCTGGAGCAGGCGGTGCGGCTGGACGCGGAGCCGACGGCGGGCGAGCAGTCCCGGCTGAAGGCGCTGTGGGTGCTCGCGTACGTGGCGATCCTGCAGGGCGACACGGTGCGCGCGCTCGGGGCGCTCCAGGAGTGCCGCGAGGAGGCGGAGTGCTCGGGGAACCCGACGGCGGTGGCGTACGCGGAGCACCGCACCGGCTGTCTGGCACTGGTGACGGACGACCTGCCGCGCGCGGAGACGCTGCTGCGCTCCGCGCTGCACCGCTACCGGGAGATCGGCGAGCTGAACAGCAACGTCCTGATGGGCCAGGTGGAGCTGGCGATGGCCCGGGCGTTCCAGGGCGATCTGCCGGACGCGGTGTGTCTGTGCGAGGACGTGCGCCAGGTGTGCGAGGACCACGGCGAGCGCTGGGCCCGGGGCTACGCCCTGTACGTCCTGGCCTACGCGGCCTGGAGCGACGGCGAACCGGTGCGCGCCCGCGAGCTGCTGGCCGACTGTCTGGGCGGGGCGCACCGCTTCCGCGACCAGCTGGGGTCGGTGCTGGCGGTGGAGCTCCTCGCCCTGGTCACGGTGGCGGAGGGCGACGCGGCGGAGGCGGCGGTGCTGCAGGGTGCGGCGGCGCGGATGTGGCCGTCGGTGGGGCTGCCGCTGTTCGGGTCGGCGCACTACAACGCGCCGCACGAGCTGTGCGAGGCGGCGGCTCGGGACCAGCTGGGCGACGAGCGGTACGAGCAGTGCGTACGGCACGGGGCGCGGCTCGGCCGCCGGGAGGCGGTGGCGCGTGCGCTGCGCCGGCCCGGGGCGCCTGCCTCGCTGCCGGCGCCGCGCACGGCGGCCGGGGGGCGGGCCGCTCCGGGTGCCCGCACGGCGAAGCCCGCCGCCTCGCCCACCGGGAAGGGCGGGGAGACGGCGGGCTGAGTACCGCGGGTGTACTGCGCCGGGGCTGGGATCAGCGGGCGTAGTACTCGACGACGAGCTGCTCGTCGCAGATCACCGGGATCTCCTTGCGGTTCGGCTCACGGTCCAGGCGGAACGCCAGGGCCTTGAGGTTCACCTGGAGGTAGCGCGGGGTCTCGCCGTCGGGGGCGAAGCCGCCCTCGCGGGCGATGGTGAAGAGCGTCTTCTCCTTGGAGCGCTCGCGCACCTGCACCACGTCGTCCGGGCGGACGCGGAAGGACGGCTTGTCGACCTTCTGGCCGTTGACCTGGATGTGGCCGTGGACGACCATCTGGCGGGCCTGGTAGATCGTGCGGGCGATGCCCGAACGCAGGACCAGCGCGTCGAGACGGCGCTCGAGCTCGATGACCAGGGCCTCGCCGGTCTTCATGTTGGTCTTGGAGGCACGCTCGTAGGCGCGGACGAGCTGGCGCTCGCTGAGGTCGTACTGCGCGCGCAGACGCTGCTTCTCGAGCAGACGGACCTTGTAGTCCGAGTTCTGCTTGCGGCCGCGGCCGTGCTCGCCCGGCGGGTAGGGGCGGGCCTCGAAGTACTTGACGGCCTTCGGGGTCAGCGCGATGCCGAGGGCACGCGACTTCTTGACCTTGGGGCGGGACTGGTTCGCCACTGTGTGTGTCTCTTCTCTAGTTTCCGGCTTGTCAGGGTTGTGGGAGGTCGCAATCCGCAGCCGGGGAAACCCGTCGGGTCCGCTGACGGACCTGTCGGGCAGCCGCTCCCCTGGTCTGGGCACATACGTGCAGCACGCGAGTGGCCCACCGACCGCTCCCGGAAGCCGGGTGGTGGTGGGCTGCCCGCGACACCGATCGACGGTGCGCGACGCTCCTGGAACCCCGGAGGGTTCCGGCCGGTTGTCCCGTTCTGACGGCACGGGACTCGGCACTCCGGGCGATTCTACAGGCTGCTCAGGACGGCTTGCGACCGAGGTGCCCGCGGGTCCACTCCACGGCGTCCGCGTACCGGGCCTCGGCGCCGTGCCGGGTCGGCGTGTAGTACGTCCGGTCCTTGAGTCCGTCCGGCGCGTACTGCTGGGCGGCGATCCCCTCGGGCAGGTCGTGCGGGTACACGTACCCCTGGCCGTGCCCCAGCTTGCCGGCGCCCTTGTAGTGGCCGTCGCGCAGGTGCGCGGGGACCGGGCCGGTGTGGCCCTTGCGCACGTCGTCCAGGGCGGCGCCGATGGCGGTGGTCGCCGCGTTGGACTTGGGGGCCAGCGCCAGGGCGATGGTGGCGTGGCTGAGGGTGAGGGCGGCCTCGGGGAAGCCGATCATGGCGACGGCCTGGGCGGCGGCGACGGCTGTCGGCAGCGCGTTCGGATCGGCGAGGCCGATGTCCTCGCTGGCGGAGATCATCAGGCGCCGGGCGATGAAGCGGGGGTCCTCGCCTGCCTCGATCATCCGGGCCAGGTAGTGCAGGGCGGCGTCGACGTCGGAGCCGCGGATGGACTTGATCAGGGCGCTGGCGACGTCGTAGTGCTGGTCGCCGTCGCGGTCGTACTTCACCGCGGCCCGGTCGACCGTCTCTTCCAGCGTGGTCAGGCCGATCTCCGTCTCGCCCTTGTCGAGCGCGGCCCCGGCGGCGGCCTCCAGCGCGGTCAGCGCGCGCCGGGCGTCTCCGCCGGCGATGCGCAGCAGGTGCTCCTCGGTGTCCTCGGGGAGGGCGAGGGAGCCCTTGAGGCCCCGCTCGTCGGACAGGGCGCGGCGCAGCAGGCCCCGGACGTCGTCGTCGGTGAGGGGTTCGAGGGTGAGCAGGAGGGAGCGGGAGAGCAGCGGGGAGATCACCGAGAAGTACGGGTTCTCGGTGGTGGCGGCGATCAGGGTGACCCAGCGGTTCTCGACGGCCGGGAGCAGGGAGTCCTGCTGGGCCTTGCTGAAGCGGTGGATCTCGTCGAGGAAGAGGACGGTCTCCTTGCCGTAGCCGCCGACGGCGCGGCGGGCGCCGTCGATGACCGCGCGGACCTCCTTGACGCCCGCGGTGATCGCCGACAGCTCCACGAACCGCTTGTTGGTGGCCTTGGAGACGACGTACGCCAGGGTGGTCTTGCCGGTGCCCGGCGGGCCCCAGAGGATGACCGAGGACGGCCCCGCGGGGCCGGACGCGCCCTCGCCGACCAGGCGGCGCAGGGGGGATCCGGGCTTGAGCAGGTGCTGCTGGCCCACGAGCTCGTCGAGGGTGCGCGGGCGCATCCGCACGGCGAGGGGACTGCCGGTCGGGTCCTTCTCCTGGCGTTCTTCGGCTGCGGCGGTGAACAGATCGGGCTCCACGCCTTGAACCCTAAATCAACGGACTGACAAAGCGACGGGTGCTGTCAGCTGGTCCAGAAGTCCCACCAGCGGGTGAGGATCATCATGCCGATGATGCCGATGTGCAGCACCGGCAGGACCCAGGTGAACTCGCCGAAGAAGCCGCGCAGCCAGTTCGGCGCGGGCAGGAAGCCCTTGCGGACGTTGAAGGAGGTCACGTACCAGAACATCAGGATCGTGGCGACCCAGGCCAGGCAGCACCACAGGCACAGCGAGTTGATCCGGTACAGGGACTGGAACTGCAGCCAGGAGACGAAGCCGACGCCGAACAGGCAGCCCGCGTTGAAGGTGAGCCAGTACCAGCGCGGGTAGGTGGCACGGGCGAGCAGGCTCATGCCGACACAGATGACGATGCCGTAGGCGACGAGGCCGAGCATCGGGTTGGGGAAGCCGAAGGCGGAGGCCTGGTCGCTCTCCATGATGTTGCCGCAGGAGACGACGGGGTTGAGGCTGCAGCCCGGCGTGTAGGTCGTCCCGGCGACCTTGGCCTCGAGCAGCTTCTGCTTGTCGATCGTGATGACCCAGGCGGCGAGGAGACCGGCCGCGCCCGTAATCACCAGCAGCAGCGCGAAAGCCCGGCTGCCGCCCTCGGTGCGCGGGGTGCGGGTGCTGCCGTCCGGCGCGGACTCCGCCACGGTGGAGACGTCCTTCACTGTCGTCTTGCTCATCACGCCGATTCCGTCACTGGGGGGTGGGACCTGCTTCGGGCAGGGGCCATTGTGCCGCACAAGCCTGTATGGGCACCGTTCGATGAGCCTATGAACGGATCGGCGATCACTCCGGAGCGGCGTGTTCTGGCCATCATCCGTTCCCCAGGGGCACGCGCGAGCGAATCCGCGCGCCCCACGAGGATGTCCCCGGACAGAACAGCTAGCCGAGCCTCGACTCCAGCTCCGCCACGATCTCGTTGACGCCGATCGCGGTCTGCTCGCCGGACTCCATGTCCTTGAGCTGGACGACGCCCTCGGCCAGGTCGCGCTCGCCGAGGACCAGGGTGTAGCGGGCGCCGGAGCGGTTGGCCGCCTTCATCGCGGCCTTGAGGCCCTTGCCGCCGTAGGAGAAGTCGGCGGCGACGCCGTTCTTGCGCAGCTCGGTGACCTTGGCGAACAGGATCCGGCGGGCCTCCTCGCCCAGCGGCACCGCGAAGACGGAGGTGGCGGAGGGGATGTCCAGTTCGATGCCCTCCGCCTCCAGGGCGAGGACGGTGCGGTCGACGCCGAGGGCCCAGCCGACCGAGGGCAGGGACGGGCCGCCGATCATCTCGGACAGGCCGTCGTAGCGGCCGCCGCCGCCCACCGCGGACTGGGAGCCGAGGCCGTCGTGGACGAACTCGAAGGTCGTGCGCGTGTAGTAGTCCAGGCCGCGCACGAGCTTCGGGTCGTCCTCGAAGACCACGCCGGCCGCCGTGATCAGCTCGCGCACCTCCTCGTGGTACGCCTTGCAGGCGTCGCACAGGTAGTCGCGCAGCAGCGGGGCGTCGGTGAGCTGCTTCTGGACGTCCGGGCGCTTGTCGTCCAGGACGCGCAGCGGGTTGATCTCGGCGCGGCGCAGGGTGTCCTCGTCCAGGTCGAGGCCGCGCAGGAAGTCCTGGAGCGCGGCCCGGTAGACGGGACGGCACTCCTTGTCGCCCAGGGAGTTGAGCAGGATGCGGAAGTCCTGCAGGCCGAGGGCGCGGTACGACTGGTCGGCCAGGATGATCAGTTCGGCGTCCAGGGCCGGGTCCTCGGCACCGATCGCCTCGGCGCCGACCTGGGAGAAGTGGCGGTAACGGCCCTTCTGGGGGCGCTCGTAACGGTACTGCGAGCCCGAGTACCAGACCTTCACCGGCAGGTTGCCCGCCTTGTGCAGGTTGGCTTCCAGGACCGCGCGCAGTACGGGGGCGGTGGTCTCCGGGCGCAGGGCGAGGCGGTCGCCGCCCTTGGTCTCGAAGACGTACATCTCCTTGGTCACGATGTCGGTGGACTCGCCGACGCCGCGCGCGAACAGCTCGACGTTCTCGAAGCCGGGCGTCTCGATGTAGCCGTAGCCGGAGTTGCGCAGCGGGGCGGCGATCGCCTCGCGGACGGCCAGGAACTTGGCGGAGTCGGGCGGCAGCAGGTCGTACGTGCCCTTGGGGGCCTTGAAGGTGCTCACGGAAGGTCTCGTCACATTCCTCGTCGGGGCGCGTCGGAGGCGCCCTGGCCGGCGGCCACCTGCCGCAGATACGGATTGGTGGCGCGTTCCTGGCCGATGGTCGTCTGGGGGCCGTGTCCGGACAGCACCACGGTCGAGTCGTCGAGCGGCAGGCACACGCGTGCCAGGGACTCGAGCATGTCGTCCATGGAGCCACCGGGGAGGTCGGTGCGTCCGATGGAGCCAGCGAACAGCAGGTCGCCCGAGAACATGACCGGCGGGATGTCCGCCGTCTCGGGCAGGCCGAAGGTCACCGACCCCTTGGTATGGCCCGGCGCGTGCGCGACCGACAGGTGCAGGCCCGCCAGCTCCAGCTCGGCGCCGTCGGTCAGCTCCTTGACGTCGTCCGGCTCCCCGACGGTCAGCTCGCCCATGAGCGGCATGCCGATGCTGCGGCCGATGCCCTTCTCGGGGTCGCTCATCATGTAGCGGTCCTCGGGGTGGATCCAGGCCGGCACGTCGTGGGCGCCGCACACCGGGACGACCGAGGCGACGTGGTCGATGTGGCCGTGGGTGAGGACGACGGCGACGGGCTTGAGCCGATGCTTGCGGATCGCGTCCTCGACTCCGGGGGCCGCCTGGTGGCCCGGGTCGATGATCACGCACTCCTCACCGGCGGCGGGGGCGACGAGGTAACAGTTCGTCCCCCAGGCACCGGCGGGGAACCCGGCAATGAGCACGATCGTCCTTCGTTTGGGTCGGTACGGGTGGGCTTGCGAACCGGTCGCGCCCATGGTCAGAGCCTACCGGCGGTGCCGATTCCTCAGCGAACCCATATACGGTACGGGGCTACACGCCCATGGTCGGCTCATCGCACCCACGCGTACCGGTCGGCACACGAAGACGCATGAGGAGAGAACCCGGTGGTCAGCCAGGAGCAGCGGCGGCGTCAGCTCGCCCGGGAGAAGTTCTTGCGGCAGCAGCAGCGACGCACGTCCGCGCGACGCAAGGCGCGCATGCGCAACGCCGCGATCGCGTCCGTGCTGGGCGTGATCCTGATCGGCAGTGTCGCGCTGTACACGACCGGTGTGGTTCTGGGGGACGACGACAGCAAGACGAACGCGAGCGCGGAGGTCACTCCGAGCGCCTCGGCGACCGACAAGGCGCCGGACCCGTGCGACAAACCGGCCGAGGGCAAGGTCAGGACGCAGACCTGGAAGAAGGAGCCTGCGCTGACCGTCGACAAGTCGGCGGAGTACACGATGAAGCTGGAGACCACGTGCGGTGACATAGACATCGCGCTGAAGGCGAAGGCGGCACCGCACACCGTCAACTCGTTCGACTTCCTGGCGGGCAAGGGCTACTTCGACCACACCAAGTGCCACCGGCTCACCACCGAGGGCATCTACGTCCTCCAGTGCGGCGACCCCACCGCCCAGGGCAACGGCGGCCCCGGCTACAACATCCCGGACGAGAACCTGAAGGACAAGAGCCTCAAGGACAATATCTACCCGGCGGGCACGGTGGCGATGGCCAACACCGGGCAGCCGAACTCCGGCGGCAGCCAGTTCTTCCTCGTGTACCAGGACAGCCAGCTGCCCCCGAGCTACACGCCGTTCGGCACCGTCTCGAAGGAGGGGATGTCGGTGCTGAAGAAGATCGCCTCCGCGGGAGCCCAGCCCGCGGACCCGACGACGGGCAACACCGCACCCAACGCGACGGTCGTGATCGACAAGGCCACGGTCACCAAATCCTGACCCTCATCAGCGAAAGTTCGGTCGTGCGGGATGCGGACAGGCCCCCCGCCGGTCGCCTATGTTGGCCGTGACGAAACTGTGGACGATGCCCGGGGGTGGCGAAGCCCCCCGCAGGCATCATGTGGAGGAGGCGCTGTGAGCAGCGACCCGTGGGGCCGCGTCGACGAGACGGGGACCGTGTACGTGCGTACGGCCGACGGCGAGCAGGTCGTCGGATCCTGGCAGGCAGGCTCCCCCGAGGAGGCACTGGCCTACTTCGAACGCAAGTACGAAGGCCTGGTTGTCGAGATCGGCCTCCTCGAGAAGCGGGTGAAGACCACCGACCTGTCGGCCAAGGACGCCCAGACCGCCGTCGACCACCTGCGCGAGCAGGTGGACGCGCACCACGCGGTCGGCGACCTGGACGCGCTGCGGGCCCGGCTGGACAAGCTCGTCGCGCTCGTGGAGACCCGCCGCGAGGAGCGCAAGGCCCAGCGGGCCAAGCAGTCCGACGAGGCACGCAGCGCCAAGGAGGCCCTGGTCGCCGAGGCGGAGGAGCTGGCGCGCTCGGACCAGTGGCGGGCGGCCGGTGAGCGGCTGCGTTCGCTGGTGGACACGTGGAAGGGCCTGCCGCGCCTGGACCGCAAGTCCGACGACGAGCTGTGGCACCGCTTCTCGCACGCGCGCTCGGCGTTCTCCAAGCGCCGCAAGCAGCACTTCGCGCAGCTCGACGCACAGCGCGAGGAGGCCCGCCGGACCAAGGAGCGGCTGGTCTCCGAGGCGGAGGCGCTGTCGAACTCGACGGACTGGGGTCCGACGGCCGCGCGCTACCGCGACCTGATGTCCGAGTGGAAGGCCGCCGGCCGCGCCCAGCGCGAGCACGAGGAAGACCTGTGGAACCGCTTCCGCGGCGCCCAGGACGTGTTCTTCGCCGCCCGCAGCTCGGTCTTCGCCGAGCGGGACGCCGAGCAGGCGGAGAACCTGAAGCTCAAGGAGGAGCTGGCCGAGGAGGCCGAGAAGCTCCTCCCGGTCACCGACCTGAAGGCGGCCCGCGCCGCGTTCCGTTCGGTGAACGAGCGCTGGGAGGCCGTCGGGCACGTGCCCCGCGACGCCCGGCCCAAGGTCGAGGGTCGGATGCACGCGGTCGAGCGGGCCATCCAGGAGGCCGAGGAGACCGAGTGGCGCCGGACCAACCCGGAGGCACGCGCGCGTGCCGAGGGTCTGACCGGTCAGCTCCAGGCCGCCGTGGACAAGCTGCGCTCGCAGATCGAGCAGGCGCGCAGCCAGGGCAACGACGCCAAGGCCGACAAGCTCGCCCGTGAGCTGGAGGGCCGCCAGGCGCTCCTCGACCAGGCGCTCAAGGGGCTGCACGAGTTCGGCGGCTGACGGCCGCGGACCGCATACGACAGGGGCTCCCGTACGGTGCGTACGGGAGCCCCTGTCGTATGTGCGTCTGTACGGCCCGCTACGACGGCCTGCGCGCCGAAGTCACCCGGTACACGTCGTAGACGCCCTCGACGCCGCGTACGGCCTTCAGGACGTGCCCCAGGTGCTTCGGGTCGCCCATCTCGAAGGTGAACCGGGAGGTGGCGACCCGGTCCCGGGAGGTCTGGACGGCCGCCGAGAGGATGTTGACGTGCTGGTCGGACAGCACCCGCGTGACGTCCGACAGCAGCCGGGAGCGGTCCAGCGCCTCCACCTGGATGGCGACCAGGAAGACCGAGGACTGCGTGGGCGCCCACTCGACGTCGAGGATGCGCTCGGGCTCCCGGGACAGCGAGTCGACGTTGACGCAGTCGCTGCGGTGGACGGAGACGCCGCTGCCGCGGGTGACGAAGCCGATGATCGGGTCGCCGGGGACGGGCGTGCAGCAGCGGGCCAGCTTGACCCACACGTCCTCGACGCCCTTGACGACCACGCCCGGGTCGGCGTTCGCCCGGCGCTTGCGGCCGCGGCCCCGGGACGGCGGGACCGACTCGTCGATCTCCTCGGTGGCCGCCTCCTCGCCGCCGAGGGCCTGGACCAGCTTCTGCACGATGTTCGGCGCGGAGACGTGGCCCTCGCCGATCGCCGCGTACAGCGCGGAGATGTCCGAGTAGCGCATCTCGTGCGCGAGCGTGACCAGGGAGTCGCCGGTGAGGATGCGCTGGATCGGCAGGTTCTGCTTGCGCATCGCGCGGACGATGGCGTCCTTGCCCTGCTCGATCGCCTCGTCGCGGCGCTCCTTGGAGAACCAGGCGCGGATCTTGTTGCGGGCGCGCGGCGACTTCACGAAGCCCAGCCAGTCGCGGGAGGGTCCCGCGCCGGCCGCCTTGGAGGTGAAGACCTCCACCAGGTCGCCGTTGTCCAGGGTGGACTCCAGCGGCACCAGCCGTCCGTTGACCCGCGCCCCTATGGTGCGGTGGCCGACCTCGGTGTGGACCGCGTAGGCGAAGTCCACCGGGGTGGCCCCCGCCGGGAGCGCTATGACGTCGCCCTTGGGGGTGAAGACGAAGACCTCGTTGCGGGAGAGGTCGAAGCGCAGGGACTCCAGGAACTCGCCGGGATCCTCGGTCTCCTTCTGCCAGTCCAGCAGCTGGCGCAGCCACGCCATGTCGTTGAGGTGGTCGTCCTTGCTCTTGCCGGACGACCGGGGGGCGTCGGTGCGCACCTTGGAGGCGCCGGCCACGGCCTCCTGCTTGTACTTCCAGTGCGCGGCGATGCCGTACTCCGCGCGGCGATGCATGTCGAAGGTGCGGATCTGCAGCTCGACCGGCTTGCCGCCGGGCCCGATGACCGTCGTGTGCAGCGACTGGTACATGTTGAACTTGGGCATCGCGATGTAGTCCTTGAACCGCCCCGGAACCGGGTTCCAGCGGGCGTGGACCGTGCCGAGCGCCGCGTAGCAGTCGCGGACGGTGTCCACCAGGACGCGGATGCCCACCAGGTCGTAGATCTCCGCGAAGTCCCGGCCGCGGACGATCATCTTCTGGTAGACGCTGTAGTAGTGCTTGGGGCGGCCGGTGACGGTCGCCTTGATGCGGGCGGCGCGCAGGTCCTGCTGGACCTCGTCGGTGACGACGGCGAGGTACTCGTCGCGCTTGGGGGCGCGCTCGGCGACCAGGCGGACGATCTCGTCGTACATCTTGGGGTAGAGGATCGCGAAGGCGAGGTCCTCCAGCTCCCACTTGATGGTGTTCATGCCCAGGCGGTGGGCGAGCGGCGCGTAGATCTCCAGGGTCTCGCGCGCCTTCTTCTCCTGCTTCTCGCGCTTGAGGTAGCGCATGGTGCGCATGTTGTGCAGGCGGTCGGCGAGCTTGATGACCAGGACGCGGGGGTCCTTGGCCATGGCGACGACCATCTTGCGCACGGTCTCGGCCTGCGCGGCCTCGCCGAACTTGACCTTGTCCAGCTTGGTGACACCGTCGACGAGCAGGGTGACCACGTCGCCGAAGTCGCGGCGCAGGTCCTCCAGACCGTACTCGGTGTCCTCGACGGTGTCGTGCAGCAGCCCGGCCATCAGCGTGGCCGGGTCCATGCCCAGCTCGGCGAGGATGGTGGTGACGGCCAGCGGATGCGTGATGTACGGGTCGCCGCTCTTGCGCTTCTGGCCGCGGTGCCAGCGTTCGGCGACCTGGTAGGCGCGCTCGATCTGGCGCAGGGTCGCCGTCTCGATCTTGGGGTCGTTGCCGCGCACTATGCGCAGCAGGGGCTCCAGGACCGGGTTGTACGGGTTGGCGCGCTGCACGCCGAGGCGGGCGAGGCGGGCGCGGACGCGGTTGGAGGAGCCCGAGCGGGTGGGCTGCCCGGCGGGGGTGCGGACCACGGGCGCGTTCTGCGGGCGCTCGGAGGGCAGCGGCTTGGGACGCGGCTGCTGCTCGGCGGGCTTGTCGGCCGGCGTGACCGGGGCGTGCTGGATCGGCCCGCGCGTGTCGTTCTTCGCCTGGGGCGCGCTCGGCGCGGGCTTCGCCGCGGACGCCGAGGCGGACTCGGGCTTTGCGGCGGTCAGTGGCTGGGCCTCGTCTGGCAAGAGGACTCCTCGTGCGCGATCCGGGTCCCCCGGTCAGGCTCCGGACACCCCATGGTAGCGATCCTGCCCTCCGGGATCGCCTTCTGGCCAATCCGAGAGCCTGTGAGGGCCGTCAGTCCTTGCAACGCCTGAGGCGGGCGCCGGATTCCTCCGGGCCCGCCTCGGGCGTGCGGTGTGCGTCGTTCAGACCGTGAGCAGCGCCTCCAGCGGTGCCCCGGCCAGGGCCGGCTCCAGTCGGGCCCGTCCGCCGAGGAAGCCCAGCTCCATCAGGACGGCGAGGCCCGCGACCTCGGCGCCGGCCCGGCGGATCAGCTCCAGCGACGCCTCGGCGGTGCCGCCGGTGGCGAGGACGTCGTCGACGACCAGCACGCGGTCGCCCGCGCTCAGGTCCTCGGCGTGCACCTCGATCTCGGCGGAGCCGTACTCCAGGTCGTAGGCCTGGCTGAGCGTGGCTCCGGGGAGCTTGCCCGCCTTGCGCACGGGGATGAAGCCGAGGCCCGCCCGCAGGGCCACCGGGGCGCCCAGGATGAAGCCGCGCGCCTCCAGGCCGACGACCTTGGTGGCGCCGGTCCCCCCGGCGACCCCGGCGAGGGCGTCGGTCAGGGCGGTGAAGGCCGCCGGGTCCGCCAGGAGCGGGGTGATGTCCTTGAACACCACACCCGGCTCCGGGTGGTCGGCCACGTCCCGGATGCGGCTGAGCAACAGCTCCGTGAGGTCGGTCGTCCCGGTCATCGGCGCTTCCCCGAGGGCCGGCCGCGTCCCCGGCCGCGGGAGGCGGGCTGGTTGCGGGGGCCGACGACCGCGGGTGCCGCGTCGTCGCTCTCGTCGTCCGCGTACGGTGCCCCGTCCGCGTCGGCCGGTGCCTGTTCGCCCTTGGCCGCCCCTTGGGCACGCTTGGCGAGGACCCGCTTCTTGAGGGCCTTCATCTGCGGCTCGGCCTCCTTGAGGTCGGCGACGAGCGGCGTGGCGATGAAGATCGAGGAGTAGGCACCCGCGGCGAGACCGACGAACAGCGACAGCGAGATGTCGTTGAGCATGCCGGCGCCGAGGACTCCGCCGCCGATGAACAGCAGGCCCGCCACCGGCAGCAGCGCGACCACCGTGGTGTTGATGGAGCGGACCAGGGTGCTGTTGATCGAGCGGTTGGCGATCTCCGCATAGGTCCAGCGGGTCTGCTTCGTGATGTCCTTCGTCTGCTCCTTGAGGCTGTCGAAGACGACCACCGTGTCGTAGAGCGAGTAGCCGAGGATCGTCAGCAGACCGATCACCGTGCCCGGCGTCACCTCGAAACCGACGAGGGCGTAGACGCCGACCGTGATGGTGATGTCGTGGATCAGGGCGACGAACGCGGCCAGTGCCATCCGCCACTCGAACGCGATCGCCAGGTAGATCACCACCAGGACCATGAAGATCCCGAGTCCCTGCCAGGCCTTGTTCGCGATCTGGTCGCCCCAGCTGGGACCGACCAGGTCGGCGTTGATCTTCTCCGCCGGGACGTCCAGCTTCCCGGAGAGGTCCTCCTTGATCCCGTCCGACTGCCGGGTGTCGGTGCCCGCGATCTGGATGCGGAGGCTGCCGTCGCCGAGCTTCTGGACGATCGCGTCGTGGCCGGAGGCCTCCTCCGCCCAGGTCTCGGTCTGGGAGACCGAGGCGCTCATGTTCTTCGGGGTGGTGAAGACCGCGCCGCCCTGGAACTCGATGCCCATGTGCAGGCCGCGCACCGCCAGGCCGACGATGGCCGTGATGGTGATGAGGATCGAGATGCCGTACCAGATCTTGCGGTTCTTGACGAAGTCGTAGCCGACCTCGCCGTGGTGCAGTCGGGCGCCGAGTTGTCCGAGCTTCGACATCTCTCACGCCTCCTTCGGGTCGACAGGGCCGGCGGCAGGACGGGACGGACGGCGGGTGCGACGCAGCGGGGGCTTGGCACCGAGGGCCTTGGGGTCGAGCCCGGACCACTTGTGACCGCCGGCGAAGAACTTGCGCCGGGCCATCAGCGTCAGCAGCGGCTTGGTGAAGAGGAACACCACCACCACGTCGAGCAGGGTCGTCAGACCGAGCGTGAACGCGAAGCCCTGCACCTTGCCGACGGTGACGATGAAGAGCACCGCGGCGGCGAGGAAGGACACGAAGTCGGAGACCAGGATGGTGCGCCGGGCGCGCGGCCAGGCCCGCTCGACCGCGGGACGCAGCGTGCGGCCTTCCCGGATCTCGTCCCGGACGCGTTCGAAGTACACGATGAACGAGTCCGCCGTGATGCCGATGGCGACGATGGCACCGCACACGGCCGGCAGGTTCAGCGCGAAGCCGATGGTCGGGCCGAGCAGCGCCATGATCACGTATGTGAGGCCGGCCGAGACCAGCAGCGAGCAGACGGCGATGAACGACAGGCCGCGGTAGTAGAACAGCAGGTAGAGGACGACCAGGGCGAGGCCGATCGCGCCCGCGATCAGACCGGCGTGCAGCTGCTCACCGCCGAGCGCGGCGGTGACGGTGGTGACGCTGTCCTCCTTGAAGGTCAGCGGCAGCGCGCCGTAGGACAGCATGTTGGCGAGGCTCTGGGCCTCTTCCTGGTCGAAGCTGCCGGAGATCTCCGCGTTGCCGCCGGTGAGCTTCTGGCTGACGTACGGGTCGGAGACGACCTCGTTGTCCAGGACGATGGCGAACTGGTTCTGCGGGGACTGCTTCTGGGCCAGTTGGCCGGTGATGTCCGCGAACTCCTTGCTGCCCTTGTCCGTGAACTTCATCGTCACGGTCCAGCCGGCGGCGGTCTGGGTGTTGTAGACGGCGTCGGCCTTGTCGACCTCCGTGCCGTCGACCGCGGCGGGGCCGAGGATGTACTTCTGCCACTGGCCCTGCGCGTTCTGGCCGCAGGCCACCGTCGGGTCGCCCGGCTTGGCACCCTTGCCGGCCTTGGCGCGGGCGTTGGCGTCGGTGCAGTCCAGGGCCGCGTACTGCTGCTGCAGCTTGGCGGCCGCGTCGTCGCCGGAGGCGCTGGCGCTCGGGGACGGGGAGGCGCCGTCGGAGCTCTTCGCGGAGGGGCTGGGGTCGGCCTTCAGGGCGTCGCTGGCGGCGCGGCCCTGGGTGGTGGCGCTGGCCGAGGCGGGGTCGGACGGCGTGCCGCTGCTCGGCTTGTCGCCGTCGGTGGCCTTGTCGCCGTCGGTGGCCTTCTCGGTCGCCTTGTCCGTGGCCTTGTCCGTGGCCTTGTCCGAAGCGCCGCCGGTCTCGCTGGGCGAGGGGCTGCCGGTCGCGTTGGCGCCGGAGAGCTCGGTGGCGAGGACCGGACGGAAGTACAGCTTGGCGGTGGTGCCGACCTGCTCCCGGGCTTCCTTCGAGTTCGTCCCCTTGGGGATGTTGACGATGATGTTCCGGTCGCCCTGGGTCTGGACCTCGGCTTCGGAAACGCCCAGACCGTTGACACGGCGGTTCATGATCTCGACCGCGGTATCCATGTTGGTCTTGTTGATCGCGGACTCCTGGCCGGCCTCCGGGACGGCCCGGAGCGTGATGCTCGTGCCGCCTGCCAGGTCGATGCCGAGACGCGGAGTCGTGTGTCCCGAGGCGAACATGCCCCCGGTGAGCGCCACGATGGCGATCAGGATCAGGGCCAGCGAGCGCCCGGGCTTACTCTGAGCGCTCGCATTCTTTCCCTTTTTAGGTGCTACCACCTGTGTGTACTCCCTCTCGGGCCGCTTGGCGCCCAGAAGGCGTCACCGGCGGCCATCACATGGTGTCCGGATCCGTGCGAGCCGCGCGTCGCGCGGGGTGCGCGGGAACCCGTCCCGCGCACCCCGGGGCACGGCTTACTTCGCCTCGGAACCGCCGTCGGACTTCTTCGCCTTCTCGTCCGTCTTCGCCTCGGCGGGCGCGGCGTCGGCCGTCGGCTCGTCGGCCGTCGCCTCGTCGGCGGGCTCTTCGGCCTTCTTGCCGAGGTCGACGGACTTCTCGTCGGAGGCGGCGTCGGCGGGCGCGTCGGTCTCGGTGAGGGAGGAGGCGTCGTCGGGGACGACGTCCGCGTCGGACTTCAGGTCGTGCTCGATGCCGTGGACGATGCGGTTGTACTCGTCGTCGGTGAGGACGGCGCCGATGCTGTTCTTCGCGAAGAGCAGCTCGACTCCGGGGCCGGCGTCGAGGAGGACCGTGTCGTCGTTGACCTCCTTGACCGTGGCGTACATGCCCCCGATGGTGCGGACACCGGATCCGGGCTGCATCTCGTTCCGCATGTTGGCGGCCTGCTGCTGCTTCTTCTTCGCCGACCGGGTCATCAGGAACATGGCCCCGATGAGCACGATGAACGGGAGGAGGGTCACGAGACTCACGGGTCGGTACTTCCTTCACACGACCGCGATGGTGAGCGGCCTGATGGTTGGGGGTGTGTACGCTGCCGACAAGGGCGGCATCGGCGGAGTCTAGGCGAGTCCGCGCGCATGGAACAACGCCCAGCATGGCACCGGGGTTCCTGCTCCGGCGAATGTGCCTCGCGTGAGCGGGTCGTCACGCCCCGAACAAGTCCTGTTGTCCGTTTCCTGAACTCTGTGCACGCGGCGGGGTGAGGCCGAGATGAGCCCATGCGGCAGGAGTGGCCACCCGTCCGCGTGGGGTTCGGGCGAGCAGGCCCTCCCGTACGAGGAAGGGTTCGGCGACCTCTTCCACCGTCTCACGCTCCTCCCCCACGGCGACGGCGAGCGTGGACAGGCCGACCGGTCCGCCGCCGAACAGCTTGAGGAGGGCCTCCAGCACGCCCCGGTCGAGGCGGTCCAGGCCCCGGGCGTCGACCTCGTAGACGGCGAGGGCGGCCGCGGCGATCTCCTGGGTGATCAGGCCGTCGGCCTTGACCTGGGCGTAGTCGCGGACCCGGCGCAGCAGGCGGTTGGCGATGCGGGGGGTGCCGCGGGAGCGGCCGGCGATCTCGGCGGCACCGGTGGGGTCGATCTCGACGTCGAGCAGGCCGGCCGAGCGGTGGATGACGCGCTCCAGTTCCGCCGGTCCGTAGAACTCCATGTGGGCGGTGAAGCCGAAGCGGTCGCGCAGCGGGGGCGGCAGCAGGCCCGCGCGCGTGGTGGCGCCGACCAGGGTGAACGGGGGCAGCTCCAGGGGGATGGCGGTGGCGCCGGGGCCCTTGCCGACCACGACGTCGACGCGGAAGTCCTCCATCGCCATGTAGAGCATCTCCTCGGCGGGCCGCGACATGCGGTGGATCTCGTCGAGGAAGAGGACCTCGCCCTCCTGGAGGGAGGAGAGGATCGCCGCGAGGTCGCCGGCGTGCTGGATGGCGGGGCCCGAGGTGATGCGGATGGGGGCTTCCATCTCGGCCGCGATGATCATCGAGAGGGTGGTCTTGCCGAGGCCGGGGGCGCCGGAGAGCAGCACGTGGTCGGCGGTGGCCCCACGCGCGCGTGCGGCGCGCAGCACCAGGTCGAGCTGTTCGCGGACCTTCTCCTGGCCGATGAACTCGCCCAGGTCCTTGGGGCGCAGGGCGGCCTCCACGGCCTGGTCCTCGCCGTCGGCGACAGCGCCCACCAGCCGCTCGGCGGCGGCCTCCGCGTCGGTCGTGTCGTCCCAGTTCACTTCGTTCTCCTTGCCGTGGCGCACCGGGTCGGTGGTGGCGGGCGGGGTCAGCGGGCGCGGTTCAGCGTCTGCAGGGCGGCCTTGAGCAGCGCGCCCACCTGCGGGGTGCCCTCGGCGGCCTCCGCCTGCGGCGTCACGGCGGTGACGGCCTCGTCGGCCTCGCGGGTGGCGTACCCGAGGCCGATCAGGGCGGCGTGCAGCTGGTCGCGCCAGCCGGTGCTGACCGGGGCACCCACGGCGGGGGCGCCGATCGGTTCGCCGAGCCGGTCCTTCAGCTCCAGAAGCAGCTTCTGGGCACCCTTCTTGCCGATGCCGGGGACGGCCGTGAGCGCCTTCTCGTCCCCGGTGGAGACGGCTCTGCGCAGGGCGTCGGGCTGGTGCACGGCGAGCATGGCCTGGGCGAGGCGGGGGCCGACGCCGCTGGCGGTCTGGAGCAGCTCGAAGACCTGGCGCTCGTCGTCGTCGGCGAAGCCGTAGAGCGTGAGCGAGTCCTCGCGCACGACCAGCGAGGTGGCGAGCTTGGCGGGCTTGCCGAGCCGCAGGGTGGACAGCGTGTTCGGTGTGCACTGGACGGCCATGCCGACGCCGCCGACCTCGACCACCGCGGCGTCGGGGGCGAGGGCGGCGACGGTGCCGCTGACGAAGGCGATCATGCGGGGCGGCCTTTCGACGGGTGGGGGGTCTGCGGGCGGCGCGCGCCCTGGGCGGTGTGCAGGGCGACGGCCTGCTGGAGCCGGTTCTGCGCGGGGGCGCGCCAGATGTGGCAGATGGCGAGCGCGAGGGCGTCGGCGGCGTCGGCGGGCTTCGGCGGCGCGTCCAGCCGCAGCAGGCGGGTGACCATGGCGCCCACCTGAGCCTTGTCGGCGCGGCCGCTGCCGGTGACGGCGGCCTTCACCTCGCTGGGCGTGTGCAGGGCGACGGGGATGCCGCGGCGGGAGGCACACAGGATGGCGACGGCGCTGGCCTGGGCGGTGCCCATGACGGTGCGGACGTTGTGCTGGCTGAAGACGCGCTCGACGGCGACGGACTCCGGCCGGTGCTCGTCCAGCCACCGCTCGATGCCCTGCTCGACGGCGACGAGGCGGTGCCCGAGGCCGGCGTCCGCGGGCGTGCGGACGACGCCGACGCCGACCATGGTGAGCGGCCGGCCCGCGACGCCCTCCACGACACCGACCCCGCAGCGGGTCAGTCCAGGGTCCACCCCCAGTACGCGCACCCTCGCCCACCCCTCCTTTGCGGCCAAACCGCCGCCGCTCTCGCGGACCTGGCTGGTCACCATCGGGGTTGCCCGATTGATGGTTGCGGTCCGTGGACGGTGATCTTCGACTTGCGTAAGGCTATCGGGTGCCACCGACAAAGCGACGGGCCGACGGGTTGTGTCCCCGTCGGCCCGCTGAGCAGGGGACGCGCTACGCGTCCACCTTCTCCATGACCTCGTCGCTCACGTCGAAGTTGGCGAAGACGTTCTGCACGTCGTCGCTGTCCTCCAGGGCGTCGATGAGCCGGAAGATCTTGCGTGCGCCCTCCTCGTCCAGCTCGACCTGCATGGTCGGGACGAAGTTGGCGTCGGCGGACTCGTAGTCGATGCCGGCCTCCTGGAGCGCGGTGCGGACCGCGACCAGGTCGGTGGCCTCGCTGAGCACCTCGAAGGACTCGCCGAGGTCGTTGACCTCCTCCGCGCCCGCGTCCAGGACGGCGCCGAGGACGTCGTCCTCGCCCAGCTCGCCCTTGGGCACGATCACGACGCCCTTGCGGTTGAACAGGTACGACACCGAGCCCGGGTCGGCCATGGAACCGCCGTTGCGGGTCATGGCGACGCGGACGTCGGAGGCGGCGCGGTTGCGGTTGTCGGTGAGGCACTCGATGAGCACCGCGACGCCGTTGGGGCCGTAACCCTCGTACATGATCGTCTCGTAGTCGGCGCCGCCGGCCTCGAGGCCCGCACCGCGCTTGACCGCGGAGTCGATGTTCTTGTTCGGGACCGACTGCTTCTTCGCCTTCTGGATGGCGTCGTACAGCGTCGGGTTGCCGTCGATGTCGGCGCCCCCCATGCGGGCCGCGACCTCGATGTTCTTGATCAGCTTCGCGAAGAGCTTGCCGCGCTTGGCATCGATGACGGCCTTCTTGTGCTTCGTCGTGGCCCATTTAGAGTGGCCGGACATCTGCCTGTCTCCTTCGCGTAACCCGTCTTTGTACGAACGGAGGAATCCTACAAGGACTCCGCCGACCGGTTCGCGCGCACCATGTCGGCGAAGAGCCGGTGCACACGGTGGTCGCCGGTCAGTTCCGGGTGGAACGACGTGGCCAGCGCGCTGCCCTGGCGGACGGCGACGATGTGGCCGTCGTGCTCGGCGAGCACCTCGGCGGCCGCGCCGACCGACTCGACCCAGGGGGCGCGGATGAAGACGCCCTCCACGGGATCGCCCTCGACGCCCTTGACCTCGACGGCGGCCTCGAAGGACTCGTTCTGCCGCCCGAAGGCGTTGCGGCGCACGATCATGTCGATGCCGCCGACCGTCTCCTGGCCGGAGCGCGGGTCGAGGATCTTGTCGGCCAGCATGATCATGCCGGCGCAGGTGCCGTAGACGGGCATGCCGTCGCGCACGCGCGCGCGGAGGGGCTCCATCACGCCGAAGAGGACGGCGAGCTTGGAGATCGTGGTGGACTCGCCGCCGGGGAGGACCAGGCCGTCCACCTCGGCGAGTTCTTCGGGGCGCCTCACCGGCCTGGCCACGGCGTCGGCCACGGCCAGGGCGACGAGGTGCTCCCGTACGTCGCCCTGGAGGGCCAGGACGCCGATGACGGGGGTGTCACTCATGGATCGGACGCCTTACCAGCCGCGGTTGGCGTAGCGCTCGGCCTCGGGGAGGGTGTCGCAGTTGATGCCGACCATGGCCTCGCCGAGGTTGCGGGACGCGTCCGCGATGATCTTCGGGTCGTCGTAGAAGGTGGTGGCCTTCACGATGGCGGCGGCGCGCTTGGCCGGGTCGCCGGACTTGAAGATGCCGGAGCCGACGAAGACGCCCTCGGCGCCGAGCTGACGCATGAGCGCGGCGTCGGCGGGGGTGGCGACACCACCGGCGGAGAACAGGACGACCGGCAGCCTGCCCAGCTCCGAGACCTCCTTGACCAGCTCGTACGGGGCGCGCAGCTCCTTGGCGGCGGCGTACAGCTCGTTGTTGTCGTAGCCGCGCAGGCGGGCGATCTCGTTCTTGATCTGCCGCAGGTGGCGGACGGCCTCGACGACGTTGCCGGTGCCGGCCTCGCCCTTGGAGCGGATCATCGCGGCGCCCTCGGCGATGCGGCGCAGGGCCTCACCGAGGTTGGTGGCGCCGCAGACGAACGGGGTGGTGAAGGCGAACTTGTCGCTGTGGTTGACCTCGTCGGCCGGGGTGAGGACCTCGGACTCGTCGATGTAGTCGACGCCGAGGGACTGCAGGACCTGGGCCTCCACGAAGTGGCCGATGCGGGACTTGGCCATCACCGGGATGGAGACGGCGTCGATGATGCCCTCGATCATGTCCGGGTCGGACATCCGGGCCACGCCGCCGTCCTTGCGGATGTCGGCCGGGACGCGCTCCAGCGCCATGACGGCCACGGCGCCCGCATCCTCGGCGATCTCCGCCTGCTCCGGCGTGACGACGTCCATGATGACGCCGCCCTTGAGCTGCTCGGCCATGCCGCGCTTCACGCGCGCGGTGCCGGTCTCGGGTGCCTGGTTTTCGGGGAGCGTGCTGGACACGGGTACCTCGCTGAGGGGAAGGGGGTTTCTGCAGCAACGAGGAAACGCGAGGCGAGCAGGCCACAGCAAGGGCCAATGGGAAGGCGGTGGATCGTTTTCGCTCCCCGGTGCTCCCGGTGCTACGCCGCCCGCTCGACCAGCGCGGCCGGCGACTCGTCGTCCATCTCGAAGGCCAGCGGGAAGGGCGCGTGCCCGGCCAGACGGAACCAGCGGACCTTGCGGTGCTCGCGCAGCCTGCGGGCCGCCCCCACCGCGTCGTTGTGGAAGCGCCGGGCCATGGGTACCCGCCGTACGGCCTCGGCCAGCTCGTGGGCGGCCGCCTCTCCGCCGGGCGCCTCGCGCAGCGCGTCCACCTGCTGCGCGTCGGCGAACACGGCGCGCAGGGCCTGGCTCAGCTCGCTCTCGGCGACCTCCCGCAACTCCTCCTCGGCCTGCCGGGCGGCGTGCGCGGCCTCGTAGAGGACCATGGAGGCGGCCGGGTCGAGCACGCCGGAGGTGGCGAGTTCCTGGGCCACGGACGCCCTGCGCAGCAGTTGCGCGTCCAGGGCGGCGCGGGCGGCGTCGATCCGGGCGTGCAACCGGTCCAGGCGGCCCGCCGTCCAGCTCAGGTACAGGCCGACGGCGACGAGGACGACCAGGATCCAGATGAGGGTTGCGGTCACGGGCCGCAAGCCTATCCGTGGGCGGGACGGCCCGGCCGGTCAGTCCCTCGCCCGACCGAAGCGGGCCAGCAGGCCCGTCGCCCGGTCGTCCGTCGCCACCGCCGCCGCTCCCGCCGTGACCGTCTCGTAGACGGACAGGATGTCCGCGCCGACCGTGGACCAGTCGAAGCGCCGTACGTGGGCGCTGCCCCGCTCCCGCAGGGCGGCACGCCGCTCCGGGTCGGCCAGCAGGCGTACGGCCGCCTCGGCCAGGGCGTCGGCGTCCTCGTTGGGGAAGAGTTCGCCGGCCGCGCCCTGGTCGAGGACCTGGGCGAAGGCGTCGAGGTCGGAGGCGAGGACGGGGGCGCCCGCCGACATGGCCTCGACGAGGATGATGCCGAAGCTCTCGCCGCCGGTGTTGGGTGCCACGTACAGGTCGACGCTGCGCAGGAGGCGGGCCTTGTCCTCGTCGCTGATCATGCCGAGGAACTCCACGCGGGAGCGCAGTTCCTTCGGCAGGCTCTCGACGGCTTCCTCCTCGTCCCCGCGGCCCGCGACCAGGAGCCGGGTCTGCGGGCGGGCGGCGAGGATCTTGGGCAGGGCCCGCATGAGCACGGGCAGGCCCTTGCGGGGCTCGTCGATGCGCCCTATGAAGCCGATGGTGCCGCCCTGCCACTCGGGCCTGGGCTCGGCGTCGGCGAAGAAGTCGACGTCGACGCCGTTGGGGATGACGACCGCGTCGCCGCCCAGGTGCTCGACTAGCGTGCGGCGGGCGTACTCGCTCACCGCGATCCGGGCGCTGATCTTCTCCAGGGCGGCCTGGAGGATCGCGTACGCGGCGATCATCGCGCGGGAGCGCGGGTTGGAGGTGTGGAAGGTGGCCACGATCGGGCCCTGCGCCGCCCAGCAGGTCAGCAGGCCCAGCGAGGGCGAGGTCGGCTCGTGGATGTGGATGACGTCGAAGGCGCCCTCGTGCAGCCAGCGCCGGACCCGCGCCGCCGACAGGAACCCGAAGTTCAGCCGGGCCACCGAGCCGTTGTACGGCACCGGCACCGCGCGGCCCGCGGAGACGACGTACGGGGGCAGCGGCGTGTCGTCGTCGGCCGGGGCGAGGACGGACACCTCGTGGCCGAGGCGGATGAAGTACTCGGCGAGGTCCCGGATGTGGAACTGGACGCCGCCCGGCACGTCCCAGGAGTACGGGCAGACGATGCCGATCCTCACCGGTCGCCCCGCTCGCGGGCCCCGGGCGCCTTGGCCGGGTCGAGATCCTTGAGCCACAAGCGCTGCAGCATGTGCCAGTCCTCCGGGTGGTCGGCGATCCCCGTGGCGAAGGCATCGGCCAGCGCCTGTGTCATGACAGACGTCTTTTCCGCCCGGGTGCCCGACTCGGGCACCTCGACCGGCGGGTGCACCCGGCCCTGCATCACGGGTGAGTCGTCGTACCAGAGCGTCACCGGCAGCAGCAGCGCGCCCGTCTGCTGGGCGAGCAGGGCGGGCCCGGCCGGCATCCGGGCCGTCTCGCCGAAGAACTCGACCTCCACGCCGGAGGCGGACAGGTCGCGGTCGGCGACGAGGCAGACCAGGCCGCCGTCGCGCAGCCGCCGGGCCAGCGTGCCGAAGGCGGTGCCGCCGCTGTGCGGCAGGACCTCCATGCCGAGGCCCTCGCGGTAGGCGACGAAGCGGTCGTAGAGCGTCTCCGGCTTGAGGCGCTCGGCGACGGTGGTGAAGGGGATGCCGAGTTTCGTGGTGACCCAGGCTCCCGCGAGGTCCCAGTTGGCCAGGTGGGGCAGGGCGAGTATCACGCCCTTGCCGGCGGCCATGCCGTCGGTGAGGTGGTGCAGGTCCTTGGGGGCGAAGCCGCCCTTGATCCGCTCGGTGCTCCACGCGGGGAGCCGGAACGACTCCATCCAGTAGCGCAGGTACGAGCGCATGCCCGCGCGCGAGAGTGCGGCGAGCCGCTCGGGGCTCGCGCCGGGCACCACGCGCGCGTAGTTGCTCTCCAGACGGCGCACTCCCGTGCCGCGCTGCTTCCAGGCGAGGTCGGCGATGGTGCGGCCGAGGCGCACGGCGGCGGGCTCGGGGAGCTTCTTCACGGTGCTCCAGCCGGCACCGTACAGACCGTCGGTCAGCCGGTCCCGAGCGCTCACTTCGCCGCCTCGGTGCCCTGGCTCTCCTGTGCGGCGGCGTCCGCCTCGGCGGCCTCCCGGCGGACCGTGACGACGCGCTGGACCAGCGTGACGAGGCTGCCGACGGCGACGAGCCACAGGGCGATCGGCAGCAGGTACTGGATGCCGGGGACGCCGAACTTGTGCAGTCCTGCGAATCCGGCGGCGACCAGCGAGACGACGAGGCGCTCGGCGCGCTCGACCAGTCCGTTGACGGCCACCGGCAGGCCGATCGCCTCGCCGCGCGCCTTGGTGTACGAGACCACCTGCCCGCTGGCCAGGCAGAAGATCGACACGGCGCACAGCACGTTGTCGTCACCCGACCCCGCGTACCAGAGGGCGAGGCCGCCGAAGATCGCGCCGTCGGCGACCCGGTCGAGGGTGGAGTCCAGGAACGCGCCCCAGCGGCTGGAGCGGCCCAGCTGGCGGGCCATGTTGCCGTCGACGAGGTCGGAGAAGACGAAGAGCGTGATCACCACCGTGCCCCAGAAGAACTCGCCCCTGGGGTAGAAGACCAGCGCACCCGCGACCACACCGGCGGTGCCGATCAGCGTGACCGTGTCCGGGCTGACGCCCCGGCGGATGAGAAACGCGGCGAACGGTGTGAGGACACGCGTGAAAAAGGCACGCGCGTACTTGTTCAGCATGGCCTTCTGGCCTTCCCGACGGTCGGTGTGGCGCCGCGGCCCCTGCTGGCCACCGGCTGGCCCATCGTAGTCACGCGCGCGCGTGGGCGGTGGCCGGGCACCCGGAGCCGTCGCCGGGCGACGGGCAGGCCGCGGGATCGGGCTCTTCGTATGGACGGGGCGTGACGGGAGTGGAAAGCTCGAAGGACCGCGGGCGTCGCCGGAGCCGCCAGTGAACGCGGTCCCGCGTGTCCGCGCCCACAGTGACCTCACCGTGCACGGGAGGCAAGGACATGGGCGACAAGACACACACCCACCCCGGAGCCGCCGGAAGGGCAACGGCGGCCGACCACCCCGCGTCCGTACGGAACGTGGTGCTGGTCGGCCACTCCGGCTCGGGCAAGACGACTCTGGTGGAAGCTCTCGCGCTGACGACGGGAGCGGTGAACCGCGCGGGCCGCGTGGAGGACGGCGGCTGCGTCTCGGACTACGACGACATGGAGCACCGCCAGCAACGCTCCGTACAGCTCTCCCTGGTACCGGTCGAATGGGACGGCATCAAGATCAACCTGTTGGACACTCCCGGGTACGCCGACTTCGTCGGTGAGCTGAGGGCCGGTCTGCGCGCGGCGGACGCGGCCCTCTTCGTCGTCTCGGCCTCCGACGGCGTGGACGGCGCGACCCGCATGGTCTGGGAGGAGTGCGCCGCCGTGGGCATGCCGCGCGCCATCGTGATCACGCACCTGGAGGCCACCCGCGCGGACTTCGAGGAGATGACGCGGACCTGCGCGGAGGCCTTCGGCGGCGACGACCCCGACGCCGTACTGCCGCTGTACCTGCCGCTGCACGGCCCGCCCGCCCCCGACGGGCACGCGCCCGTGACGGGCCTGGTGGGCCTGCTGTCGCGCAAGCTCTTCGACTACGCGTCGGGCGAGCGCGCGGCGTCGGAGCCGGGTGAGGCGGAGCTGCCGCAGCTCGACGAGGCCCGTTCCCTGCTGATCGAGGGGATCATCTCGGAGAGCGAGGACGAGACCCTCATGGAGCGCTATCTCGGCGGCGAACAGGTCGACGTCAAGACGCTCGTCGAGGATCTGGAACGTGCCGTCGCACGCGGGGTGTTCTTCCCCGTACTGGCCGCCGCACCCGCCGCCGACGGCGCGCGGCAGGGACTGGGCACGGTCGAGCTGCTGGAACTGATCACGCGCGGCTTCCCTACACCCCTGGAGCGCGCGGCGCCCCGGGTCACCACGCCCGAGGGCGCCGGGCGCGAACTGCGGATGTGCGACCCGGAGGAGTCGCTGGTCGCGGAGGTCGTCAAGACCTCCTCGGACCCGTACGTGGGCCGGATCTCGATGGTCCGCGTCTTCTCGGGCACCCTGCGCGCCGACCAGACGGTGCACGTGTCCGGGCACGGGATGACCGACCGCGGGCACGAGGACCACGACGTCGACGAGCGGATCGGCGCCCTGTCGACGCCGTTCGGCAAGCAGCAGCGGCCGGTCACGCACGTGATCGCGGGCGACCTGGCCTGTGTGGCCAGGCTGACCCGCGCGGAGACCGGGGACACTCTCTCGGCCAAGGACGACCCGCTGCTCATGGCCCCCTGGGAGATGCCCGACCCGCTGCTGCCGCTCGCCATCGAGGCGCACAGCAAACCCGACGAGGACAAGCTCTCCCAGGGGCTGGCCCGGCTGGTCGCCGAGGACCCGACGATGCGCCTGGAGCACAACCAGGACACCCACCAGGTGGTCCTGTGGTGCCTGGGCGAGGCCCACGCCGACGTGGCCCTGGAACGGCTGCGCAGCCGCTACGGCGTCCAGGTCGACGTCGTACCCCATCGGGTCTCCCTGCGCGAGACGTTCGGCGGCCGGGCGGCCGGGCGCGGACGCCACGTCAAGCAGTCCGGTGGGCACGGGCAGTACGCCATCTGCGAGATCGAGGTGGAGCCGCTGCCGGGCGGCTCGGGCATCGAGTTCGTGGACAAGGTCGTCGGCGGCGCCGTGCCCCGGCAGTTCATCCCGTCCGTCGAGAAGGGCGTACGCGCGCAGGCCGCCAGGGGCGTCGCCGCGGGCCACCCGCTGATCGACGTGCGGGTCACACTGCTGGACGGCAAGGCGCACTCGGTGGACTCCTCCGACGCCGCGTTCCAGACGGCGGGCGCGCTGGCGCTCCGGGAAGCCGCGGCCGACGCGAAGATCCACCTGCTGGAGCCGGTCGCCGAGGTGAGCGTGCTGGTCGGCGACGCCTACGTGGGCGCGGTGATGAGCGACCTGTCCGGACGGCGCGGCAAGGTGCTCGGCACCGAGCAGACCAGCGGCGGCCGGACCCTGATCAGGGCCGAGGTGCCCGAGATCGAGATCGGCCGCTACGCCGTGGACCTGCGCTCCCTCTCGCACGGCACCGCCCGCTTCGACCGCCGCTACGCCCGGCACGAACCGATGCCGGCCCAGGTCGCGGACCGACTGCGCGAGGAGGTGCGGGCGGCGCCCTAGCGGAGCCCGGCCCTCCGGTACGGGGTTCCGCCGCACCGGAGGGCGCGCTCCCCCGCGTCGGAATCCCGCCCCGGCGTGCGACGGCGCGCCGCCGGTCAACCCGCGTGCGTGGGGGCGCCTTTGGGCGTCCCGTGACGCACGGCGCTGCCGACGGATACGCTGATGACCAGATCAACAGGTGTGCGGGGCAGGGAAGTCGGGAAGGCCGCAGGAGCGACAGTGGTAGCGATCGGGGGCGGGAATGACCGTTGACGGCGGTTACGCGGACTTCTTCGGACCGCAGGTGCCGCGCACGGACGACGGCGGCCAGACGGCCACGTTCGCGCTGGCCTCGGCCGCCTACCGGGACAGCGAAGCCGAGGAGATACTCAAGGCCAACAGTGAGTGGCACAAGTCGTCCGTGGGCAAGCCCCGGATCAAGCTGTTCCGGCCCAACCTCGGCGAGGCCTACTCCCGCGCCATCATCGACCGGATGCTGGGCCCCAAGCGCGCCCCGCTCATCCAGTCCTTCGGCACCCAGCCCCAGGTGGTCGTGGAGCACAGCCTCGCGGCGCACCGCATACGCAGGGACCGGGACAACTGGCTGAGCGCCGTCATGGTGCTGTGCGGGCTGCTGTTCCTGCCCGGACTGCTGATCTGGCTCCTGGTCTTCCAGATCCGCACCACCGTCGGCCGGCGCGAGGACAAGCGGGCCGGCGCGCTCGCCACCGCGCTGCTGCTCGCGATGGCGGTCCTCGCCGTGCTCTTCCTCCTCAAGATGCCCTTCGCGGGCTTCTGGGCCTGGTACGCGCGCGCCTGCGTCGTCGCCCCGGTGATCGGCTGGTTCTGGGCCAAGCGCATCTGCGAGCGTACGGCGCGCGACCTCCGGGAGCGCTGGAGCGGCCTCCTGTCCGGTGCCGGGGTGGGCGCCAAGGTGCCCGAGGCGGTGCCGAGCAGTCCCGGCGAGACGGCCGCCGAGGAACTGCGGCAGTCCCTGGCCCGGCTCAGCGCCGAGCAGCAGTCCAACTCCGTCTTCTACGCCGGCCCCAAGGGCATCCTCGGCATGGGCACCCGCTGGGGGAACTGGCAGCTCGCCGAGGAACTGGTCCCCGCCGACCCGGACCGGGAGATCAACCCGTTCCGCAGCTGGGACGTCATCAAGGCCATCCACGACCGGCTGCGCATGCTGGAGCGCGGCCCACTGCACACCGGCGGCTTCCCCAAGCCGACCGTACGGCACTGGATCGTGACCCCGATCGGTGAGAACGCGGACTCGGTGTCCCGGCCCGAGGGCACGGACGTCGAGGCGTACCAGGTCAAGCAGCACGCGATACAGGAGATCTGCGACAAGCAGCAGTTCGGCGCGGGCGACCGGCACTACCTGGGCGTGCAGTGGACGCTGTGGGACGGCCAGCTGGTCATCTCCATGCTGATCACGGTGACGGTGCTGCACGAGACACTGCGCATCGAGGTCACCGGGCACGCCCTGGGGCCGGTGCACTCCCTGTTCACCAGCAAGCCGGCCGCCAAGGAGAAGACGGTCCAGAAGTCGGTCAAGTTCTGGGAGACCCGCACGGTCAAGCTGCCGCTGGTCGACACCGACGAGGTGGTACGGCTGGCCGCGCGGGCCCCGCTGACCTGGTATCCCCCGCTGCTGTACTGGCTGGGCGGCAAGCTCACGCTGCCCGAGCCCTTCGGCGTGCGGCACGCCTGGGCGGACCGGCCCTGGCGGCACCGCTTCATGGCCGACGACGCGCTGCGCGCGGCCACGCCGGTGCTGCGGGCGGTGCACTCGGCGGCGATCAAGGTGCTGAAGGAGAACGGCGTGGACACGGAGAAGTTCGGCGCCCGCGCGGGCGGCCTGAGCGGGGCCGTGCAGGAGGCGGTGCCGAAGAAGGCGGACGTCTACGACGCGTAGGCCTCCGGCGGTGGGCGGGGGGGGTTGGGCGGGCGTCCCTGAGGGCTGCCGCCCCCAGACCCCCGCTTCGGCCTGGACGGCCTCGTCCTCAAACGCCGGACGGGCTGTTTGGTCGACCCCTCGGCCGAGGGCTAAGCCGTCGGCCAGGCCTCCGCCAGCATCTTGCGGGTGTCGCCCAGGAGCTGGGGCAGAACCCGGGTGTGGCCGATCACGGGAAGGAAATTGGTGTCACCGCCCCAGCGAGGCACCACATGCTGGTGCAGATGGGCGGCGATGCCCGCGCCCGCGACGGACCCCTGATTCATGCCGATGTTGAAGCCGTGGGCGCCCGACGCGGTGCGCAGGGCCGTCATCGCCTGCTTCGTCAGCTCGGCCAGTTCCGCGGTCTCCACGGTGTTCAGTTCGGTGTAGTCGGCGACGTGGCGATAGGGCACGGTCATCAGGTGGCCGCCGTTGTAGGGGTACAAATTCAGCACCGCGTACACGTGCTCACCGCGCCGGATGATCAGACCGTCCTCGTCGGACTTGGCCGGAATCGAGCAGAAGGGGCAGCCGTCGTCGGCGCCGGGGCCGCTCGGCTTGTTCTCGCCCTGGATGTACGCCATCCGGTGGGGCGTCCACAGACGCTGGAAAGCGTCCGGCGTCCCCACTCCCAGCTGCTGCTCCGGCTCACTCGTCATGCGTGCAGCATATGGCGTCGGCGAGGAGCCATGGAAAAGGCCCCCGGGGAGATACCCCCGAGGGCCAACATCCCCGCGGTGGCGGGGAGCATTCCTACCGAGAGCTGCCGCTCCGCCTCTTCGACGGACCATCCCCGCGTCGGCGGGGACCAAATCAGACCTGCACGCGACGCTCCACCACATCAACGAGCTTCGCCAGCGCCTGGTCACGCGGAATGCCGTTCTCCTGCGAACCGTCTCGGTAGCGGAACGACACCGTGCCCCCGTGCATGTCCTCGTCACCGACGATGATCATGAACGGGACCTTCTGCTTCTGCTGCGTCCGGATCTTCTTCTGCATCCGGTCCGAGGAGGAGTCCACGTCGACGCGCAGCCCCTTCCGCCGCGCCTCCGCCGCGAACTCCTCCAGGTACTGCACGTGCGCGTCCCCCACCGGGATACCCACGGCCTGGACCGGAGCGAGCCACGGCGGCATCGCACCCGCGTAGTGCTCCAGGAGCACCGCGAAGAACCGCTCGATGGAGCCGAACAGCGCGCGGTGGATCATGACCGGACGGGTCTTCGTGCCGTCCGCGGCCGTGTACTCCAGGTCGAAGCGCTCCGGCAGGTTGAAGTCGAGCTGGATGGTCGACATCTGCCAGGTGCGCCCGATGGCGTCGCGCGCCTGGACGGAGATCTTCGGGCCGTAGAACGCGGCGCCGCCCGGGTCCGCCACGAGCTCCAGGTTCTGCTTCTCGGCGACCTGGCGCAGCGTCTCGGTGGCCTCTTCCCAGGCCTCGTCGGAGCCGACGAACTTCTCCGGGTCCTTGGTGGACAGCTCCAGGTAGAAGTCGTTCAGGCCGTAGTCGCGCAGCAGGTTGAGGACGAAGGTGAGGGTCTTGTCGAGCTCCTCGGACATCTGCTCGCGGGTGCAGTAGATGTGCGCGTCGTCCTGGGTGAAGCCGCGGGCCCGGGTCAGACCGTGCACCACGCCCGACTTCTCGTACCGGTACACGGTGCCGAACTCGAACAACCTCAAAGGCAATTCACGGTATGACCGCCCCCGCGCGTCGAAGATCAGGTTGTGCATCGGGCAGTTCATGGGCTTGAGGTAGTAGTCCACGCCCTCGTCGAGCTGCATGGGCGGGTACATGCCGTCGGCGTACCAGTCCAGGTGGCCCGAGGTCTCGAAGAGCTTCCCCTTCGTCGCGTGCGGGGTGTAGACGAACTCGTAGCCCTCCTCCTCGTGGCGGCGCCGCGAGTAGTCCTCCATGACCCGGCGGATGATGCCGCCCTTGGGGTGGAAGACGGCCAGTCCCGAACCGATCTGCTCCGGGATGGAGAACAGGTCCAGCTCGCTGCCGAGCTTGCGGTGGTCGCGCTTCTCGGCCTCGGCGAGGAACTCCAGGTGCGCCTTCAGCTCCGCCTTGGTGGGCCAGGCGGTGCCGTAGATGCGCTGGAGCATCGGGTTCTTCTCGCTGCCGCGCCAGTAGGCGGCGGCGTTGCGCATGAGCTTGAACGCCGGGATGTTGCGGGTGGTGGGCAGGTGGGGACCGCGGCAGAGGTCCTTCCAGCACAGCTCGCCGGTCTTGGCGTCCAGGTTGTCGTAGATCGTCAGCTCGCCGGAGCCGACCTCGACGTCCGCGCCGTCGTCGTGGGACGCGGAGCCCTTGAGACCGATCAGCTCCAGCTTGTACGGCTCGTCGGCCAGCTCCTCGCGGGCGGCGTCGTCGGTGACCACTCGGCGGGAGAAGCGCTGTCCCCGCTTCTGGATCTCCTGCATCCTCTTCTCGATGGCCTTGAGGTCATCGGGGTGGAAGGGCTTGTCGACGTCGAAGTCGTAGTAGAAGCCGTCCTTGACGGGCGGCCCGATCCCCAGCTTGGCCTCCGGGAACAGCTCCTGCACGGCCTGCGCCATCACGTGCGCGGTGGAATGGCGCAGGATGTTCAGGCCGTCCTCGGAGGAGATCTCGACGCCCTCGACGGTCTCGCCGTCCTTGACCTCGTAGGCGAGGTCCTTGAGCTCACCGGCCACGCGCGCCGCGATGATCGAGCGCCGGCCGGCGAAGAGCTCGGCGGCCGTAGTGCCCGTCGTCACCACGCGTTCTTCCTGCTCCGAATCGCGTTGGATGATCACACGGACGTCTGACACCGGTCTCTCCTGACTGAAGGTGGGGCTGCGGCGCCATACCGGAGCGCACGCATGAGGGCGATCGTACCGACCCGGGCCCGCCCACCGCGAAATCAATACCGGCGCTCGCCTCCGTCGCCGCAGGCCTCCTCGAGGAAGGCCGCGACCTCGACGTGCTCCTGGACGGCCTTGAGCAGCCGGTCCCGCTCCGCCTCGTCGACCTGTACGGGCGTGATCTCGCAGGCTCCGGTGAGCCGGCGGAACCCGCCCCGGCTCTCCAGCCGCCCGAGTACCCGCACCGGCAGCCCGACGAGGTGCGCGTGCCCGGCGATCCGGTAGGCCTCCTCGTCGAGCGCGACGCGCACGTGCGGCACCTCGGCGCCGGCCAGCACCCGCAGCCGTACGGTGCCCGGGCCGCGTGGTCCGGGCCGGCGCATGCGGACGACGGTGCCGGTGATCCGCACCGGGACGGAGGGCTCCGCGCGCAGGTAGCGGGCGGCGGCCTCGCGCAGGGCGGGCAGGTCGCCGGGCGAGAACTCGACGGGTTCGGCGTGGGCGCCGCAGCCCTCGGGGACACCCGCGGCCGGTGCCCAGCCGACCGCTATCCGGGCGCCCTCGGTGCCGCGGACCAGGGCGACCAGCGACTCGGCCAGTTCGTGGCTGACCCCCGCCGCGACGGCCGAGTCGAAGGCCTCGGTGCCACCGGTGGCCCGCCGGTAGTCGACGGCCTCACGCGCGGCGTACAGGGCTTGGTGGAGGCGTACGGCGAGGGCGCGGCCGGTGTCGACGGGGAGGAACGCCGTGAGCAGGCGGCCACCGGGGGCGGGCCCCACCAGGACGTTCTCCAGGGCCGCGTCCGCGGCGTGCCGGTGCCGGGCGCCGTAGTAGCCCGCACGCGCACGCGTGGCGAGCGCGCCGGCGAGGAGCGTCCGCCGGGCGGCGGAGCGCAGCTGCTCCTCGGCGGTCCAGGAGGCGGTGTCGGCGGGCCCGGTCCGGATGTCGCGTTCCCAGCGGATCTCGTCGCTGGGGACGGTGAGGGAGAGCAGGATCTCGCGGGCGCCGGGCGTACCGCTGCGCGACAGGGCGTGCAGCGCCTCGGCGAGCAGGTCGTCGCTGTCGGGGAAGGCGCGGCTGACCGGTACCAGGAGGCTGGTGGCGCCGGCGGCCCGGCCGGGCGGGGTCCAGCGGCCGTAGCGGCCCGGGGCGCCGCCGCGGCGCTGCCAGCCGTGCCGGTGGAGCAGGGCGCTCAGCACGGTCGGGTCGACGGCCTCGGGCCGGGACGGGAGGCCCTCCGGGATGGCGTCGTCGAGGGTGTCGGCCGGGTGCGGCCGTACGGATCGCAGGGGCTGGACGGACCGCGGGGGTTCGCCGGCCGGGCGGTGCGTCATGGTCTGCCTCCCGTCCCGACCCGCGTCATGATCTCGCACAGCGCCCGGTCGTCGAAGATCCGCGCGGTCGGCATCCGCACGGTGGTGCGCCGCCGTCCGGTGACCGGATGTCCGGCGAGGTTGGTCCAGTAGCAGCAGTGCCTGAGGTCGAGCCGGTCGTGGCCGGCGCGCAGCCACTGGTCCCGGGACCGGGGGACGATCATCACGACCAGGATCTTGTGCACCGACACCGGGGTGCGGGCGAGCTTCGCCAGGTGGTCGTTGTCGAGGGTGAAGGAGAAGAAGCGGCCCGGCGGATTCGGCGGGAGCTGGTAGGTCGCCTTGAGCTGCACCTTGATGGTGACCTCGTCGTCGACGGTGTGCCCCGGGGCGCTGTGGCTGACGTGCCAGTCGATGCCGTTGTCCGGGAAGGGCTGGGAGAGCGAGCAGCCCGCGGCGGCGGCGACCGCGTGGAGGTAGCCGACCTGCAAGGTCTCCATGCAGGCGGTGGTGGCGAGAGAGCCGCGTGGGGGCGCGGTGCGCTCCGCAAGCAGCCCGCCCCGTTCGGGCTGCGCAATGGCCATGACCAACAGCCTTCCAGAACTGGTGAATCCCCGCTGCGGGTCTGTGAACTGCAAAGACCCGTACTCCTGTTGTGTCCTTCCGGCGTACTTCGCAAACGGCCCGGGTATCACCGAACCGGGACAAGGGACGGCGCGTCAGCTGCCGTGTTCGGACGAGGAGTTGAGTGCCCTATGACGAGCTGGTTCGAGGGGCCGCTGGCCGCCTTCGACACGGAGACCACGGGTGTGGACACCGAGACCGACCGGATCGTGTCGGCGGCCCTCGTCGTCCAGGACGCGCCGGGGCTGCGGCCGCGGGTGACCCGGTGGCTGGTGAATCCGGGCGTGCCGGTGCCCGAGGCGGCGACGGCGGTGCACGGGCTGACCCAGGAGCATGTGGAGCGGCACGGGCGGTGGCCGGCCCCGGTGATGTACGAGATAGCCGAGGCGCTGACCGAACAGGCCCGCGCCGGGCGGCCGCTGGCGGTGATGAACGCACCGTTCGACCTCACCCTGCTGGACCGGGAGTTGCGCCGGCACCGCGCCTCGTCGCTCGGCCGCTGGCTGGAGCGGACCTCGCTGCACGTGCTGGACCCACGGGTGCTGGACAAGCACCTGGACCGTTACCGCAAGGGGCGCCGCACCCTTACCGACCTGTGCGCGCACTACGGCGTCGAGTTGCAGGGCGCGCACGACGCGGCGGCCGACGCGCAGGCGGCACTGGAGGTCGTACGGGCGGTGGGGCGCCGCTTCCAGGCGCGGCTCGAGCGCCTGTCCCCCGCCGAGCTGCACACCCTTCAGGCGGTGTGGCATGCCGGTCAGGCGCGCGGGCTGCAGGCGTGGTTCGCGCTCAACGGCACGGAGGGGGCGGTCGACCCGGCCTGGCCGCTGCGACCGGACCTGCCGGCGGCGGCGTGACCTTTCCTCTCCGGCCCGGGGCGACGCCGGGACGGGGGTGTGGGTGGCGGAGCCCCCACAACGCGCGGCGAAGCCGCGCAGGAACGAAGAGAGCGACGTGGTCCGCGTGGTTTGCGGACACACGTCGCTCTCGCGAGCGTGGGCGATACTGGGTTCGAACCAGTGACCTCTTCGGTGTGAACGAAGCGCTCTCCCACTGAGCTAATCGCCCGGGAACGCCCTGAACAATACAGTGCGCCCGGCGTTTCCATCAAACCGCTTGTCGGCCCCCTGCCAGGTTGGCGGCGAGGCCCCGCCGCCCGGCCCGCATCATGAGGCGGTGGTTGGCCCGGAACAGGGGGCGGGCCGGCACGGCCAGGCGGCGCAGGAGCGGCTTGTGCACGACGACCTCCTGGTCGTAGCGGGCGAGGGTGCCGGAGCCCCGCTCGGTGACCGTCCAGCGCGCCCACCCCGTCAGGTCGCCACTCATCTCGACCTGCAGCACCCCAGCCTCCGGATCCCGCCGCCCCTCCCGCAGGACCGTCGTCAGGTCGTACGGGAGGAGGGAGCGGACCCGCAGGACGCCGCTGGTGTCGTCGCGACGGGTGACCTCGCGCACCTGTGGCCACCAGCGGGGGTAGTCCTCGATCCGTTCCAGGGCCCGGTAGACGTCGGGGGCGGGCGCGGGCAGGGCCCACAGGCTGCGGAAGCGGTAATGGTTCCAGTCCACCCGTGCAGTGTGCCCGCGCCCGCGCCGGTCGGGGGCCGGCTACGGCATCCTGTCCCCCAGGAGTGCGAGGTTCTCGATGGCGGCGAGACCGTAGAGCGCGGTGTCGTTGGTGGAGACCCAGCTCGCCTCGCTGCCCGGGACCAGGGCGGCGGGACCGCTCAGCTTCTCCGTCTTCCAGGGCGCCGACTCCTTGTAGCCGTCGGAGTCGTAGAACTTCTGCCACGCGCGCGTGGCGAGCTTGTCGTCGCCGGTCCGCACGGCAGCGTAGGCGTCGAGGCGCGAGTGGCCCTGGAAGAGGATGAGGCTGCCGAAGTTGGAGCCGTAGCGCTCGGCCTGTTCGGTCTTGCTCGCGTTGAAGTAGCGGCAGTAGTCGTAGTACGCCTCCTCGAACTTCGGCATGTCGACGAGGTCGATCAGTTCGGCGCACAGTTCGTTCAGGCCGAAGACGGCCGACAGGTGGGAGACCTCGACCTTCGGGGTGTCGGCGACGGCGAACTTCCCGGTGTCCAGGTCGTACAGGCCGCTGCCCTGGACGAAGCCGTTGGGCTGGGCGGCGATGGTCTCCATGGTGGACAGGACGCGGTCGCGGGCCTTCTCCCACTTGGGGCCCTTGCGTTCCCACTCGGTGAGCCAGGCCGAGACCAGGCCGCTCCAGTCGGTGCCGAAGCCGATCGAGAGGGCGTTGCGGTCGGGGGTGTAGGGCTCGGTGCGGATCTTGCGGAGCGGGTCGAGGGCGAGGAAGGTCTCGTCGGAGTCGACGTTGGCGCGCATGAGGTCGCCGACGCGTTCGTCGGCGGTGAGGAAGTAGTAGAAGCGCCGGTAGGTGGTGTTGGCGATGCGCTGCTGCTTGGCGCTGTCGGCGTAGTGCTGGACGCCGTGGCGGGTACCCAGACCGGCCCATTCACCGAGGTGGTAGACGTCGACCTCGCCGGTGTGCCGGGTCATGGCCTCGGCGAAGCGGAAGATGTCGGTGCGGCCGGAGCGCAGGTAGGCGTACCAGAGCCAGAGGTCCGGGGAGAGTTCGGAGTTGTCCCAGGCGTAGCCGCCGATGTCGTACCGCCAGGTGTGCCGGGCGGCGTCGTAGGTGTGCATGATGTCGCCGTAGTCCCAGAAGCCGTACCAGCGGCGCTGCTCCACCTGGTCCTTGTAGTAGGTGAAGAGGAAGTCGAGGTGGTCCTCGATCCTGGCCTTGGCGGGGGTGGAGCGGTCGGGCTCGGAGTAGAGGCCTGGGCCGAAGACCTTGGCCTTGATGAGCTGCTTCGGCGGGGCCGCCAGTTGCGGCAGGACGCGCACCGCCTCGACCTGTGCGGCGAGCTTCTCGGCGCTCGGGGTGGCGGCGTTGGCCCAGAAGAGGAGTTCCGAGGTGCGGGCGATGCCGTAGGGGGTGCCGAAGCCGGGTTCGTAGTCCTCGTAGGTGATGTTGAGGCCTTCGAGCTGTTCGGGGAAGGTGTCCTGGCCCATGCCGTCGTGGTAGAAGCGCAGGTCCATGGGCTGGGCCTCGGGCGACCACAGCCAGAGGGTGACCTCGGCCTCGTCGGTCTGGGCGTCGCGGATGTCGAGCTGGGCGGGGTGCTTCTCCCAGAAGTCGCGCAGGCCGAAGGAGAGGCCGCCGCTCGCGCCGCCGACGTAGCCGAAGCCGGAGGCGCGCCGTCCGCCGCCGGCGCCGATCCAGCCGTGGCCCTTCTTGGTGCGCTTGCGCAGGGTGAAGCCGTCGGCGGAGAGCTGGGAGAGGGTGTAGTCGCCCCATTCGGGGATGTACTGGAGGCGGGTGGTGACCCGCTGGTCCCAGGTGGACGGGTCGGGCAGCTTCTCACCGGCGAACTGCGCGGCCTGCACGGCCGCTCCCGGGTCGCGGCGCAGTCCGGTGATGCCCTTGACGGCCTCGCGGAGCAGGCCGGTGCCCTCGCCGCCGAGCCGGATGTGGCGGTCGTAGGCCTCGTCGCGCATCGGGACGGTGAAGCGGACGCCGAGGCCCCGGATGAAGTCGCCGCTCGCCTTGCCGGGTTCCTGCTTCCCGTCGAACGTGATGGTGTGCACCATGCGGAAGGAGTCGGCGCCCGCGTGGAAGTAGAGGCGGATGGAGAAGGGGAGCCAGCCGCGGTGGCCCTTGCGGTGCTTGCCGTCGATGCGGACGACCGCGCGGACCGGGCCCTCCTGTTCGACCTTCACCTCGTCGATGGCACCGTCGAAGCGTTCGTACTTCACCGTGCCCTGGTCGCCGTCCTCGATCTCGGGCTGGCGCAGCAGGACGAGGCGGCCGTTCCTGGCGATCTCGGTGGAGCCGCGGGTGACCGACTTGATCAGGGTCGACCCGGACTTCCCGATTCTCGCGGTGATGACACCGGTCGATATCTCGATGGTGCCGCCACGCCCGTCGACGGTGACCTTCTTGGCGGGGGCGGCGGGGGTGCCGGCGGCCAGGGTGAGCTTGCCGTTTCCGGAACCGACGGCGTGGGCGGTCCACTTGAGGGAGCCGTCGGGCCAGTACGCGAGCGGCCAGGACTGTACGGGTACGGCCTTGCCGTCGGCGTCCGTGACGGCGAACGCCTGGTCCTCCCGGAAGGTGCCCCTGGGCCAGGGGACGCCGACGGTGGAGCCGGGGGCGGCGCCGAGGCCGCCGTCCTCCAGCCAGCTCAGGGTGACGGGGCTGTCGTCGGCGACCGGTGCGGCGGCGGGCGCGGCCTGCGCGCTCTTCGTGCCCAGCGCCCAGCTGAACTGGGCGGCGGCGCCGGCGACGGCGGCTGCCTTGAGGAGGGACCTGCGGGGGATGGGGGACATGGCCTTTCCTTTCCGTGCGGGTGTGCAGGGGTGTCAAGGGCATGACAGCAAGAGGTGCGACGCCGGGGCGCCGGCCTCGGTGGGGAGGGGCGGCCGCTCCGGCACGGGACGGCCCCGGGATCAGCGGCGCCGGTGGCGTTCCTCCACCGCGACGGCCGCCGCGGCGACGGCGCCCAGCACGGCGACCGCCAGCGGGGCGCTGAACCAGGCGGAGCAGACCACGACGGCCAGCCCGCCGACGAGCAGGAAGGAACCGGCCGGGTCGAGCACCGTGCGCCGCCCCGCTTGGGCGAGCAGCGACCGCCAGGAGGCACCCGGGCGCCAGTCCGCCGCCGCGCGCAGTCCCGCGACGACCGCACCGATGAGGGCGAGGACGCCGACGGCGCCGACCAGCGGGCCGCCGGGCAGACCGTCCCGTACGGCCCGTACGTCGACCCAGACCACCGCGAGGGCGGCCCACCCGGCGACCCCGACGAGCCACCCGCGACGCACCGCCGCCCGGAAGTCGGCGACGAACTCCCGCCAGCCGCCCCGCTCGTGCGCCATCCGGCGCCCGAGGTGCCGGGCGCCGGCCGCGAAGGCCGCGGGGTAGGTGACCAGCGGCAGCGCGGCCACCGCGATCCACACGCCGGTGAGCAGGCATTCGGCGAACAGGGCGAAGCCCTGGGCGAACCGGGACTCCCCCGGCCGGGTACGGGCCTTGGCACGCGCTTCGGTCATCGCAGCCCCACCTCAGCCCTTCAGGCCGGACGTCGCCATGCCGTCGATCAGATAGCGCTGGAAGGCCAGGAAGAAGGCGAGGACCGGCAGCAGGGCGACCAGCGACATGGCGATCATGCCGCCGTAGTTCGCCAGGCCCTCCTGGTCGACGAACATCTTCAGGCCGAGGGAGATCGTGTACTTGCCGGGCTCGTTGAGGTAGATCAGCGGGCCCATGAAGTCGTTCCAGGAGTTGATGAAGGTGAAGATCGCGCTGGTGATCAGCGCCGGCCGGCACAGCGGAAGCACGATCGACCAGTAGATGCGGAAGTGCCCGCAGCCGTCGAGCCGGGCGGCCTCGTCCAGCTCTCTGGGCAGGTTCCGCATGAACTGCACCATCAGGAAGACGAAGAACGCCTCGGTGGCCAGGTACTTCCCCAGCAGGAGCGGGGTGTACGTGTTGATCATGTCCAGGTTGCGGAACAGCACGTACTGCGGGATGAGCAGCACGTGGTAGGGCAGCAGCAGGGTGCCGATCATCAGGGTGAAGAGCAGGTTGCGGCCGGCGAACCTGATCTTCGCGAAGGCGTAGGCGGTCAGCGAGCAGGAGATCACGATCCCGACCACGGAACCGACGGCTAGGAAGAGCGAGTTGACGAAGAACGTGGAGATGGAGATGTCCGCGATGCCGTCGGCGAGGCTCGTGTAGTTGTCCGTGATCGGGTCGCCCGGGAAGAGGTCCAGGCTGCCGACGATGTCGCCGCTCTCCTTGAACGAGCCGCCGATCACCCAGAGCACCGGGTAGAGGATCACGGCGAGGATCGCCAGCGAGCCGAGGTGCCAGGCGAGCGACCCGGGCAGCCTGCGCCGGAGCACGGCCGCCCTGGTGGACCGGGGCGGTGGGGCGTCTGTGACAGGTGTGACGTCGGTGGCCTGCGCGCTCATCGGCCGCCCTCCTCGTAGTGCACCCAGCGCTTCTGGGACCAGAACAGCACCGCGGTGACCAGGGCGACCGCGACCAGCAGCATCCACGCCATGGCGGAGGCCAGGCCCATGCGGCTGTTCTCGAAGCCCTGGACGTACAGGTAGCAGGTGTAGACCATCGTCCCGTCGGCCGGGCCGCAGGCGTTGCCTCCGGCGCCGCCGCCGACGATGTAGGCCGAGCTGAAGATCTGGAAGGAGTGGATGGTCTCCAGCAGCACGTTGAAGAAGAGGACCGGGGAAATCATCGGCAGGGTGATGTTCCAGAACTGCCGCAGCTTCCCCGCGCCGTCCACGTCGGCCGCCTCGTACAGCTCGCGCGGCACCTGCTTCAGACCGGCCAGGAAGATGACCATCGGGGCGCCGAACTGCCAGACGGTGAGCGCCACCAGGCTGTAGATGATCAGCTCCGGGTCACCGGTCCAGCCGCCGGCGTCGATCCCGAAGAGCTGCTGGGCGCGGTCGACGACCGCGTCGTCCGAGAAGATCGCCTTCCACACGATGGCGACGGACACGCTCGCGCCGATCAGCGACGGGGCGTAGAACGCCGCCCGGTAGAAGGCCTGGCCACGCCGCTTCTGCGCCAGCAGCAGGGCGACACCGAGCGCGGCGATCAGCTTGATCGGCGTGCCGACCACGACGTACCACAGGGTGATGCGGACCGAGTGGCGCCAGCGCGGGTCGCCGAACATCTCGGAGAAGTTGCCCAGGCCGATCCACCGGGGCGCGTCGAACAGGTTGTAGTCGGTGAACGCGAAGTAGAGCGAGGCGGCCATCGGTCCGGCGGTCAGCAGCAGGAAGCCGGCGATCCAGGGGGACATGAAGAGGTATCCGGCCAGGTTCTCCCGGCGGCCCCGCTGCTTCGCCCCGGCGGGGCGCGGGGACTTCACCGGACCGTGGCGCGGCTCGGCGTCCGTCCGGGCCTCCGTCGCGGGGGCGTGTGTCACGGCGCTTCCCATCAGCCGGCGAGAGCCGTCTTCGACTCGGTGAAGAACTGCTTGACGGCTTCCTCGACGGACCGCGAGCCGAGCGCCATCTCCTCGGCTATGCGCAGGAACGCGGCCTCGCAGATGTCGGCGCCGTTGGGGTGCGGGGTGATCTGCTCCAGGACACCGGCCTCGACGAGCGACTTCTCGTAGGCGGCGATGGCCTTGTTGACGGGATCGGTCGGCTGGTACGCGTCGTACTGGGTCTGCGTCGTCGGGACACCGCGGTCGTAGCCCATGATCTTGGCGACCTCGGGGTCGTGGACCATGAAGTCGATGAACTGGGCGACCTCCTTGGGGTGCTCGGTGCGCTTGTAGGCGCTGAGCATCAGGGAGCCCAGGTACTGGCCGGTCCGCTTGCCGTCGGTGGTCGGGATCGGCGCGAGGCCGTACTCGCTCTTGCCCTCGGAGGTGTAGCGGACGGTGAAGTTGTCCCAGGTGAACTCGCTGCCGGCGAGTTCGGCGGAGAGCGCCGACTTGGGCTTGATCTGGGCGACCTTCTTGGGGTCGGCGAACAGGCCGGACTTCACGCCCTTCTCCGCCTTGGTCCACCAGGTGGTCAGGTCGGCCTCGGTGAAGCCGAGTCCGTCCTCGGTGAAGAAGGCCTTGCCGTTCTGACGCAGGTACAGGTCGTAGAGGTACATGACTCCGTACATGCCGCTGTCGCCGGCCCGTCCGGTCTTGTCGCGGACCTTCGTCATCGCCGCGTCGAAGTCGTCCCACGTCCAGCCCTGTTCGGGCTTGATGCCGGCCCGGATGTAGACGGGCTTGTCGATGACCAGGGCCATCGAGTTGGAACCGACGGGCACGCCGAGGAGTTTGCCGTCGATTTCGCCGAACTTCTCCAGGCCCGCGCGGAATCCGTCCATGGAGAGGTTGCCCGCCTCGACCTGTCCGCTCAGGTCGAGCAGCACATTCTTGGCATCGTATTTGCGGAGAAATCCGATGGCGTTCTGGAAGACGTCCGGCGGATTGCCTCCGGAGGCCTGGGTGTTGAACTTCTTCCAGAAGTCGGTGTACGGCTGGAAGTCGGTCTTGACCTTGATCTTCGGATACTTCGTCTCGAAGAGCGCGATGGTCTTGTTGATGCGTTCGGCCCGGTCCTCGGCACCCCACCAGGAGTAACGGATCGTCACCGTTCCGTCTCCCGAGCCGCTGCCGCCGCCGCACGCGGTGGCCGTGGCCCCCAGTCCCGCGACGGCCAGCGAGGCCCCCGCCGCCTTGAGGATCGTCCGCCTCCCGGCCTGCCGCTCCGCATTCCCGCTCTGCTGCATACGAGCCTCCTCGCGACGTCGCGTCCGCCTCATGAATCGTTTCAAGTAAGCGCTTGCTGGCACAAGGTACGGAGGGCCCGGAGGCGCGTCAATGATTCGGACAGGAATTCACGGGCACCGCCGCGCGAGGGCGATGCCGCCCGCTCGCGGCCTCCCCGCCGACGGCGGGAAGAACAGCCAGGTCGGCGCGGTGCGGCCGACGGGCCGAACGCCTGGGGGACCCGCCGGGGCGGGCAGCGCGGAAGGTCACGGTTGGGTGAAGCCGGGCGGAGGGAAGGCCCGGGGCCGGGACCGTACCGACCACGCGCGACGCGCCTTGGCGAGTCGGCACACCAGGACGCACGCCCGGGAAGGCGGGCACCCGCTCACCGGCCGACGCTCCCCCCGCGTGCGACACACGAAGGCGGCCCCGCTCACCTTCGTGAACTGGGCCGCCTGATGATCCGGTGGGCGATACTGGGTTCGAACCAGTGACCTCTTCGGTGTGAACGAAGCGCTCTCCCACTGAGCTAATCGCCCGGACGCAGGAAGAACATTACCCCATGTCAGAGGCGCCCATGACCAGCGGGGGCCGCGACGGCGCACCCCCGCGGGCGATCACTGGTCCTTGATGTTCCAGGGCATCTCGAGGCCGAACTTCCACAGGTAGACCCCGGCCAGCGCGGCGATGATCACCAGACCGGTCGCGGTCAGGATGATGTTCCGGCGCCGCACCTTCGGATCGAGGGCACGCTGCGCCGCCTCGGTGACCTTGCGCTTGGTCCAGCGCAGCACCAGCTGGGCCCAGACGAACTCGGTCGCCCAGATCGCCATGCCGCCGAAGATCACGACCCAGCCCGGTCCCGGCAGCACGAGCATGGCGACGCCGGCCACCACGACCGCGAGGCCGACGATGAAGACGCCGACCTGCCAGCTCAGATGCAGCGCACGGCGCGCCTTGACGAATTCCGGCGCACGGGAGCCGAGCGCACGCTGCACCCCGGCCTCGTCCGTCCCCGTACGGTCCTCCGCCACGGCTGCCTCGCCGGGCTTGTCACTCCCCGTGTTCATACGGCCAAACACTACCGGAGCGAAACCTGTCACCGGAATGGGCGCAAGACCCGAACGATCTCTCGGCCGGAAGAGTTACGTAAACGCACGCAAAACACTCAGAGGGGTTTACAACGGCACCGTAGGTGGCATGTCGATTTCGCCGACGTGCGAATCCCCGAGCGCACACTGAGCGAAAGGCCCTGGCGCTTATGAACACCACGGTCAGCTGCGAGCTGCACCTGCGCCTCGTTGTGTCGAGCGAGTCCTCCCTGCCTGTCCCCGCAGGCCTGCGGTACGACACGGCCGACCCCTACGCCGTGCACGCCACCTTCCACACCGGAGCCGAGGAGACCGTCGAGTGGGTGTTCGCCCGCGACCTCCTCGCCGAAGGTCTCCACCGTCCCACCGGGACCGGCGACGTCCGTGTCTGGCCGTCGCGCAGTCACGGCCAGGGCGTCGTGTGCATCGCTCTCAGCTCCCCGGAGGGCGAGGCACTGCTCGAGGCCCCGGCGCGGGCCCTGGAGTCCTTCCTGAAGCGCACAGACGCCGCCGTGCCCCCCGGCACGGAACACCGGCACTTCGATCTCGATCAGGAGCTCTCGCACATCCTGGCGGAAAGCTAGGGCGGGGCCCCGCGTGAAGCCGCCCGTCGCCGTCGACTCGGGGTGACGGCACGGGCCCGGACAACCGCATACGGCACACACCGGCGTCGCCGCCGCGGATCACCGCGGGGGCGGCGCCGCTGCGTGCGGCGCCGGGAACGAGGGCGGGGCGGCCCTCGTTGCAGGGGCAGTCTTCGGGGCAATCGGCGGCCGGGACCGGATCGTGACCGGATCGCCCGCCGCGCGAGCCACTACCATCGGCCAGCATCGGCGGGCGCCCGCCCGACCCCCAGGCCAGGGAGCGAAACGTGCTGATCACCCACGACACCCGGTGCGCGCTCGACACCGTGGTGGATCTGGTGAACACCGTGCCGGAGGACGAATCGGCCCCGGACGGACTGCCGGACGTCGCGTCCCTCCAGGAATTCGTGGGAACGCACGCCATCAGCGACGTCGGCGTGCTCTCGGACGTCGACCTCTCGGCGGTGCGCAGGATCCGCGGACGGTTCGCGGCGGTCTTCGCCTCCCCCGACGCGCGCACGGCGGCCGGACTGATCAACGACCTGGTCGCGGCCGCCGGCACCACACCGCGCCTCACCGACCACGACGGCTACGACTGGCACATCCACTACTTCGCGCCCGGCGCCTCCGTCGCGGACCACCTGACCGCGGACTGCGGGATGGCGCTGGCGTTCTTCGTGGTCGCCGGGGAGCAGGAGCGGCTGCGGCGCTGCGAGGCCCCGGACTGCCGGCGCGCCTTCGTCGACCTCTCCCGGAACCGCTCGCGGCGGTACTGCGACAGCCGCACCTGCGGAAACCGCTTGCACGTGGCCGCGTACCGGGCCCGGCGCAAGGAGGCGGCGGGCTGACGCTCGGCCGCGGGGCTTCGGCGGCCGTGGATGCGCGGACGGCGACGCGGCCCCCGGCGGGTGGCGCCGGGGAGCGCGGGTACGGCTCACAGCAACAGCAGATCGTGCAACGAAGCCATGAGCAGCAGACACCCGATCACCGCTAGGAAGATCATGAGCGGTGGCTGGGAAAGGGCGAAGAGGCAGCCGCGTGGTTCTTCCTGCGTCCGCGCGGTTTCGCTCTGTCTCGGGTCCAGCTGGGAGTCCAGCTGAGTGGTGTCCGGCATCTCGCCGCGATGATGACGCAGCGGGCGGCGTCCACGCGATCAACACGCCCGCCGAGACCGGGAGTTCGTTGAATGTCGCGATCTTCGGTCGGATCGTGATCATTCCGGAGCACGCACTGTCGGCCTCGGACCAGCTGTGCCGCCTCAGCCTCGGAAGCCGGCCGGCATGTCCCGGGCGCCGGACGTCCCCGTCCAGGTCCACGCAAGTCTCGCGGTCATATCCCGTGCTTCTTGAGGATGGCCTCGATGTCGCTGAAGTCGTCGTCACCGCCCCGGGACGCCTTCGCGGGCCGGGGCGCGGGCTCGGCGGCCGGGCGGGAACCACCCGAGCCGAGGGAGGGCGCGGAGGCCCCCGGAGCCACCGCGTCGCGCTGTGCGGCGGCCCGGGCCGCCTTGCGTTCCTTGCGGGTGCCGCCGCGGCGGCGCTCCACGGCGCGTGTGGTCATGAAGAGCGCCCAGGCCACGCCCAGTACTGCGAAACCGGCCCAGGCCACCGGGCTGAAGGCCGTGTCGGCCAGCCACTCGACGACTCCGGTCATCACCAGGCCGATCGGGACCAGCGAATAGGCGGCGACACGGGCGGCCGTGAGGAATCGCCTGCGGTACGCGGTGACCGCCGCGATGCCCAGGCCCGCCGCGGACACCGCGGAGCAGACGGTCTCGGCAATCATCCGGTCCTCCAGGCTGGGCTCGATCGGGCATGAGTACTTCGTCCCTTCCATCCTGCACCGTCCGACCACCGTGGGGCCATGCCGTGAGCCCGAGATCAGGGAGATCTAGGGGGTGTCGTCCGGATCAGGGGCGACGGTGCCTCGTTGCGCCCCGCGACCCCGGCGGGACCCGAACGTCACCCCTAGGGGTCGGCTCCTCCGCAGGTGCCGGCGGGCGGCGCAGGACGCCGGTTGGGGCGGCGCGAGGCGGGCTGGGAGGATGGGGGCATGAGCGACTCCTCCCCCGTCCGTCCCGCCGCGCCCGTCCTCGACGTCTGGTGCGAGCTCCAGTGCCCGGACTGCCACACCGCCCTGGACGACCTCCGTGCCCTGCGCGCCCGCTACGGCGACCGTCTGGAGGTGCGGCTGCGGCACTTCCCGCTGGAGAAGCACAAGCACGCCTTCGCCGCCGCGCAGGCCGCCGAGGAGGCCGTCGCCCAGGGCATGGGCTGGCCGTACGCCGAAGCCGTCCTGGGCCGGGTCGCGGAGCTGGACCGCGAGGGAGAACCCCTCCTGGTCGAGGTCGCCCGGGAGCTGGGACTGGACGCGGAGGAGTTCGACACGGCGCTCGTCGACGGCCGGCACATCCTGATCGTCGACGCCGACCAGGCCGAGGGCAAGGCGATCGGCGTGACCGGTACCCCCACGTACGTGATCGGCGGCGAGCGCTTCGACGGCGGCAAGAGCCAGGAAGGACTGCGCGAACGCGTCGAGGAGATCGCCGACCGGCTGCTCGCCGAGCAGCAGGGCTGAGGACGTTCCGGACAGCCGAGTCGGGGGGCTCCGGCGGCGACCCGGGGACGGGACGGAAGCGGCCGGGACCGGCCGCCCCCCGTCACAGCAGCGGTTTGCTGTAGCTGCACCGCGTGGTCCGATAGCCGAGCGACTCGTAGAGCCGCTCGGCCGGGGTGTTCCCCGCGAAGACGTTGAGGCCGATCAGCGGGCGGCCGGCGGCGATCGCCTGGGCCTCGGCCAGCAGCATCAGGGTGCGGCCGTGTCCCCGGCCCCGGTGGGCCGACTCGGCCTCGACGTCGAAGACGAAGGCCTGGTCCTCCCGCAGCGCCAGCCACAGGATCCCGACCCGCTCGCCCTCGTGCTCCAACACGCTGAAGAGCATGTTCTCGGTTTCCGGACCGCGCGGCAGCAGCACTTCGTGATCCCGGCGGGCCTTCGCGAGCGCGGCGGCCTCGGGCACGCCCCGCTCCATCCAGGTCCTGGCGTATTGCTCCGCTTCGTACGCCTGCCAGACGGTGAAGTCCTCCGGTGTCATGGGCCGGGCCCGGCTGCCGTCGGGCAGGCGGGGCGGGGTGTCGCCGAGCGGCTTGGTCATGGTGCGGTTGCGCAGGACGTAGCCGAGCGCGTCCGCGAGCCGCGTGCCCGCCTCGGCGTCACCGGCGACGCTCGCCTCCATCAGCCGGCAGCCCCAGCCGCGTGCCACCTCCTCCGCGGCGAGCGCGGCCACCGTGCCGCGGCCGCGCCGGCGATCCGGTTCGTCGACGCGCAGCTTGCGGATCACGGCCACCGAGTCGCCGAGGTCGCGTGACGTGCCGAGGTGCAGCACGCCGACGGGACGGCTGTTCACACACACCTGGTAGTGGCGCGAACGGGTCCCGTCGGCGGCGCGCTGGAGCGGCTCGGTCGGCCGCAGGGTCGTTGTCATCACGGCAGTTCTACCCACCGGGGACGAGAACGGCAGCTGTATTTCGGCGGCTCTACGGATCCAGGTCGTCCCCGGAGCGCTCCTCGAAGACGCGCATGGCCTTGGCGGTCACCGGCCCCGGGGCGCCCGGCAGTTCGCGGTCGTCGACGCGGTGCACGGCCTGCACGTCCCGCAGCGTGGAGGTGAGGAACACCTCGTCGGCGCGGTCCAGGACGTCCAGCGGGAGGTCGGTCTCGCGGGCCCCGGTCCACTCGACCGCCAGGGCGCGGGTGATCCCGGCGAGACAGCCGGAGGCGACCGGCGGGGTGTGGATCTCACCGTCGAGCACGACGAAGACGTTGGACCCGGTGCCCTCGCACAGCTGTCCCACCGTGTTGCCGAACAGCGCCTCGGTGGCGCCCCGTTCGCGGGCGCGGGCGAGGGCGACGACGTTCTCGGCGTACGAGGTGGTCTTCAGGCCGGTGAGCGCGCCGCGTTCGTTGCGGGTCCACGGCACGGTGATCACGGCGGTGGAGTCGGGACGGCGGCCGGCCTCGCCGAGGGCGACGACGAGGGTCGGGCCGTGCGCGCCGCGGTCGGAGCCGAGGGGGCCGTGGCCGCCGGTGTAGGTGATCCGCAGCCGGCCGAGCGGCATGGCGTTGGCCTCGAGGACGGCCGCGCAGGCGCGGCGCACCTCGTCGAGGTCGGGGTCGGGCAGGCCGAGGCCCCGGGCCGAGCGGGTCAGCCGGTCCAGGTGCCGGGTCAGCGCGAACGGCCTGCCGTCCACCGTCTTGACCGTCTCGAAGATGCCGTCGCCCACGGTCAGCCCGTGGTCGAACACGGAGACGCGGGCGGTATCGATGTCCTGCAACCCGCCCTCGAGCCAGATCTTCACGTCGCCAGCGCCTCTCCACTCACGTTCGCCTCGTACGCCCCCGACGCTACCGCGAGCAGCCGGGACGCCTTCAGTTCGGTCTCCCGCCACTCGCCCTCCGGGTCGGATCCCCAGGTGATGCCGGCGCCGGTGCCGAAGCGCAGCCGCGCGGCGCCGGCCTCGGCGGCGCGGTCGATCCAGAAGGTGCGGATGCCGACGGCCAGCTCGCCGGTGCCCCGGTCGGCGTCGACCCAGCCGATGCCGCCGCAGTACGGGCCCCGGGGCGCGGTCTCCAGCGCTCCGATGAGCCGCAGGGCGCTCGCCTTGGGTGCGCCGGTGACGGAACCGGGCGGGAAGGCGGCGTCGAGCAGTTCGGGCCAGCCGGCGCCCGCGCGCAGCTCGCCGCGCACCGTGGACACCAGGTGGACCAGGCCGGGGTGCTTCTCCAGGACGCACAGGTCGGGCACCGAGACCGTGCCCGTGGCGCAGACCCGCCCCAGGTCGTTGCGGACCAGGTCCACGATCATGACGTTCTCTGCGTAGTCCTTCTCCAGCAGGTCGGCCTCGGTCCGCCCGGTGCCCTTGATCGGCCCGGACTCGACCGTCCGGCCGTCCCGGCGCAGGAACAGCTCGGGCGACGCGGTGGCGATCTCGACGCCGTGCTCCGGCAGCCGAATCGTTCCGGCGTACGGCGCCGGGTTGCCGCGGGCCAGCAGGGCGGTGAGCGCGTCCACGTCGGCGCCCGGGCCGACCGGCGCCGTCAGCACCCGGCAGAGGTTGGCCTGGTAGACCTCACCGGCGGCTATGTGCGCGCGGATGCGCCGCACGGCCGTCGTGTACGCGGCGCGGTCGAGGGAGGACGTCCAGTCGCCGACGGCGGGGCCCCGCCACGCTCCCGGTGTGGGCGCGGGCACCGGATCCTTCCGTACGTCCGCGAAGCGTGCGCAGGTCAGGCGGCCCTCGAAGTCGGCGCAGACGGCCCAGAACCCCTCGGAGTCGAGGGCGGCGGGGTCGCTCGTGACGTCGAGGAGACCGGTCGCGAGACGGTCCCCGAAGCGGGCGAGGGGAGGGAGGTCGAGCACGCTGTCGAGTCTAGGCGGGTGGCCCCGAGGTGACCCGAACGTGTCCTTCCGGGTGCCCTGACCAGGTCCGCGAGCGCACGCACCGCAGCACGCTGCACAAACGCGTTTTTGTGCTGGCCCCGGAATCCGCTAGAGTTCATCACGTCGCCGGGACGCGCAAGCGGACCGAACCGACAGGCGGACGTAGCTCAGTTGGTAGAGCGCAACCTTGCCAAGGTTGAGGTCGCGAGTTCGAGCCTCGTCGTCCGCTCGCAGGAACAGGGGGCTTCCGGGCCTCCTACACTCCTGGTGGAGTGGCCGAGAGGCGAGGCAACGGCCTGCAAAGCCGTCTACACGGGTTCAAATCCCGTCTCCACCTCCAAGGACGATTAGCTCAGCGGGAGAGCGCTTCCCTGACACGGAAGAGGTCACTGGTTCAATCCCAGTATCGTCCACTGATCCGCAAGGATCACCGGTCCGCAAGGATCCCCGCGCGATTAGCTCAGCGGGAGAGCGCTTCCCTGACACGGAAGAGGTCACTGGTTCAATCCCAGTATCGCGCACGCAGTACCGCACCTGGTGCTTCCAGGACGATTAGCTCAGCGGGAGAGCGCTTCCCTGACACGGAAGAGGTCACTGGTTCAATCCCAGTATCGTCCACACGGAATCGAAGCCCCCGGCCGTCGCGAACGGTCGGGGGCTTCGGCGTGGCCGGGCACCTGCGATGCCCACGGCCCCCGGTGCGGGCCCGTCCGCACGGGCCCGCGCTCGGCGGATCGTCCGGAGGATCAGCTGGAGAAGAGCATGCGTCCGAAGCTCTTCTGACGGTGGTGGCCGTAGTGACCGTGGCCGCCGTGCGGCGCGCCCCAGGCCGGCGCCTGGGCCGCCGGGTAGGCCTGCGGTGCGGCGGGCGGGGCCGGCGGCGGTGCGGGCTGCGACCACTGGGCCTCCAGGCGGGTCAGCGACTCCAGCTCGCCGTAGTCGAGGAAGATGCCGCGGCAGCCGCTGCACTGCTCGATCTGAACGCCGTTGCGGTTGTAGGTGTGCATCGGTGCGTGGCACTTGGGGCACTGCATGCTCGGCTCAACTCCTCGCCGGTCGGTCCTGCTTCGCGTATCTCCAGGACAGACTCTGTCCCGCCGCGGGTCGGTTGCACCCTACTGCGCGAAACGTCGCCCTAGCCGTGCGGGGCGTCGGGCCGGACCGACGCCATGCGCGCGCAGGCGTCGACGAGGGCGCACTCCACCTCGTCCAGGGGCCGGCCCGCCAGGACCGCCTTGGTGACGGCCCGCGCCGCGGTCTGGACGGTGAGGGCGCGGGCCGGGACGTCCAGGGCGGGCCAGGGGTCGCCGTCGGCGGGGACGGCCGGTCCGCCGCAGGCGCGGTATGCGGTCAGGAAGCGGTGCCACTCCTCGGGCGGGAGCAGCCCGCAGGCGTACCAGGCGGCGGGGCGGGCGAGGTCCCAGGCCGGGACGCCGGTGCCGAGGTCGTCGACGTCGATCAGCAGCCAGGGGCCGTCGGGGGCGGGGTGGCGTATGAGCTGGCCGAGGTGGAGGTCGCCGTGGCAGAGGGTGGTGGTGTCCGGCATGGCGGCCGCGCCGCGCGCCCAGGCCGGGAGCGCCGCCCAGGCCGCGCGCACGGGCGCGGTGGCGGGGTGGCCGGGGGCGGTGTCCCGGAGGCGGGCCACCGCCAGGGCCGCCTTCGCGGGTCCGCGCATGGGCGGTACGGCGAGGGGGGCCGCGCTCCGGTGGAGGCGGGCGAGGAGGGTGGCCGCGGCCTCCCAGGGCGCCGCGTCCGGATCGTCCGGGTCCACGGGCGCGCCGTAGGGCCAGTACGTGACGAGCCGCCCGTGCAGGACGACGGGGGCCGGGGCGAGCGGGGGCAGGAGTACGCCGGGGAGTCGGGCGGCGGTGGTGACACGGAGGGCCAGCTCGGCGGGGTCGGCGTCCGCGGCGTGGGCCTTGGCGACGGTGCCGGCGTGCCGGACGACGGTGGCGTCGGGGCGGTCGGCGAGCGTGGCCGCGCCGCAGGGACAGGCCGGAGTGCGGGCGTGGGCCGTTTCCCTGACGCGGGCCTCGAGGGCGGGGAGGAGGGCGGGGGCGTCCGTGGTCACGTGGGTGAGGGTACGCAGGAGGGGGTGCCGCCGTGCCGGGTCCCGGCCCGGTGCGATGCGGGGGGCGGAAAAGCAATGCCGGCGCAGCTCCCCAGCTGCGCCGGCATTTTGCCGTCCGCCGCACCCCCGTCCCCACGGGGTTTCATGGATGGGTGTCCCCGCCCGGACCGCTCTTCCGGGCCTGGGGTCGCCGCTCAGCGCCCCAGCACCACACCCACGGACGACGCCTGTGTGGCCACTGTCTCCCACCCGTCGAAGACGAGGAGGAGCAGGACCGCCAGGGGCAGGGCCATGAGCGTCGCCACCGCGGGGTGGCGACGGCCGTGACGGCGGCTTTCCCGGGTGCGGACCACTGTCCGCGGAGCCGTCTGGGCCATGGTCCCTCTCCTGACCGTTTCGTTGTCGCGTTGTCGTCGTCGCGATGTGCTTCTCGCGTGTGTTGTCTCGCTGCAGCGGCGGGTGTCTGACCTCGGGGGACGAGTGCTGCACCCGCCGCTTGACCTCAAATCTATGCGTCGGACGATCGCCCGACGTCATGCCCTCGTACCGATTGCCGGGCCTCCCGGAGGATGAGCCACGACCTGCCGCGTACTCCCCTGGGTGGAGACCGGCTTCCGGGTCTCGGGGTCTTCCCGGACGGGGTGCCCACCGTGTGCGGGTGTCTCCGGGCTGTCCGGTGACATCGCTCACTTCGAGCGCCTCCCGGCACACGTCCGTCCCCGCCCCGGACCCCGCTCCGCCCTCCACCGCGCAACGGCCGCGCGGTGTCCCGCCGCCCTCCCCGGCCGCCGCCGTCCGACCACTGCCGCCCGGTCCAATCCCCCCCTGCCGGCGGCCGGTTGGGATCATGGACGCGGCGCGGCCGTTCCGTCCGCGCGATCGCTGACCGGGCCTCAACTCTCGCGCGGGGCACTGACAATCCGTTGTGCCGAGAGGGCGCGGCCTCTGCGCACGGGCGGCCGCGGAAACGTAAGCTGTGGCACGTCACAGGGACCGGGCAGCGGGGATGAACATGGCGATGATGCGCCTGAGGCGCGAGGACCCGCGCGTCGTCGGCTCGTTCAGGCTTCACAGGCGGCTCGGCGCGGGTGGAATGGGCGTGGTCTACCTGGGCTCCGACAAGAAGGGGCAGCGGGTCGCGCTGAAGGTCATCCGGCCGGACCTGGCCGAGGACCAGGAGTTCCGGTCGCGGTTCGCGCGCGAGGTCTCGGCGGCCCGGCGCATCCGGGGCGGCTGTACCGCCCGGCTGGTCGCCGCGGACCTGGAGGCGGACCGCCCCTGGTTCGCCACGCAGTACGTGCCCGGCCCCTCCCTGCACGACAAGGTCGTCGACGGCGGCCCGCTCGGCGCGGCCGACGTCGCTGCCGTGGGCGCCGCGCTGTCCGAGGGCCTGGTCGCCGTGCACGAGGCCGGGGTGGTGCACCGGGACCTGAAGCCGTCCAACATCCTGCTGTCCCCGAAGGGGCCGCGGATCATCGACTTCGGCATCGCCTGGGCCACCGGTGCCTCCACACTCACGCACGTCGGCACCGCGGTCGGCTCCCCCGGCTTCCTCGCGCCGGAGCAGGTGCGCGGTGCCGCGGTCACGCCGGCGACGGACGTGTTCTCGCTCGGCGCCACGCTGGCGTATGCGTCGATGGGCGACTCGCCCTTCGGGCACGGCAGTTCCGAGGTGATGCTGTACCGCGTGGTGCACGAGGAGGCCCAGTTGCACGGGGTCCCGGACGCACTCGCCCCACTGGTGCGGGCGTGCCTGGCCAAGGACCCCGAGGAACGTCCCAGCACCCTGCAGCTGTCGCTGCGGCTCAAGGAGATCGCTGCCCGGGAGGCACAGGGGATGGCCGACGTACGGCCGCCCGCGCCGCGCAGTGGTGAGGCCGACGTGCCCACCGGCCGGCTCGCCGACACCTATCCGGAGCGTGCCCAGCGGCGTCCTCAGGGCCGGGCGGGCGCGCCGGGCACTCCCGCGCCGCGCGGCACGTCGGGGTCGCGGGGGTCCGCGTCCCGGGGTTCCGTGCCGTCGCGGGGCGGGACGCCCGCGCGCGGCACTGGTCCCTCGCGCGGTGGCACGCCGTCGCGAGGCGGCGGTACGGGGGCGCGGTCCGGGCCCGGGCCCACGCCGTCCCGCGACACCACCGGCCGGAACGCCTCCCGCAACGACGGTGGCCGGCCCGCACCCCGCAGCGGATCCGGCCGTACGGCGCCCCGGACGACGGGGACCGGCTGGCGGCGGCCCGCCAATCCGCGGCTGCTGCGGCAGCGCCTGTTCGTGTTCGTGGTGGTGACGCTGCTGGTCGCGCTGGGCATCGCCGCGGCACAGGGCTGCCAGGGGCCCTCGCGCGGGCTCGGCGACGACCGGGGCGGTGTGCGGGCCACCCAGCAGGAGCGGGTGGATCCGCCCGGCGACCTGTCGGAGCGGCGGTCACCCCGAGTCTGAGACGTCGAGTCCGGGCGCCGCGGGCGGTCTACGCCGTGGGGCGTCCGGCCGTCACCGCGTAGAAGGCGACCGCGGCCGCAGCGCCCACGTTCAGGGAGTCGACGCCGTGGGACATCGGGATGCGGACCCATGCGTCGGAGTTCGCGAGGGCCCGCCGGGACAGGCCGCTGCCCTCGGCACCCAGCAGCAGGGCCACCCGGTCCATCCGGTGCGGGGCGACCGCGTCGAGGGATTCGGCCTGCTCGTCGGGGGTGAGGGCGAGGAGCGTGAAGCCCGCCTCGCGGACCTCCGCGAGCCCGGCCGGCCAGACGTCGAGGCGGGCGTACGGCACGGAGAAGACCGCGCCCATCGAGACCTTGACGCTGCGCCGGTACAGCGGGTCCGCGCAGTCCGGGGAGAGCAGCACCGCGTCCATGCCGAGGGCGGCGGCGGAGCGGAAGATCGCGCCGATGTTGGTGTGGTCGTTGACGGACTCCATGACGACGACGCGCCGGGCGGTGGTCAGGAGACCGGCGGCCGTGGGCAGCGGCTTGCGCTGCAGCGAGGCGAGCGCGCCGCGGTGCACGTGGTACCCGGTGACCTGTTCGGCGAGCGCGGGGTCGACGACGTACACCGGGGCCGGGGCCTCGTCGATGATGTCGCGCATGGTGTCGACCCACTTGGCGGACAGCAGCATGGAGCGCATCGTGTAGCCCGCCTCGCCGGCCCGCCTGATGACCTTCTCGCCCTCGGCGATGAACAGGCCCTCGGCGGGCTCGCGGCGACGGCGCAGCTCGACGTCGGTCAGGCCCGTGTAGTCGTGCAGGCGCGGGTCGTCGGGGTCGTCGACGGTGATGAGGTCGGCCACGTCAGACCGTCCCGTGCGGGCCGACGGCGACGACCGCGCCGACGACGATGACGGCGGGCGGCCTGACCTCCTCGGCGACGACCGTCTCGGCGACGGTGGCGAGGGTCGCGTCCACCCGGCGCTGGGCGGCCGTGGTGCCCTCCTGGACGAGGGCGACCGGGGTGTCGGGGGACTTGCCGTGCGCGACGAGGGTCTCGGCGATCCTGCCGATCTTGTCGACGCCCATGAGGATCACCAGCGTGCCGGTGAGCTTGGCCAGGGACGGCCAGTCGACCAGGGAGCGCTCGTCGTCGGGGGCGACGTGCCCGCTGACCACGGTGAACTCGTGGGCGACGCCCCGGTGGGTGACCGGGATGCCGGCCGCGCCGGGGACCGAGATGGTGCTGGAGATGCCGGGGACGACGGTGCACGCGATGCCCGCCTCGGCCAGCGCCTGCGCCTCCTCCATGCCCCGACCGAAGACGAACGGGTCGCCGCCCTTGAGCCGTACGACCGACTTGCCCTGCTTGGCGTGTTCGATCAGCGCGTTGTTGATGGCCTCCTGAGCCATGTAGCGGCCGTACGGGATCTTGGCGGCGTCGATGACCTCGACGTGCGGCGGCAGTTCGGCGAGCAGGTCGCGGGGGCCGAGCCGGTCGGCGATGACGACGTCGGCCTCGGCGAGCAGGCGGCGGCCGCGGACGGTGATCAGGTCCGGGTCGCCGGGACCGCCGCCGACCAGGGCGACGCCGGGCGTGCGGGTGCGCCGGTGCGGGGCGACGAGGGTGCCGTCGCGCAGGCCCTCCACCACCGCGTCGCGGATGGCGGCGGTGTGGCGGGGGTCGCGGTGGCGTGCGTCGGTGGTGAGTACGGCGACGGTGACGCCCTCGCTGTGTCCGGTCGCCGGGGTCCAGGCCGTGGCCAGGTCCGCGTCGTCGGAGCGGACGCACCAGAGGCGGTGCCGCTCGGCCTCGGCGGAGGCGGTGTTGTTGGCCCCGGTGTCGCTGGTGGCGATCAGGGCGTACCAGGCGTCCGCAAGGTCGCCTTCGGCGTAGGGGCGCCGTTCCCAGGTGATCTCTCCGGCCTCCGCCATGGCTTCGACGGACGGGGTCGCCTCCGGGGAGACGAGGCGGACGTCGGCGCCGGCCGCGATGAGGGCGGGCAGACGGCGCTGGGCGACCTGCCCGCCGCCGAGGACGACCACGCGACGGCCGGCGAGGCGGAGGCCTACGGGGTAGGCGGGGTGTTCGGCCATGAGGGGACGGCTCCTCTTGCGGCGGTGGCGCTGACGTGCGGATTTTACGGCGGGGTGGCCGGTGGGGGCCCGGGTGGTCCGGTGGGTGGACCACGGGTCCGATGGGTGGACGGCCGACGGACGGGCCCGCGGGCACGGGAGCCTGCGCGGGGCCCGGCACCGTGGTTCCGGGCCCCGCGTCGTGCGGCCGCTACTTCTCGGTGACGCCCGCCGAGTCGAACGTCGCCACCTCGTGCATGGCCCGCGCGGTGCTCTGCACCATCGGGAGCGCGAGCAGTGCGCCGGTGCCCTCGCCGAGGCGGAGGTCGAGGTCGACCAGCGGGCGCAGGCCCAGCTTGTTGAGCGCGGCGACGTGGCCGGGCTCGGCGCTGCGGTGGCCGGCGATGCAGGCCGCCAGGACCTCGGGGGCGATGGCGCGGGCCACCAGGGCGGCGGCACCGGCGCTGACGCCGTCCAGGATCACCGGGGTGCGCAGGGAGGCGCCGCCGAGCAGCAGGCCGACCATGGCCGCGTGCTCGAAGCCGCCGATCGCCGCGAGCACGCCGATCGGGTCGGCCGGGTCCGGCTGGTGGAGTTCCAGGGCGCGGCGCACGACCTCGGTCTTGCGGGCCAGCGTCTCGTCGTTGATGCCGGTGCCGCGGCCGGTGACCTCGGCGGGGTCGGCGCCGGTGAAGACGGAGATCAGGGCGGCGGACGCGGTGGTGTTCGCGATCCCCATCTCGCCGGTCAGCAGTGCCTTGTTGCCGGCCGCCACCAGGTCGCGGGCGGTCTCGATGCCGACCTCGATGGCCTGCTTGGCCTCCTCGCGGGTCATCGCGGCACCGGTGGTCATGTCGGACGTGCCCGCGCGCACCTTGCGGGGCAGCAGGCCCGGCGTCGCGGGCAGGTCGGTGGCGACACCGACGTCCACGACACACACCTCGGCGCCGACCTGGGTGGCGAACGCGTTGCAGACCGCGCCTCCGCCCAGGAAGTTGGCCACCATCTGGGCGGTGACCTCCTGCGGCCAGGGGGTGACGCCCTGGGCGTGCACGCCGTGGTCACCGGCGAAGACGGCGACGGCCGCGGGCTCCGGGATGGGCGGCGGGCACTGCCGGGACAGTCCGGACAGCTGGGCGGAGATGATCTCCAGCATGCCGAGCGCCCCCGCGGGCTTGGTCATGCGCTTCTGCCGCTCCCAGGCCTCGCCGAGCGCCTTGGCGTCCAGCGGGCGGATCTGTGCGACGGTCTCGGCGAGCAGGTCGTGCGGCGCCTCGCCGGGCAGGGCCCGACGGCCGTACGTCTCCTCGTGCACCACCCAGGACAGCGGGCGGCGCTTGGACCAGCCGGCCTGCATCAGCTCGGGCTCGTCCGGGAACTCGTCGACGTAGCCGACGCACAGGTAGGCGACGACGTCCAGGTGCTCGGGCAGGCCGAGGGCGCGGACCATCTCGCGCTCGTCGAAGAAGCTGACCCAGCCGACACCGAGGCCCTCGGCGCGGGCGGCCAGCCAGAGGTTCTCGACGGCGAGCGCGGAGGAGTACGGCGCCATCTGCGGCTGTGTGTGGCGGCCGAGGGTGTGGCGGCCGCCGCGGGTCGGGTCGGCGGTGACGACGATGTTGACCGGGGTGTCGAGGATGGCCTCGATCTTCAGTTCCTTGAACTGCTTGGCCCGGCCCTTGGGCAGCGACTTGGCGTACGCCTCCCGCTGACGCGTCGCCAGTTCGTGCATGGCGCGGCGGGTGTCGGCGGAGCGGATGACGACGAAGTCCCAGGGCTGCGAGTGGCCCACGGAGGGCGCGGTGTGCGCGGCCTCCAGGACCCGGAGCAGCACCTCGTGCGGGATGGGGTCGCTGCGGAAGCCGTTGCGGATGTCACGGCGCTCGCGCATGACCTTCAGTACGGCCTCGCGCTCGGCGTCGTCGTAGGCGGGGGCCGCCGGGCTTGCGGGCCGGTGTGCCTGCGCCGGCGCTTCGGGCGACTCCGGGGTCGCTTCGGTGGGTTCGGCGGCCGCTTCGGCCGTCTCGGCCACGTGGCCGTCCTCGCCGGCGTCCCGGGTGTCCAGGTCGTCGACGCTCTGGGCGAGTTCGGGGTCGGCCACGCGGGGTGACGGTACCGCCGCCGGGGCGTCCTCGGCCACCGGGACCGCGGCAACGGGCTCCGGGGCCGCCTCCGGCTCGACCAGGACCGCCTCGGGCGGTGTGGGCGCCAGGTGCGGGGTCGTGGGCACCTGCCCGCCGTCGACGGGGAGGAACTGGCCCACGGGCTGGGCGGGGTGCGGTTCCCTGGCGACGGGGGCCGGTGCGGGCGCGGGCTCCTGGGCGGAGGTGGCGTCGGTGGCGGACGCGTCGGGTGCGGACGCTGCGGGCTCCGCCGCTCCGTCGGCCACGACGACTTCCTGCTCCTGCTCCTGCTCCTGCTCCTGCTCCTGCATGGCGGCGTCCGGGAGGGACTGGGGGCCCTGGGCGTGCGGCGGCGCGGGGTGGACGTCCGGCTGCGGCGCTTCGCCCGGGACGCTCTGTGCCTCCGGCGAGGGCTGCGACGGCTGCGTGGGCTCCGGCGGGACAGGGGCGGGCTGCTCCGGGGCCGGGGGCGGCTCGGGGGCGGCAGCCTCGGACGTGGCGGCTTCGGGTGTGGGCGCGTCGGGTGCGGACGCTACGGGCTCCGCGACGGCCACGGGCGCGTCGGACGCATGGGCGTCGCCGAGTTCGGGCTCGGGCACCTCGGCGGGCGCGGGCTCCTGCGGCGCGGCGGCCTGCGGGGTGCCGGCCACTGGGGCATCGACCACCGGGACGTCCGCCGCCGGCTGTTCGCCGAGTGCCTGCGGTGCCTCTGCCGCGGCCGGGGCCGGCTCCGCTGCTTCGGCCGGTGCCTCTGCCTGTGCTTCGGCCGGTGCTTCTTCCGGAGCCGACTGCCCTGGGGCCTCCGGCGCCTCCTGACCGGCGGGCGCTCCCGGCGCCTCCCGAACCGCGGCGGCTTCCTGGATCTCCTGGACCGCAGGTGCCTTATGGGCCTCCTGATCGGCAGGCGCCTCCGGGACTCCCGTGGCGTCCGCAGTCGCCTGGACGGGCTCGGTCACGGGCCCTGCAGGGACCGTCTCGGGGGCCGGTACGGCTTCCGTCGCGGGACCGGTCGCCTGCCCCGCGTCGGTGTGTGCCGTCTCCGTCGCCGGGGCCCCCTGCGGTTCGCCGGGCTCCCCGGAGTCTGCGTGCGGCCCGCCGGTCGCCGCCACGGCCTCCGTCGCCACGCGGGTCACGAGCGCCTGGGCCGCACCCTCCTGCTCGGCCGACTGCCGCTCCGGTACCGGAACAACCGTTTCCGCATGCCCCGCCCCGGTGTTCACCGGCGCCTCCTGGTCCTGCGGTGCCTGCTGAGCCCCCCAGGGCGCCGCCGCCTGCGGGGTCGCCACGGCGGCCTGCGGCACGTCGAGGTACTCGGGTCCCGCGGTCGGCGGGCCGGGATGCCGTACCGGCGCGTCGGCGGGGCCCCGGTCGGCGAGGGAGCGGACCGGGCTGGCGGAGGTGTCCGGGATCGGCGGACCTAGGTGCAGGGGTCTGCGCGGCGGGGTCGGGGCGGCAGCGGCCTCCTGGGCCGGTTCGGGCAGGCGGACGCCACTGAGGTCGACCGAGCCGCTGTCACGGCCGGACATCTCGTGCGGGCCGGGCTGGTGCACGGTCTCGACGACCGGCTCCGGCGCCGGGGGCGCGACCTCGTTGCCCCAGGCACTCTGGGCTCCCGGCAGCAACAACAGGTCCTCGTCCTCGGCGGTGGCCTCGGAGAGGTAGGTGTACGCGCCGGGTGCGGGGACGCCCGGCTGCTCCACCATGCCTGCGTTCTCCGGCAGCCCCTCGCCCGGGATCTGGCCGGTGTCGGTCATGCGTAACCCCTCGCCCATCGGTTAGTGCTTCTACGACCAGCTCACCCGGGACGGCGCACCGACCGCCCCGTAGTGAAGAACGAGCGTGCGTGCCCAGCGGCACGAACGACCTGCCGGAAAAGACGACAAAGCCATTCAGTGGCATTGTCGCGGTCGTTCCCCCGCCACGACAGCTTGATCCGCGACGGCCCGCTGTGGACTGCGCCACGTTGCGCGTCCTTGGGTTCTGCCGTACCACACCCACCCCCGAAGGTACGGGTTTTTACGGACATCGCCCGACGAACTGCCGGGTGTCCGCACGCGGTACAACAATCCGCCAGCCTACCCCGCGCAGTATGAACAACCGATCACGGGGCGCGGTCGCCGCCGGTCCTCAGCGGGGTGATTCGCGCCGCACGATCTCTCCGCTGAGCAGGAACGCGACGCTGCGCTCGGTCTCCGTCCAGGCCCGGGTGTCGAGTCCGACGGACTGCAGCAGGGCGCACTCGACGCGGTAGCCGTGCTCCGTCAGGTCCCTGCCGACGAGTTCGGCCGCGTCCCGGGTCGCTGCGTGCGCGACGATGCGCTGCGGGCGGCGGTCGGCGACCGCGGAGACCACGGCCGCTCCCCCGCCGCCGACCCGGACGACGTCCGGTTCGGGGAGGTTCTCCAGGACGTGCGGGGCGTTGCCGTGCACGGTCTGGAGCTGGACGCCGAAGCTCCGTGCGGTGGCCTCGGTGCGGGCGCAGGCGTCCCGGTCCCGGTCGACGGCGATGACGGCGGCGCCGGCGCGGGCGGCCTCGGTGGCGAAGGCGCCACTGGCGCAGCCGATGTCCCACACGAGGTCGCCCAGGCGCGGTCCGAGGCGGGCGAGTTGGGCGGTGCGGAGCAGGTCGGTCTCGCCCTCGCCCAGGTCGCCGCCGTACGCCGTGGCGGGCAGGGACCAGCCGCGCGGTCCGGTGGCGGGGTCGCGGCCGGCGATCCAGCCGGCTCCGTCGCCCGCGGTGGCGGGGCCGGCGCTGCCGCCGGCCACGATGACGACGTTCGGGTCGCGCCAGGTGTGGTCGGCCGCCTTGTCGGAGGTGACGACGGTGACCCGTTCGCGGGTGGTGCCGAGTTCCTCGCAGATGACGAAGGTGCGGTGGACGCCCTCCATCAACAGCCCGAGTTCGGCCGGCCCTGCGCCCGGCGAGGTGAGGACGGCGACCTTGGGGTGGGCCCGGCACACGTTCACCGCGCGGCGCAGGGTGCGGGGGTGGGCGACGACCACCTGGGCGTCGTCCCAGGGCATCCCGGCGCGGGCGAAGGCGGCGGCCACGGAGGAGACCGCGGGGACGACCTCGACCTCCAGGCCGAACTCGGGGGCCCGCAGGGTGCGTACGACGCCGAAGAAGCCGGGGTCGCCGTCGGCCAGTACGACGGTCGTACCGCGATGGGCGGCGAGGCGGCGGGCGGCGAGGGCGACGCTGCCGAGGCGGATGCGCTCGGCGGCGGGCGGTACCTCGGGAAGTGCCAGGTGGTGGGGGGCGCCGGCCACCAGCGTGGCGGCGCCCAGTGCGGAGCGTGCCGCGGCGGTCAGCGGCGAACCGTCCCAGCCGATCACCGTGACCCGGTCGGCCATCGTCGTCAGTCTCCAGGGTTTTCGCAGGTCGTGGTAGCGGAACCGGCGCGGGTGCGCCCCGAGAGGTTACCCGGTGCGGCCCGGGCCCAGGGGGGGCGCGGGTGGCCCCGTGTATCAGTTCCAGTCCGTGAAGGTGGTGAAACCGTCGGTGTCGGTGAGCTGGCCGGTGGCGCCCTCGAGGTCCTCCGGCAGCAGGCTCCACACGATGAAGTCGGTGCGTACGTCCGTCCAGACGCCGTCGTCGGTGCGGGCGCGCGCCATGCAGGCGCCGCGCAGGACGCCCTCGCTGATGCAGCCGATCTTCTGGGCGACCTGCTGTGAGGCGGTGTTGTCGGCCGCGGTGCGCAGTTCGACGCGTTCGAACTTCTGGTCGCCGAAGAGCCACTGGGCGGTGGCCAGCGCGGCCTCGGAGGCGTACCCCTCACCCCGGGCCCAGGGGGCGACTATGTAGGAGAGTTCGGTGGACCGTACGTGCCAGTTGGTCTCGGTCAGCCGGACGACGCCGACCAGTCGCTGGGTGAGGAACTCGGTGACGGCGAGGTCGAGCCCGCGGCCCGCGACGCGTTCGGCGGGGGCGCGGTCGCCGATCCAGGCGGCGGCGTCGGCCTCGGTGAAGGGCTGGGGCACGTGGGTCCAGGCCGCGACCTGCTCGTCGTTCATCATCGCGGCCAGCGCGGGGACGTCGTCCTCGTCAAGGGGGCGCAGCACCAACCGCTCCGTGCTGATGGAGATGTTGGGGAAGGTGCTCGTCATGCGCCGCTCCGTAACCTGTGTAACCGTCAGGGCCTGCTCGAACTGCCCAGCATGCAGCATGAAAGCACTCAACCACACCACCGGGTCCGCCCCGTAGGCACGGAGCGGACCCGGTGGGTGACGCGGGGTTGTGGCCCGGGAAGCGGGCCGGGGGCGGGGTCAGAACGAGGGCAGGACCGCGCCGTCGTACTTGTCCTCGATGAACTTCTTCACCTCGGGCGAGTTGAGGAGCTTCGCGAGCTTCTTGACGCGCGGGTCGTCCTCGTGGCCCTCCTTCACGGCGAGGAGGTTGCTGTTCGGGTTGCCCTGGGCGCTCTCCAGGACGAGGGCGTCCTCGGCGGGCTTCAGGTCGGCCTCGATGGCGTAGTTGCCGTTGACGACCGCCGCATCCACGTCGTCCAGGGAGCGCGGGGTCTGGGCCGCCTCCAACTCCTTGAACTCGAGGTTCTTCGGGTTCTTGGTGATGTCCGCGGGGGTCGCCGCGGTGCCGACGCCGTCCTTGAGACCGATGATCCCGCCCGCGGCGAGCAGCTGCAGGGCGCGGCCCTCGTTGACGGTGTCGTTGGGGACGGCGACGGTCGCACCGCTCTTCAGGTCGTCGGCCTTCTTCACCTTGTGGGAGTAGAGGCCCAGGGGCTCCAGGTGCACGTCGACGACGGACACGATGTGGGTGCCGTTCTTCTTGTTGAAGTCGTCGAGGTAGGGCTGGGTCTGGAAGTAGTTGGCCCCCACGGAGCCGTCCTCCGTCGCCGTGTTCGGCGTGACGTAGTCGGTGAACTCCTTGACCTCGAGGTCGAGGCCCGCCTTCTTCGCCAGGTTGTCCTTGACGTAGGTGAGGATCTCGGCGTGCGGGGTGGGGCTCGCGGCGACGACCAGCGGGCCGGAGGTGTCGGAGGCGGAGTCCTTGTCGGAGCCGCAGGCGCTGAGGCCGAGGGTGAGGGCTCCGGCGGCGAGGACGGCGGTGGTGATCTTGGCGGTGTTACGCACGAAAAGTGCCTTTCCTGAGGTGGTGCGACCCCGTTCCGGGTGGCGGACGGGGAGTCTTCGGGGGTGGGGGCTACGCGACCTTGCTCACGTCGGCCGCCGCGCTCTCCTTGGTCTTGAGCAGCCGGAGCCTGGGCCCCGCGCCACCGCGTCCGCCGCGGCGGTGCAGGGTGCGGGCCGCGTAGTCACCGGCGAACTGGATGAGTGAGATCGCGACGGCGAGGAGCGCGACGGTGATCCACATGAAGCCGGGCTCGAAGCGCTGGTAGCCGTAGCGGACGGCGAGGTCGCCGAGGCCGCCGCCGCCGACGGTGCCGGCCATGGCGGAGTAGCCGATGAGGGCGATGACCGTGGTCGTGGTGGAGGCGATCAGGGAAGGGAGCGCCTCGGGGACCAGCACCTTGCGGACGACGGCCCAGGTGGTGCCGCCCATGGACTGGACGGCCTCGACGAGCCCTCCGTCGACCTCGCGCACGGCGGTCTCGACGAGCCGCGCGAAGAAGGGGATGCCGCCGATGGCGAGCGGCACGATCGCGGCCTCGCTGCCGATGGTGGTGCCGGTGACCCAGCGGGTGAAGCTCATCAGCGCGACCATGAGGATGATGAACGGCATCGAGCGGCCGATGTTCACGACCTGCCCGATGACCTTGTTCACCAGGACGTTCTGCAGCAGACCGTCGCGGTCGGTGAGGACGAGGAGCACGCCGAGCGGGAGCCCGAGGACGACGGCGATCAAGGTGGACCAGCCGACCATGATCAGGGTCTCCCAGGAGGCCTGCTCCAGCAGCGGCTGCATCTGCGACCAGGTCACTTGGCACCTTCCTTCACCAGCGAGGCCGACGCGGCCGGGTCGAGGGACCCGTCCGACACGTCCGCCGTCTCGTTCACCACGTCGATCTGCAGGCCCTGTTCGCGCAGGAAGCCGACGGGCACGACGTTGTCCTCGTAGCGGCCGGGCAGTTCGATGCGCATCCGGCCGACCTGGAGGCCGCCGACGGTGTCGATGGCGGCGCCGAGGATCGATATGTCGATGTTGTAGGTGCGCGAGAGCTGGGAGATGACCGGCTGGGTGGCGGCCTCGCCGTGGAAGGTGACGTCGAGCACGGTGCGGTCGTCGCCGGAGGCCTCGCCGCCGACCGGGAAGAGCGCGGCGGCCAGTTCGGACCCCGGGGTGGCGAGGAGTTCGCCGACCGTGCCGGACTCGACGATGCGGCCCTGGTCCATGAGGGCGGCCGAGTCGCAGACGCTCTTGACGACGTCCATCTCGTGGGTGATGAGCAGGACGGTCAGCCCGAGCTGCCGGTTCACATCGCGCAGCAGCTGGAGGATGGAGCGGGTGGTCTCCGGGTCGAGGGCGCTGGTGGCCTCGTCGGAGAGCAGGACCTCGGGGTCGCCGGCCAGGGCACGGGCGATGCCGACGCGCTGCTTCTGGCCGCCGGAGAGCTGGGCGGGGTAGGCGTTGGCCTTGTCGGCGAGTCCGACGAGGTCGAGCAGTTCCAGCGCCTTGCGGGAACGTTCCTTCCCGGACTTGCCCAGGATCTCCAGCGGCAGTTCGACGTTGTCCTGGACGGTCCGGGAGGAGAGCAGGTTGAAGTGCTGGAAGACCATGCCGACACGGCTGCGCGCCTGCCGCAGTTCCCGGCCCGCGCGGGGGCCGCGCCCGGCCAGTGCGGTGAGGTCCTGACCGGCGACGGTGACCGTGCCGGCGGTGGGGCGCTCCAGGAGGTTGACGCAGCGGATGAGCGAGGACTTGCCGGCGCCGGACTGGCCGATGACGCCGTACACCTCGCCCTCGCGGACGTGCAGGTCGACGCCGTCCAGGGCGGTGACCTCACGGCCGCGTGAACGATAGACCTTGGTGAGGCCCGATGTGGTGATCACGTGGGTTTCCGTCACTGTCGAGTGCGCGGCGCGGTGGTGTGCGCCGGGCACGGGGCGTTGTTCTTCGGGTTCTCGGGGGTCCTTCGGAACGCGGCACGGTTCTCGCGGTGGCGGTGCGCCATGGCGGTGGGACCGGGGAGAAACGTGTGCGCGGGGCGTGGCTCGGCCGCGTGCGCGCGGGGCGCGGGCGGACAGGAGCGGGCGCTCGCTTCGGGGCGCGAGGCTCAGGTGGTGCGGGGGCCCTCTAGAAGGCGCACATTCGCAGGCACATACAACGAGCACCGGGCGTCGTGGTCGCCTCGGTCGCAGGGGTGCGGTCGCTCGTGGTGCTCATGCCGATCAGTAAAGCAGACCGGCTCCTGTGAGCGGACACCGCTGTCCGCATGGTGGACAGCGGTGGATGATTGCCGGTCGCGGGGGCGCGGTTCAGTCCCGTACGGAGATGTCGATCCCCGCTTCGGTGACCAGTGCGGACAGGGCCGAGAGGTCCTCGACGACCAGGTCGGCGTCGAGTTCGCCGGCCGGGTGGGTTGTGGCCAACGCCACGGTCCGCATGCCGGCCGCGCGGCCCGCCTGCAGTCCGGCGGGGGCGTCCTCGAAGACGACGCAGGCGGCCGGGTCGACGCCCAGGGCGCGGGCGCCGAGCAGGTAGGGCTCGGGGTCGGGCTTGCCGCGGGTGATGTCGTCGGCCGCCACGAGGGTCTTGGGGAGGATGCCGACGGCGTCGAGGCGGGCCTCGGCGAGGCGCCGGGTGGCGGAGGTGACGACGGCCCAGCGGTCGGCCGGGAGCGCGTCGAGGAACTCGCGGGTGCCGGGCAGCAGGTGCACGCCCCCGCCCGGCACGTCCTCGACCTCCAGCTGTTCGATCCGCGCGACGGCCTCGGCGACCCTGGCGGTGGGCAGCAGGTCGGCGGCTATCTCGGCGGCCGGCCGCCCGTGCAGTTCCACCCGCCCGAACTGCTCGGCGGTGATCCCGTACTCGACGGCCCAACGCGTCCAGCAGCGGCGCACGGAGTCCAGGGAGGAGACGAGGGTGCCGTCGTTGTCGAACAGGAGGGCTTGTGCGTGGAGCTTCATGCCCCCGACCCTACGGGGCCGGGGACCGCGGCCCTTTTCGGCCGTAATAGGCTCGCTGCCATGCTTGACGTCCTGACGCTGGTGACCGGCGTCGCCGCCCTGCTGCTCGCCGCCTGGTGCGGCTGGGCCGCCTACCGTGACCAGCCGACGAAGGACTGGCACTTCATCGGCATGGCCGTGGTCTCGGCACTGGCGCTGATCCAGCTGGTGGTCGGGATCGTGCAGCTGGCGCGGGGCGAGAATCCGGAGCAGGGCACGACGATCTTCGTGGCGTATCTGCTGGGCGCCTTCGCCTGCGTACCGGCGGCGGGGTTCATGTCGCTGGCCGAGCGCACCCGTTGGGGTTCGCTGACGGTGGCCGCCGGCGGTGTCGTCCTCGCCGTCCTCGAGGTCCGGCTGTATGACATCTGGGGAGGCTGACATGGTGGCCACGGAGGAGAAGCAGACCGGACAGCGGCTGATCAGCGGGCCCGGCATCCTGCTGGTGTGGCTGTACGGCGTCATGGTCGTCGGCGCCGTGTCGCGGTCGGTGTACCAGATCGCCACCGAGCTGGACCGGGCGCCGCTCGCCTACTCGCTGTCGGCCGTCGCGGGCGTCGTCTACGGGTTCATCACGTACACCCTGGTGCGCGGCGGCGAGACGGCCCGCAGGGCGGCGCTGGTGTGCTGCGCCGCCGAGCTGGTGGGCGTCCTGACGGTGGGCACCTGGACGCTGGTGGAGCCGTCCGCCTTCCCGGACGCGACCGTGTGGTCGGACTACGGGATGGGGTACCTCTTCATTCCGGTGTTGCTGCCGCTGTCGGCCCTGTACTGGCTGCGCCGGGCCTGCACCGCGTAACGGTCGTCACTGGCTGCGCCGGGCCCGCACCATGTAGCGGTCGTCGGGGCACCGGCGGTCGCTCAGGCCGTGGTCGCGTACGTCTCCGCCGGCTTCTCCAGGACGATCATGGGTACGCCGTCGGCGCCCTCGGCGGTCCCCACCGTCTCGTAGCCGACCCGGCGGTACAGCCGCAGATTGCTCTCGCTGCGGTGCCCGGTGTGCAGCCGGAAGCGCCTGGCGCCGCGCTCCTCGACCAGGGCGGACTCCGCGGCCCGCAGCAGCCGGGCCCCGATGCCGTGCCCCTGGAGGCGGGGATGGACGCAGAGTTTGCCGATGGACGCCGCCCCGTCCTCGGTCACCCGTCCCCGTACCGAGCCGACGACCTCGTCGCCGAGCCGCGCCACGAAGACGCAGTCGTCGGCGACCTCCTCGCGCACGGAGTCCAGGGTCTGGACGAGCGGGTCGATGCGGTAGTTGGCGTACAGCGCCGCCTCGCTCTGGAAGCAGAGGTACTGCAGCCGGAAGATCTGCTCGGCATCCTGTTCGGTCGCCGCCGAGATGGTCACGCTCATGCCCATGTGCGCATGCCTCCCGCTCACCTGATCACCTGTGGTCCCCCACTCCTATCCCCGTCCTCAGCCGGCCGCAACCTCCGGCGTCAGCAATCGCCGCAGACATCCCAGACATCGGGAGCGTTCCGGACCGAGACTGCCCTGTGAGATACCCAACTCCCCGGCGATTTCCCGGTATGTGAGGTCCTTGGGCGACAACAGGGCCTCCACCAGCCGGGGGCAGCGGCCCGGCAGCCGGCGCACGGCGTCCCGCAGCGCGCGGTGCCGGGCCGCGGCGAGCGCGAGCCGCTCGGGCTCGTGGGCGTACTCGGCGACACCGGCGGGTTCGGTCCCGTACGGCCGCTCGTTGCGGACCCTGCGGCGGGTGCGGCGGGCCTCGCTGCGCACGGCGCTGCGCAGCCAGCGGTGCGGGTCCGGGGGCGGTCCCTCGGACTCCAGGCGTTCCAGCAGGCGCAGCCAGACCGCCTGTTCCAGGTCGCCGGGTTCGGCCCCGGAGGCATGTGCCTCGGCCGAGGCCTCGGCACTGAGGAGGGGATGCAGGGAGGTGACCAGGTCGTGCGTCATATGCACGTCGACGCGGCCGCCCGGGCGGCGGGTTGCCCGGGCGGCCGGGGCTTCACCCCAACCGGGTTTCCCCGCTCAGCCGTTGACGAAGTCCTCGCGGGCCAGCACACCCGTGTCGGGGTTGTCCGTGAAGACACCGTCGATGCCGGTGGCGAAGTAGGTCCGGAACGCGCCGAAGACGTCGCCGTAGGCGTCGGGGTCGCCGCCCTTGCGGAACTCCGCGGGCAGGAAGGGGTTCTCGTTGCGCATGGTGTACGGATGCAGGATCAGACCCGCGCGGTGCGCGTCGCGGACGAGGGTCGTCGGCTCGGTGAGGCGGCCGGCCGAGTCCTTGGGGATGACCAGGTCGAGGGTGGGGCCGATGCCCTGGGCGTAGGAGGCGATCTCCCTCAGGCCGGCGGGCGTGATGAGGTCGGCGGTGGTGCGCGGGTCGCCGGTCTCGACGAAGTCCCAGGGACGGCTGTTCGCGCCGGACAGCAGGACGGCGAGGGGGTTGCGGACCAGCTTGCTCATCCGCTGGATGCTGGTGGGTTCGAAGGACTGGATGATGACGGGCGAGTTCTTCCGGTCCTTGCCGTGCCTGCGCAGCAGCCGCGCCAGGCGCTCCTCCGTGCCCAGGCCAAGCTTGCGGAAGTAGGTGGGGTGCTTGAGCTCGGGGTAGATCCACACCTGCTTGCCGCGCTTGCGGGTCTGCTCGTTCTGCCAGCGCAGCACCTCCTCGAAGGTGGGGATCTCCCAGCGGCCGTCATAGAGGGTGTTGTGCGGGCGGTTGGCCTCGATGCGCTCGGTGGCGCGGAGCGTCTTGAGCTCGGCGAGCGTGAAGTCCTCGGTGAACCAGCCGGTGACCGGGACGCCGTCGAGCGACTTGGTGCGCCTGCGGTCGGCGAACTCGGGGTGGTCGGCGACGTCGGTGGTGCCGCCGATCTCCGGCTCGTGCCGGCAGACGAGGTGACCGTCCTTCGTGGGGACCAGGTCGCCGGCCTCGACGATGTCGGCGCCCAGGTCGAGGGCCAGTTCGTAGGAGCCGAAGGTGTGCTCGGGGCGGTAGCCGCTGGCGCCTCGGTGGCCGATGACGGTGGGGACGGGCAGGCTCTTCACTCCGCCGCCGTGTCCGCCGCCGTGCCGGGCGTCGGCGGCTCCCGCCGCGCCGGGCAGGCCGAGGACGGCCCCGCCCGCGCCGAGCACCGCCGCCCCGAGGAGCGCCCGCCGTCCGGTGGTGCCGCCCGTGTGCTCGTCCGACTCCTGCGTTCCCATGGGGCCTCCTGTCGTCGACCGTCTCGTGCGGGCCGATCGTAGGGGCGCGTACATGACGAGCGGGAGACCGCGGCCGGAACACGCGGGTGCGCGGAGGTGTCGTGTCGCGGGTGCGTGATGCCGTAGGGGCGCATGGCCGGTGTGCCGGGGTAGGCGGGAAGGACAGATCCCGGTGGTGGAGCCCGGGCGGCGCGCCTCACGCGGTGCGCGCACCGCGTGTGCTTGGATCCGGGCCGTGTCCGCACCTCGGAACCTCGCTCCGGTGCTCGCGGGCGCGACCTGCCTCACATCCGGGCGGGGCCGCGGTCGTGCGCCGCGCGCCGGTTGTGCAGGTGAACGCGCGTCAACCCCGCGCGGTTCCCGGACAACCCGAGGTGCGTGACCCCCCGGACCGCGAGTAATGTCCTCACCTGCACAGACTCATACCGCATCCCCGACACCGGAGGACCCGTTGTCCCGCTTCGTGTTCATCAAGGCAGTGCTCGGTCCGATCATGCGCCTGATGTTCCGCACACGGGTGGAGGGTGTGGAGAACATCCCGGGCGACGGTCCGGTGATCCTGGCCGGCAACCACCTCACCTTCATCGACTCGGTGATCATGCCGCTGACCTGCGACCGGCAGGTCTTCTTCATCGGCAAGGACGAGTACGTCACCGGCAAGGGCCTCAAGGGGCGGCTGATGGCCTGGTTCTTCACCGGGGTCGGCATGGTCCCGGTCGACCGGGACGGCGGCCGCGGCGGCGTGGCGGCGCTGATGACCGGCCGCCGCATCCTGGAGGAGGGCCACGTCTTCGGCATCTACCCGGAGGGCACCCGCTCCCCCGACGGCCGTCTCTACCGCGGTCGCACCGGCATCGCCCGGCTGACGCTGATGACGGGCGCCCCGGTCGTCCCGTTCGCCGTCATCGGCACCGACAAGCTCCAGCCGGGCGGCGCGGGTCTGCCCCGGCCGGGCAAGGTCACGGTCCGCTTCGGCGAGGCGATGGAGTTCTCCCGCTACGAGGGCATGGACCGCGACCGCTACGTCCTGCGGGCGGTGACCGACTCCGTGATGACCGAGGTCATGCGGCTGTCCGGACAGGAGTACGTGGACATGTACGCGAGCAAGGCGAAGGCGGCGTAGTTCCGCGACACCGCGTACGCGATACGGCGGGCCGCTCGGTGAGCGGCCCGCCGTATCGCGTGGGCGCGCGGTGCCGCCGCTACGGGTGTTCCACCCCGTCCTCCAGACGCTGGCCCCGCAGCAGGAACCAGGCCGCCGCGGCGGCGGCCAGGAGCACCGCCGCACCGACGCCCGCCGCGAGGGTCAACCCGTCGACGAAGGCCTGCCGGGCGGAGTCCAGCAGTGCCTGGCCGGTGGGGCCGGGGAGGTGCGCGGCGGCCTCCACCGCGCCGCCGAGCGACTCGTGGGCCGCGTCCGGGGTGCCCGCGGGACCGGTGAAGTCGCGGTAGACACCGGTCACGATGGAGCCGAGCACCGCGATACCGAGGGCGGCGCCGAGTTCGTACGCCGTCTCGGAGACCGCGGAGGCGGCGCCCGCCTGTTCCCCGGGCACGCTGGAGAGGATCACGTCCGCGGTGACGGTGAAGGCGAAGCCCGCGCCCAGGCCGACGACCAGCAGCGCCGTGCCGAGCAGCGGGTAGCCGGTGTGCTGTCCGATGACGGTCAGCGCGGCGAGCGCGAGGCCGACGGCGGCGAGTCCACCGGAGACCACGGCACGGACCGAGAAGCGCCGGGCCGCACGGCCGGCGATCAGACCGGCGACCACCGCGCCGACGGCGGCGGGCAGTTCGGCCAGGCCCGCCTCGAGGGGCCGCCTGCCCTGGACGAGTTGCAGGTACTGGGAGAGGAAGAACACCAGCCCCGACAGGCCCAGGATGGTCAGCAGGTCGGCCAGGACCGCGCCGCTGAAGCCGCGGTTGCCGAACAGCCGCATGTCCAGCAGCGGGACCGGCATGGTCAGCTGGCGGCGGACGAAGCCGTAGAGCGCGGCGGCGCCCAGCAGACCCGCGCCGAGCGTGGCCCAGGCGAACCCGTGGGCGGCGGTCTCCTTCACGGCGTACACGACACCGACCATGCCGACCAGGGACAGGACGACGCTGAGCAGGTCCCAGGGGCCCGGGTTCGGGTTGCGGGACTCGGGCAGCAGCTTTACGCCGACGACGACCAGGACGGCCATCACGGGCAGGTTGATCAGGAAGACGGAGCCCCACCAGAAGTGCTCCAGCAAGAACCCGCCCACGATCGGACCGACCGCCGTGCCCGCGGAGGCGGTGGCGCCCCAGATGCCGACGGCGAGGCTGCGTTCGCGCGGGTCGTGGAAGAGGTTGCGGATCAGGGCGAGGGTGGCGGGCATCAGGGTGGCGCCCGCGACGCCGAGCAGGGCCCGGGCGAGGATCATCACCTCGGGGGTGTGGGCGTAGGCGTTGAGGACGGAGATCGCGCCGAACGCCGTGGCGCCGACGAGCAGGATCCGCTTGCGGCCGATGCGGTCGCCGAGGCTGCCCATGGAGACGAGCAGTCCGGCGATGACGAAGGAGTAGACGTCGCCGATCCAGAGCAGTTGGGTGCCGGAGGGGGCGAGGTCCTCGCTGATGTAGGGGGTCGCGAGACCGAGGACGGTCGCGTCGACGGCCACCAGCAGCACGGCCAGCACCAGGACGGACAGCGCCAGCCAGCGGCCGGGACGCTTCACCGCCTCGGTCGGGCGGGCCGGCTGCAGGGTGCGGTTCATGGTTCCTCTCTCCGGAGCGCGCCGCCTAGCAGCAGCTCGACGATCATGTGGGTGAAGTCGTTGCGGGCCACGCGGCCCTCGGTCACGGCCCAGGCGCCGGAGGCCAGCAGGCCGTACAGCGCCTCGGTGAGCCAGGCGGGTGTCAGGTCGATACGGAACTCGCCGCTCTCCTGGCCGCGGCGGAACAGCTCGGTGAGCCCGGCGTCGATGCGGGCCCAGCCCTCGTTCTGCTCCTCGCCCTCGAAGAGCTGGTTCTCGGAGTAGAGGAAGGCGAGCAGGGCGGCGGAGGGCTCCATCGCGCGGACCAGCCGGCGCACCGCGTCGGCCGCCGGGCCCTCGTCGGCGCGGGCCGCCGCGAGGGCGGCCTCGCACTCGGCGATGCCCAGCGACTCCAGCGCCCGCACCAGGGCGTCGCGCCCGGCGAAGTGCCGGTGCAGCGTGGCCCGGCTGATCCCGGCGGCCCTGGCGACCTCGTCCATGGTCGCGGTGGATCTCCGGGTCAGCAGGGCCGCGGCGCTGCGCAGTACCTGTTCACGATCGACGGCCATGAGACAACAATACCCCACATGAGACACGCTTGTCTCATGTGGGGTACACGTGACTCACCGCTCACGGTCAGTCACGGATGCGGGAAACCTGGCGGTCTCAGTGCCAGGGCAGCTGTCCGCGTCGCTCCCAGTAGGCGTCCGGGGCCTCGACGAGGGTGCCGAGGCGTGCCACCTGGTCGCCGTCGAGGTCGACGACGGCGGCGTGCAGGTTGGAGCCCAGCTGGTTCACGGTCGCGGCGCCGGACAGCACGACGCCGGCCCAGGGCTGGCGCAGGATCAGGGCGAGGGCGACCGCGTCGCAGCCCAGCGCGGTCTCCTCCGCGACGGCCTTGAGGACGGAGGGCGCGTACTGGTCCGCGAGGCGGCCGTTGGCCATGCCCTCCTTGACGATGACGGTGAGCCCGGCCTCGTGCGCCTCCGCCAGCGCGGGACCAGCGGAGGTCTCCAGCGCGTTGTACGTCGACTGGACGGTACGGAAGAGGGGCTCGCCGTCGACGGTCACGGCGAGCGCGGCGCGGATGGCGTCGGCCTGGGCGGGGCCGCTGGTGGAGAAGCCGACGGTGCTGCCCTGCGCGGCGGCCTCGGCCAGCCTCGCGTGCAGCTCCTTGTCGGTGAGGGCCGGGCTGTCCGGGGTGAGCGAGTGGATCTGGTAGAGGTCGAGCCGGTCGCCGAGCAGGGCGTCGGTCTCGGCGCGCTGGCGGTCGTACGTGGCGACGCCGTGGTCCTTGACCTCGTGCTGCTCGGCGTCGGTCGACCAGTCGGCGGTGTAGGTGTAGCCCCACTTGCTGCCGACGACCACGTCGTCGACGTCGGGGCGGTCCCGGAGCCAGTCGGCGAGGAACTCCTCGGAGCGTCCGTAGGAGCGGGCCGCGTCGAAGTAGCGCACACCCTGCGCGTAGGCGGCGTCGAGGAGGTCGTGGGTGCGTTCGCGCAGTGCCTCGACCGTCCGGTCGGCCGGCAGGTCACGGTCGCGGCCGAGGTTGATGTAGCCGGGTCGGCCGACGGCGGCGAGACCCAGGCCGATGTGGCAGGTGGGGGTGGTCGCCGCGGCCAGGCGGGCGAAGGGCATCGCGGGCTCCGTTCGGTCGGCTGCTGAGGCTGTTGCGCCGCTCAGCCGTTGGACGGCTGAGCTGTTGACCAACGTAACCGCGATGCCCTCCGGGCACACCGGCTGCTGCTGCGTGCTGCTACTTCTTCGCGTCCGCCCAGGCGTGCTGGGCCGCCACGTCCGCCTTCACCTCGGCGAGCTGGACGGCGACCGCGCCGGGCGCCGTACCGCCGCGTCCGCTGCGGGAGGCGAGGGCGCCGGGGACGTTGAGGACGGTGCGCACCTCGGGGGTGAGGTGCTCGGAGATCTTGGCGAACTGCTCGTCGGTCAGCTCGTCCAGCTCCTTGCCGTCGGCCTCGGCGACCTTGACGCACTCGCCGGCCACCTCGTGCGCGACACGGAACGGCACGCCCTGCTTGACCAGCCACTCGGCGATGTCGGTGGCGAGCGAGAACCCGGCCGGGGCCAGCTCCTCCATCCGCTCGCGGTGCACGGTGAGGGTGGCCGTCATGCCGGTGAAGGCGGGGAGCAGGATCTCCAGCTGGTCGATGGAGTCGAAGACCGGCTCCTTGTCCTCCTGGAGGTCGCGGTTGTAGGCGAGCGGGAGGGCCTTGAGGGTCGCCATCAGGCCGGTCAGGTTGCCGATCAGCCGTCCGGACTTGCCCCGGGCCAGCTCGGCGATGTCGGGGTTCTTCTTCTGCGGCATGATCGAGGAGCCGGTGGAGAAGGCGTCGTGGAGGGTGACGAAGGAGAACTCCTTCGTGTTCCAGATGATGATCTCCTCGGCGATCCGGGAGACGTCGACGCCGATCATCGCGGTGATGAAGGCGAACTCGGCGACGAAGTCCCGGGAGGCGGTGCCGTCGATGGAGTTGCCGACGCTGCCGTGCTCGAAGCCCAGGTCACGGGCGACGGCCTCCGGGTCCAGGCCGAGACTGCTGCCGGCGAGCGCGCCCGAGCCGTACGGGGAGACGGCCGTGCGCTCGTCCCACTGGCGCAGCCGCTCCGCGTCCCGGCCCAGCGCCTGGACGTGGGCGAGGACGTGATGGGCGAAGAGCACCGGCTGGGCGTGCTGGAGATGGGTGCGGCCGGGCATGGCCACGTCCGGGTGGGCCTCGGCGAGGCCGATCAGCGCGTCCTGGAGGTCGGCGATCAGAGCGCCGACGGTACGGGCGTGGTCCCGCAGGTACATGCGGAAGAGGGTGGCCACCTGGTCGTTGCGGGAGCGGCCGGCGCGCAGCTTGCCGCCGAGGTCGGGGCCGAGGCGTTCCAGCAGGCCCCGCTCCAGGGCGGTGTGGACGTCCTCGTCGGCGATGGTGCCGGTGAAGGAGCCGTCGGCGACGTCCGCCTCCAGCCGGTCCAACCCGGCGATCATCCGGGTCAGCTCGTCCTCGGTGAGCAGGCCCGCCTTGTGCAGCACGCGCGCGTGGGCACGCGAACCGGCGATGTCGTAGGGCGCGAGCCGCCAGTCGAAGTGGACGGACGCGGACAGCTTGGCCAGGGCCTCGGCGGGACCGTCGGCGAAACGGCCGCCCCAGAGCCGGACGTCACCGCTGTTGCTGCTCACTTGGGTCGCTCCTCACCGTACGATCACTGTCATGCATGAGTATGCAGAACTCTGCATGATTCGTCAATCTCGCGGCTCGACGGCGCACGTCATGGCCCGCACCCCCATAATCGTTAGACATGGGAAAGACTTACGAGCGCATAGACGGCAGACTCCGCACCTTCATCGAGGCGCAGCCCCTCTTCTTCACCGCCACCGCTCCCCTGGCCGGTGACGGCACGGTCAACCTGTCCCCCAAGGGCCTCACCGGCTGCTTCGCGGTGCTCGACGAGCTCACGGTGGCCTACCTCGACTTCGCGGGATCCAACGCGGAGACCATCGCCCACCTGCGGGAGAACGGGCGCATCACCCTGATGTGGTGCGCCTTCCAGGGCCCGCCGAACATCGTGCGCGTGCACGGCCGCGGCGAGCCGGTCTTCCGCGACGACCCGCGCTTCCCGGAGCTTCTCACCCACTTCCCGGACATCGACACCACCGTGCACGGCCTGCGCGCGGTCATCGTCGTGCACGCCGAACTCATCCGCGACACCTGCGGCTACGCCGTCCCCTTCATGGCCTACGAGAACGACCGGGACCTGCACGGCAAGCGGTTCGCCCGTGAGGACGACGCCTCGCTCAGCGCCTACTTCACCAAGAAGGAGCACATCGCCCACAGCATTGACGGGCTCCCCGGGCTGCCGCTTCCCCTCCCCCCGTCTACCGTCTGAGCCATGCGCCCCGGTGTCCTCGTCGCCGTCCTCGTCTCCGCCTCCCTCCTCACGCTCGGTGCCGCTCCCGCCGACGGGTCCGCCGCCCGGCCGCTGCCGGCCCGGATGGCGGACACGGGCGGCGGCACCCAGCTGATCACCGCGGTCGCGCCGGACACCGGATCGACCACGGGCACCGTCACCTGGTGGGACCGCGGCGACGACGACGGCCGCTGGGTGGCGGCCGGTTCCGCGCCCGCCCGCTTCGGCTCCGGCGGACTCACCGAAGGGGCGACCCGCGTCCAGGGCACGAACACCACGCCGACCGGGCTGTACGACCTGCCGTACGCCTTCGGCATCGAGGCGGCGCCGCGCGGGACGGCGTACCCGTACCGGCCCGTCCGGCAGGACTCCTGGTGGTGCCAGGACAACGCCTCCCGTTTCTACAACCGCTGGACCGAGCCGCGCCCCGCCGACTGCCGCGCCGCCGAGGCCGAGCACCTGGTCGCGTACCGGACCCAGTACGCGTACGCCCTGGTCGTCGGCTTCAACTACGACCGCCCGGTGCGCGGCCGCGGCGCGGGCATCTTCCTGCACGTCGACGGGCGCGGGGCGACGGCGGGCTGCGTGTCGGTGCCCGAGGACGCCATGCGGCGGATCCTGCGGTGGGCCGAGCCGGGGGAACGACCGCACCTCGCGGTCGGGACCTCGGGCGGGGCGACGGCAATCACCCGCTACTGAATCCGGAGGGCACGACCGCGCGGGCTGAACGCTCGAGGGGCACGGCGCGTATCTGTGGGCCAAGGGCCAAGTCCCACGGAGGAACCGTGACCACCACGCTCGCCGGCGGCCGTGCCGCCCGCCGTCAGACGATGCGGCGCATCCGTCCGCGCCGCTCCCCCGCCGTCCCCCTGCTGCTCGCCGTGTGGGCGGGCGCGGCGGGCGTGTTGTGGCTGTGGTGGCGCAACACGCCCGCCATCTCCGACGACACCGGCCGGATCCTCGGCGCGGGCCGGATCACCGGCCTGCTCGCCGGGTACCTGATGGCGCTGGTGGTGCTCCAGATGGCCCGGGTGCCGGCGCTGGAGCGGCGCGTCGGGTCCGACCGGGTCGCCCGCTGGCACGCCATGACCGGTCGCTACACCCTCTGCCTGGTCCTCGCCCACGTCTTCCTGATCATGTGGGGCTACGCGGCACAGGCCGGCAAGGGCCTCGGCGACGTCGTCGCGCAGACCGTCGACTCCGTGAACCGGCTGCCGGACATGGGCAAGGCCGCCCTCGGCACCGGCCTGCTGGTCGTCGTCGGGCTGCTGTCCGCCGGCCCCGTGCGCCGCCGCATCCCGTACGACGCCTGGTACCACGTGCACCTGCTCACCTACGCGGCGGTGTTCCTGACCTTCTGGCACCAGTTGACCACCGGCAACGACTTCGCCGTCGAGCCGCTCGCCAGGACCGTCTGGTACGCGCTGTACGGCTCCGTGACCGCCCTGGTGCTCTGGTACCGGGTGCTGACCCCCCTCCGGCTCAACCTGCGGCACCGGATGCGGGTGGAGGCGGTGATCGAGGAGACGCCCGGGATCGTGTCGGTGCTCATCGGCGGGCGCCGGCTGCACCGGATGGGCGCGGAGGCCGGGCAGTTCTTCCGCTGGCGGTTCCTCGCGCCGGGAATGCGGTTCAGCTCCCACCCGTACTCGCTGTCGGCGGCGCCGCGCCCGGACCTGCTGCGGATCACCGTGAAGGCCATCGGCGACCACAGCGCCCGGCTGCGCGAGCTGGAGCCCGGCACCCGGGTGTGGGCGGAGGGGCCGTACGGCGCCCTGACCGCCCAGCGCCGCAGCCGCGGCAAGGTGCTGCTGGTGGCGGGCGGGGTGGGGATCACCCCGATGCGGGCGCTGTTCGAGACGCTGCCCGGCGCGTCCGGCGACATCACGCTGCTCTACCGGGCCAACAGCACCCAGGACCTGGCGCTCTGGGACGAGCTGGCCGGGATCGCCGACGAGCGCGGCGCCCGGCTGATGTACGCGGTCAACAGCCCGGACGGGGAGCGCCCGGACATCTCCGCGGAGACCCTGGCCCGGAAGATCCCGGACGTCGAGCGCCACGACGTCTTCCTGTGCGGGCCGCCCGGCTTCGCCCAGTCGGTGTACGAGGCACTGCGCGGCGCGGGGGTCCCCGCCCGCCGTATCCACCACGAGTCGTTCGAGATGTGAGCGACGGACAACAGGAGTCCAGGACCCATGAGGAAAAGCCACCCCGTTCGGCGTGCCGTGCTCGCCGGGGCCGCCACCGTGTCCGGGATCGTGCTGCTGCTGTCGCTGAAACCGGCGTCCGACCCGGGCTCCGCCTCGGCGGCGGGCGGCGCGGTGCCGCCCGTGGCCGCACAGTCGCCGCAGGGCGGCCGGGGCGCCGGGGCCGGCACCGTCACGGGTGACGCGGCCAGTACGCAGTACGGTCCCGTGCAGGTCCGGCTCACCGTGAGCGACGGGAAGATCACCAGGGCCGAGGCCGTGCAGGCGCCCGAGGGCGGACAGAGCGACCGGGTCACCGCGGACGCCGTGCCCAAGCTGAACCGGGCGGCCGTCGCCGCCGGGAACGCCGACATCGACGCGGTGTCGGGCGCCACCTACACCAGCGCCGGGTACCAACAGTCCCTCCAGTCGGCCCTCGACAAGGCGGCCGCGGCGGCCAGGTCCGGAGCCGGAGCCGGAGCCGCCGCAGCGGGCGCCGGAGCCGGGCAGGGCACGCAGGTGCTCACCGGTGACGCCGCGCAGACCCAGTACGGCCCCGTGCAGGTCCGGGTGACCGTCAGCGGCGGGAAGATCACCGAGGTCGAGACGCTCCAGGCGCCCAAGGGCGGCCGCAGCGGCCAGGTGACGGCCGACGCCGTGCCCAAGCTGAACCGGGCGGCCGTCGCCGCCGGGAACGCCGACATCGACGCGGTGTCGGGCGCCACCTACACCAGCGCCGGGTACCAACAGTCCCTCCAGTCGGCGCTGGACCGGGCCGGTGGCTGACGCCGTGACCGAGGCCGAGCCGGAGTCCGAGTCGGGGTCCGGGCCCGGGTCCCCCTCCGGACCCGCACAGGCTCCCGCCGCGGTGCGTCACGTGGAGGAGGCGATGGGGACCGTCTTCTCCTTCGACGTCCGCGGCGGGAAACCCGCGGCGGTACGGGCGGCGCTGACCGATGCGGTCGCCGGGCTGCACCGGGCGGACGAGGTGTTCAGCACCTACCGGGACGGCAGCGAGATCTCGCGGCTGGCGCGCGGCGAACTGGCCGTCGAGGCCTGTGTGCCGGAGGTCGCCGAGGTGCTGGAGCTGGCGGCGGAGGCGGAGCGGGTGAGCGACGGCTGGTTCAGCACCCGGTACGGGGGACGGCTCGATCCGACCGGCATCGTCAAGGGCTGGGCCGTGGAGCGTGCCGCGCGGCGGATCTCGGCGGTGGTCGCCGGTGCGAGCGGTGTCAGCGTCAACGGGGGTGGCGACGTACAACTGCTCGGGACGCCGGGTGCGGCGCGGCCGTGGCGGGTCGGGGTGTCGGACCCGCTGCGGCCGGGCGGCCTCGCGGCGGTCGTCTCGGCGGCGGGCGCGGCCGAGCTGGCCGTGGCGACGTCCGGCTCCGCCGAGCGGGGCGCGCACGTCGTCGATCCCCGCACCGGGCGCTCGGCGGTGACCGACCTGTTGTCCGTGACGGTGGTCGCGCCCCGGCTGACGTGGGCGGACTGCTGGGCGACGGCGGCCTTCGCGATGGGGGCACGGGAGGGGTTGCGGTGGCTGGAGCAACTCCCCGGCGTCGAGGGGCTGCTGATCACGGCGGGGGACGAGGTGCGGTGTACTGCAGGCCTGGCGGCGTGGCTGGGCTGAACCCGGCCCACGGGTGACCGGCGCCGCCGGGCAGACGTCCGTACGCGGGAGGAGCCCGCGATGGCGGAAGTGCGCGGTGTCGAGGTCGTCGTGTTCGACGTGCTCGGCACGACGGTCGGCGAACCGGGAGGACTGCGGAACGCGTTGCGGGAGGCCGTGCCCGGCGCCGACGAGGCGTCCGTCGACCGGTGGCTGACGGTCTGGCAGGAGCACGTCGAACAGGAGATACGCCGCGTCAACGCCGGGGAGCGGCCGTACGCCGCCTCGCGGTCCTGGACCGCGAGGCGGCGGAGCGCTTCGCCGGGCACGCCGGGCTGACCGACGCGGACGCCGTCGCGCGGCTGACCGGCGCGGGGCGGCGCCCGGAGCCGTGGGACGACTCCGTCTCCGGGCCCGCGCGGCTGGCCGGCTTCCCGGTCGTGGGCCTGTCCAACGCCCCCCGCGCGAGTCTGCTCCGCCTCCACAAGCACGCCGGGCTGCGCTGGCACCAGGCCCCGTCGGCCGAGGAGGCCCGCATGTACAAGCCGTCGCCGGAGGTCTACCGGCTCGCCCACACCGCGGCGGGCTGCCCGCCCGAGCGGGTGCTGATGGTCGCCGCCCACGCCTGGGACCTGCGCGATGCCCGGAGTCGGGGATGCGCACCGCCTACGTCGGGCGTCCGGTCGGCGACCCGCCGGGGCCCACGGACGCCGTCGAATGGGCCGTGGACGGTCTGGACGAGCTGGCCGCGGCATTGACGGAGGGGTAGCGTCGCCGCTCCCCCGCCAGCGGCACGCGGTCCCGCTCAGCCCCCGTTCTGCGCCAGCCGCAGCAAGTGGTCCGCCAGGGCCTGCCCGCCGGCAGGCTCCCGGCTGATCAGCATCAGCGTGTCGTCGCCCGCGATCGTGCCCAGGATGTCGTGCAGTTCCGCCTGGTCGATGGCCGAGGCGAGGAACTGCGCCGCTCCCGGAGGGGTGCGCAGGACCACGAGGTTCGCGGACGCCTCCGCGGAGATCAGCAGCTCCGCGGAGAGCCGCCGCATCCGCTCCTCCTTGGCCGACTCCCCGAGCGGCGCCCGCGGGGTGCGGAAGCCGCCCTCGCTGGGCACCGCGTAGATGAGGTCGCCGTCGGTGTTGCGGATCTTGACCGCGTTCAGCTCGTCCAGGTCCCGGGAGAGCGTCGCCTGGGTGACGGTGAGCCCGTCGTCGGCGAGCAGCTTCGCCAGCTGGCTCTGCGAGCGGACCGCCTGCCGGTTGAGGATGTCCACGATCCGGCGGTGGCGTGCGGTGCGGGTCTGCGGCAGGGCGGGCCCGGCCGTCTGCTCGTGCTCCTGCGCGTGGCTCATCGTCGTCTCATTCTCCGGATCGTCCGTCCCCGTGAGCCGTCTCGGCGGCCTGGTCAAGGATGCCGGGCAGCGCCCCGAGGAACGCGTCCACCACGTCGTCGCCGAGGTTCAGCGCGGGCATCAGCCGTACGACATCGGGCGCGGGCGCGTTCACCAGGATTCCGGCGTCCTGAGCCGCCTGCTGCACCCGGGCGGCGAGCGGCTCGGTGAGCACGATACCCAGGAGCAGTCCGGCGCCCCGGACGTGGGCGACCAGCGGGTGGCCGAGGGCTTCGACACCGCCCCGGAGCGTCTCGCTCTGCCGCTTGACGTTGTCCAGCAGTCCCTCGTCGGCGATGGTGTCGAGGACGGCGAGTCCGGCGGCGCAGGCGACCGGGTTGCCGCCGAAGGTGGTGCCGTGGTGACCGGGCTGGAGCAGGTCGGCGGCGCGGCCGAAGGCGATCGTCGCGCCGAGCGGGAGTCCGCCGCCGAGGCCCTTGGCGAGGGTGACCACGTCGGGCAGGACGCCTTCGTGGGCCTGGTACTCGAACCAGTGCCCGGTCCGGCCGACGCCGGTCTGCACCTCGTCCAGGACGAGCAGCGCACCGGTGGCGGCGGTGATGGCGCGGGCCGCCTTCAGGTAGCCGGGGGGCGGGACGACGACGCCGTTCTCGCCCTGGATCGGCTCGATGATCACCAGGGCCGTCTCCTCGGTGACCGCCGCGGCCAGCGCCTGCGGGTCGCCGTACGGCACGTGGGTGACGTCGCCGGGCAGCGGCAGGAACGGCTCCTGCTTGCCGGGCTGGCCGGTCAGGGCCAGGGCGCCCATGGTGCGGCCGTGGAAACCGCCCTCGGTGGCGACCATGTGCGGCCGGCCGGTCAGCCGGCCGATCTTGAAGGCGCCCTCGTTGGCCTCGGCGCCGGAGTTGCAGAAGTAGACCCTGCCGTCGCGGCCGAAGTGCTGGAGCAGCCGTTCGGCGAGGGCGACGGGCGGTTCGGCGATGAAGAGGTTGGAGACGTGGCCGAGGGAGGCGATCTGCCGGCTCACGGCGTCGACGACCGCCGGGTGGGCGTGGCCGAGCGCGTTGACCGCGATGCCGCCGACGAAGTCGAGGTACTCCGTGCCGTCGGCGTCCCACAGCCGGGAACCCTCACCGCGCACCAGGGGCAGGCGCGGCGTGCCGTAGTTGTTCATGAGGGTGCCCTGCCACCGCTCGGTCAGCTCCGCGTTGCCCGCCGCTCCCGCGGCGGCCCCTGTGTTGCTCACGACTCCCCCTCTTCGTCCGGCACGACCATCGTGCCGATCCCCTCGTCGGTGAAGATCTCCAGCAGGATCGAGTGCTGGACGCGGCCGTCGATGACGCGGGCGGTGGTGACGCCGCCCCGCACCGCGTGCAGGCAGCCCTCCATCTTCGGCACCATGCCGCTGGACAGGTCGGGCAGCAGTTTCTCCAGCTCGGACGCGGTGAGGCGGCTGATCACCTCGTCGGAGTCCGGCCAGTCCTCGTAGAGGCCCTCGACGTCGGTGAGGACCATGAGAGTCTCGGCGCCGAGCGCCGCAGCGAGTGCCGCAGCCGCCGTATCAGCATTGACGTTGTAGACATGGTGGTCGTCCTGGGAACGGGCGATCGACGAGACGACCGGAATGCGGCCGTCTGCCAGCAGTGCCTCGATGGCACCGGTGTCGATCTCGGTGATCTCGCCGACCCGTCCGATGTCGACGAGTTCGCCGTCGATCTCGGGCTGGTGCTTGGTGGCGGTGAGGGTGTGCGCGTCCTCGCCGGTGAGGCCGACGGCGAGCGGTCCGTGCTGGTTGAGCAGCCCGACCAGCTCCCGCTGTACCTGCCCGGCGAGCACCATCCGTACGACGTCCATGGCGTCCTCGGTGGTGACGCGCAGGCCGGCCTTGAACTCGCTGACGATGCCGTGCCTGTCGAGGGCGGCGCTGATCTGCGGGCCGCCGCCGTGCACGACGACGGGCTTGAGGCCGGCGTGCCGCAGGAAGACGACGTCCTGGGCGAAGGCGGCCTTGAGGTCCTCGTCGATCATGGCGTTCCCGCCGAACTTGATGACGACGGTCTTGCCGTGGTGCCGGGTCAGCCAGGGCAGCGCCTCGATGAGGATCTGGGCCTTGGGGAGCGCGGTGTGTTTCCGCGTGGGTGCGTTGCTCGTTCCGTCGCTCATGAGGAGTACGCGCTGTTCTCGTGGACGTAGTCGGCGGTGAGGTCGTTGGTCCAGATGGTGGCGGTGGCGTCGCCCGCGGCGAGGTCGGCGACGATGTGCACCTCGCGGTAGCGCATGTCGACCAGCTCGCGGTCCTCGCCGACGCCGCCGTTCTTGCAGACCCAGACGCCGTTGATGGCGACGTTCAGCCGGTCGGGCTCGAAGGCCGCGTCGGTGGTGCCGATGGCGGACAGGACGCGGCCCCAGTTGGGGTCCTCGCCGTGGATGGCGCACTTGAGCAGGTTGTTGCGGGCGATGGTGCGGCCCACCTGGACGGCCTCGTCCTCGGTCGCGGCGTTCACGACCTCGATCCTGATGTCCTTGCTGGCGCCCTCGGCGTCCCGGATCAGCTGCTGGCCGAGGTCGTCGCAGACGGTGCGGACGGCCTCGGCGAAGGCCTCGTACTCGGGGGTGGTGCCGGAGGCGCCGGAGGCGAGCAGCAGCACGGTGTCGTTGGTGGACATGCAGCCGTCGGAGTCGACCCGGTCGAAGGTGACCCGGGTGGCGGCGCGCAGGGCGCGGTCCAGGGCCTCGGTCTCCAGGTCGGCATCGGTGGTGATCACGACGAGCATGGTGGCGAGCCCCGGGGCGAGCATCCCGGCGCCCTTGGCCATGCCGCCGACGGTCCAGCCGTCCTTCGTCACGACGAACGTCTTGTGCACGGTGTCCGTCGTCTTGATGGCGATGGCGGCCTTCTCGCCGCCGTGCTCGGAGAGCTGACCGGCCACCGTCTCCACGCCCGGGAGCAGCTTGTCCATGGGCAGCAGTACGCCGATGAGCCCGGTGGAGCAGACGGCGACCTCGCCCGCCCCCGTCCCGAGCACCTCGGCGACCTTCTCGGCGGTGGCGTGGGTGTCCTGGAAGCCCTTGGGGCCGGTGCAGGCGTTGGCGCCGCCGGAGTTGAGCACGACGGCGGTCAGCTCACCGCTCTTGAGGACCTGCTCGGACCACAGGACCGGCGCGGCCTTGACGCGGTTGGAGGTGAAGACGCCCGCGGCGGAGCGGCGGGGGCCGGTGTTGACCACGAGGGCCAGGTCGGGGTTGCCGCTCTCCTTGATCCCGGCGGCGATGCCCGCCGCCGTGAATCCCTTTGCTGCCGTCACACTCACGGCGCAACTCCGATCGTCGTCAGTCCGGTGGTCTCGTCGAGACCCAGGGCGATGTTCATGCTCTGGACGGCACCGCCCGCGGTGCCCTTGGCCAGGTTGTCGATGGCGCTGATCGCGATGATCCGGCCCGCGGCGGCGTCGTACGCGACCTGCACCTGGACGGCGTTGGAGCCGTACACGGAGGCGGTCGCGGGCCACTGTCCCTCGGGCAGCAGGTGCACGAAGGGCTCGTCGGCGAAGGCCTTCTCGTAGGCGGCCCGCACCGACTCGGCGCTGCCGCCGGGCTTCGCCTTGGCGGTGCAGGTGGCGAGGATGCCGCGGGGCATCGGCGCGAGGGTCGGTGTGAAGGAGACGGTGACCGGCTCGCCGGCGACCGCGCCGAGGTTCTGGATCATCTCGGGGGTGTGCCGGTGGCCGCCGCCGACGCCGTAGGGCGACATGGAGCCCATGACCTCGCTGCCCAGCAGGTGCGGCTTGGCCGCCTTGCCGGCGCCGGACGTCCCGGAGGCGGCGACGATCACCGCCTCGGGCTCGGCCAGCGACGCGGCGTAGGCGGGGAAGAGGGCCAGGGACACGGCCGTCGGGTAGCAACCGGGCACCGCGATGCGCTTGGACCCCTCCAGCGCGGCGCGGGCACCCGGAAGTTCGGGGAGGCCGTAGGGCCAGGTGCCGGCGTGCGGGGAGCCGTAGAACGTCTCCCAGTCGGCCGCGTCCTTGAGCCGGAAGTCGGCGCCCATGTCGACGACCAGGGTCTCCGGGCCGAGCTGTTCGGCGACGGCGGCGGACTGCCCGTGCGGCAGCGCGAGGAGGACGACGTCGTGCCCCGCGAGGACGTCCGCCGTGGTCGGCTCCAGCACCCGGTCGGCCAGCGGCAGCAGGTGCGGCTGCAGCGCGCCGAGCCGCTGACCCGCGTTGGAGTTGCCGGTCAGGGCGCCGATCTCGATCTCGGGGTGGGTCAGGAGCAGGCGCAGCAGCTCACCGCCCGCATACCCGCTCGCTCCGGCCACCGCCGCACGTACCGCCATGGAAAACCCTCCTCCTGGATGGCATGACTATACGTTTCGCTGCACGTTTATGCAATCCAGTGAATACCAGCCCCACGGCGAGGCCGAGCGGGACCTCAGCCCTTGACGGCCTCCGCGATGTGCCGCGCGGCCCGGTCGGGCGTGAGGTGCGTGGTGTCGACGACCTCGGCCTCGGCGTGCAGCCAGGTGCGGGCGGCCTCGGCGTACGGCTCGAGGTACCGCAGACGGAACGGCGAGTTGGGCCCCAGTACGGTGTCGCCCGCGATGCGCCCCCGCAGGGTCTCCCGGTCGGCGTGGAGGACGAAGTGCCGTACGGGGATCCCGTGCCCGGCGAGGCCGCCCGCGATCTCCCGCCAGTACGCCTCGACCAGCACCGTCATCGGCATCACCAGGGTGCCGCCGGCGTAGTCGAGTACCCGGCGGGCGGTCTCGACGACGAGCGGCCGCCACGGCGGCCAGTGCTGGAAGTTGTCCGTCTCCGGCAGGCCGGGCGTGATGTCCATGAGCGTCTCGCCGACCTTCTCGGCGTCGAACACCCGGGAGTCCGGGAGCAGCCGCTGCACGAGCAGGGCGGTCGTCGTCTTGCCCGCACCGTGGGTGCCGTTCAGCCATACGATCATGCCTCCCCAGGCTAGCCGGGACCGGCGACGCCGTGGGGTGGCGTCGCCGGTCCCGGTCGCGCGCCGGCGGGGCTGGCGCTGCCCGATCCGCAGGAGCGTCACCGAGTTCGCCGGGAAGGTGTGGGTGAACTCGCTCGCCACTCCCGAGAAGGTCGAGGTCGCCGGGGTCACCGCGGTGCGTCCGTCCCGGTGTTGACCGCGTCCCGGTCGGCGGCCAGCGTGGTGACGCGAGCCCTGGGCAGCCGGGCCGACGGTGATCGTGCAGTCGGCGGCGGCCTCCGCGTGCACCGGGGACGGCAGCAGGGCGGATGCCGTCAGGAGGGCGGTGACGCTGAGACCGAGTCTCCAGCCGGTGCGTGACATGGATACTCCGCGGCTCGAATGCATCGTTCGGACCGTTCCATTAGTTCGAAATATCGGACATTGGTCAGCACTTCGAACGGCAAGATGGGGAGGGGGACCAGACGCGTCAATGGGCCGTGCGGCAACCAGTGGGCCGGAGCGGGGAAGCGAGGGAAGATGGGCGAGTCGTGGCCGGTGCCCGACGTACTGGCGTTTCTCGCGGGGCGCTGGCGCACCGAGCGGTCGGTGCGGGACCTGGCGAGCGGCCTGGAGGGCCGGTTCGAGGGGGTCACGTCCTTCGACGCGCTCGACGCCGGCGGGCTGGTCGGCCGGGAGTCGGGCGTCTTCACCTGGCAGGGCGTGTCCCGGCCCGCCGGGCGGACGCTGCGCTACGAGCCGGGGGGCGGACCGGGCCGCGCGGACGTGCGCTTCGCCGACGGCCGCCCCTTCCACGGCCTGGACCTGACCTCGGGACACCACGTGGCCGACCACCCGTGCGCCGCCGACCTCTACCGCGGCGAGTTCACCGTCCGGGGCCCGGACCGCTGGCGGACGGTGTGGCGGGTGGGCGGCCCGGCCAAGGACCTGCTGATCACAACGGATTACCTTCGCGAAACACCGGGCGGGTAGCACCCTGGTCCGGCGCGCCCTCGAAGCGGAGGTTCCAGCGGCCCGCGCGGCCCGTCACGGTGGTCGTCGACAGCGGACGGACGTCCAGGTTCCAGTATGTTCCGGGCGGCGCCTTGAGCGCGTAGACCAGCGCCGCCCGGATCACGGAGGGTTCGGCCACGGCGACGATGCGGTCGCCGTCCTCGCCGGGACGGGTGTCGAGCCAGCCGCCGACCCGGGTGATGAAGCCCAGCAGCGACTCCCCGCCGTGCGGGGCCGAGCGCGGGTCGGCGAGCCAGGCGTCCACGGCCCCCGGCTCGCGTGCCATGGCCTCACCGAGCGTCAGACCACGCCAACGGCCCATGTCGCAGTCGCGCAGGGCCAGTTGGAGCAGCGGTGCACAGCCGAGGGCGTCCCCGGTGGCGCGGCTGCGGGGCGTGGGCGAGCAGTAGCGCAACTCGGCCGCGGCGAGCGGCCGGAGGTCGCCCGCGGCGCGCAGCGCCTCGTCCCATCCGGCCTGGTCGAGCGGCCGGTCGTCGTCGAAGCGCTCCGCGAGCAGCGGTGAGCTGCGTGCGGCCGCGACGAACGTGACCCGAAGCGCCATGCGGTGATGGTGGAGCGCGAGGGTGCCCGGGTCAAGGGGTGTTACCTGTGGGTCACCCTGGGTGCGCCCCGGCTCACCGACTGCTTCACCGGCCGCGCGGCAGCCCGGTGTGCGTCCGCTTCAGCGGCCCCGCACCTCCAGCCAGGCGGTGCGCAGGCGGCGTACGCCTTCCGCGACCTCCCCGACGTTGGCGACCGCGGCGAAGCTCAGCCGGAAGTGGGCGGCGGGCGGCTCGGCACTGAAGTACGGGCGGCCGGGGGTGATCGCGACGCCCGCGCGCAGGGCGGCCGCGGTCAGGGCGGCCTCTCCCCCGGAGCCGAACGCCTGGGAGGTGCCCCCGGCGCCCTCGGGCAGGCGCGGCCACAGGTGGTAGCCGCCGGAGGGCACGTGGGCCAGGGTGATCTCGGGGAGGTGCAGCCGCAGCGCGGAGGTCATCGCGTCCCGGCGGGTCTTCAACTCGGCGGACACGGCCCGCAGATGGCGCGGCCAGGCGGGCGAGCCGACGAGTTCCAGCGCCGCCTCCTGGAGGGGCCGGGGCACGAAGAAGGTGTCGACGACCTGAATGGCGCGCAGCCGGTCGAGGACCGGGCCGTGTGCGGCCAGGGCGCTCACCCGGAAACTGGGCGAGGTCGCCTTGGTGAGCGAGCAGACGTGGACGACGACGCCGTCCGGGTCGTCGGCGGCGAGCGGGGCGGGCAGCGGGCCCGCGTCCTCGTGCACGAGCCGCCGTACGAAGTCGTCCTCCACGACGAAGGCGCCGGCCGCCCGCGCGATGCGCAGCACCTCGCCGCGCCGCTCGGGGGCGAGCACGGCGCCGGTCGGGTTCTGGAACAGGGGCTGGCAGACGAAGACGCGGGCGCCGGTGGCGCGGAAGGCGTCGGCGAGCAGGGCGGGCCGTACGCCGTCGGCGTCCATGGGGACGGGTACCGGACGCAGGCCGGCCGCCCGTGCGATGGCGAGCATGCCGGGGTAGGTCGGGGACTCGACGAGGACGGGGGCGCCCGGCGGGGCGAGGGCGCGCAGGGCGGTGGCCAGCGCGGACTGGCCGCCCGCGGTGATCAGCACCTCGGCCGCCGTGATGGCCCCGCCGATACCGCGCGCGAACCACTCCCGCAGCTCCGGCAGCCCCTCCATCGGCGGCCGCCCCCAGGCGCCGGGCCGCCGCCCGGCCCGCGCCAGCGCCGCCGCCATCGCCCGCTCCGGCTGCAGCGACGGGTGCAGGTAGCCGCCGTTGAGCTCCACGACACCGGGCGGCGGCGCGGCCAGCGAGGCCAGCACCCCGGAGGCGTCCACGGAGCGCGGTACGAGGTCGGCGGCACCGTCGGCGCTGAGCGCGACCTCCTGCCAGGAGGTGTCCCCGGCGGGTGCGGCCGAGGGGCGCGGCCGGGCCCGGAAGGCGCCCGCGCCGGGCCGGGTGACCACCAGCCCTTCGGCGGCCAGCTGGGCCAGGGCGCGGGAGACCGTCACCGGGCTCACCCGGAACCGGTCGACGAGGGCCCGGCTGGACGGGAGCTTTTCTCCCGGTGAGTAGCGGTCGAGCTCCCGCCGCAACACGGCCACCAGATCAGCGACGCTGCTACGCTCTTGCATGAGAGCACAGAGTAGCGCTATCACGCCGCCCCGGATAGCAGTCGGCGGCACGAGCGGGGACACCGGCGGCGGGCCCCTCGGCACCGTCCAGGCCGCCCTCGGCGTCGTCGCCTTCTCCCTCACCTTCCCCGCCACCGCCTGGGGGCTGGAGGGCTTCGGCCCCTGGTCCCTGATCGCCGTGCGCAGCATCCTGGCCGCCGCGGTCGCCGGGGCCTGTCTGCTGGTGCTGAGGGTGGCACCGCCCGAGCGGCGGCACTGGCTGGGCCTCGCGGTGGTGGGCGCCGGGGTCGTGCTGGGCTTCCCCCTGCTGACCACGCTCGCGTTGCGGACCTCGACCACCGCGCACGCCGCCGTCGTGGTGGGCCTGCTCCCGCTGACCACCGCCCTGCTGTCCGCGCTGCGCGTCGGCACCCGTCCCTCGCGCATCTTCTGGATCGCGGCCCTCGCGGGTGCGGCGGCCGTGATCGCCTTCACGGTGCAGCAGAGCGGCGGCGCGTTGACCTCGGCCGACGCCTATCTCTTCGCGGCGCTGCTGGTGTGCGCGGCCGGTTACACGGAGGGCGGCCGGCTGGCCCGGGTGATGCCGGGCTGGCAGGTCATCGGCTGGGCGCTGGTGCTGTGCCTGCCGCTGACGGTGCCGATGGCGGCGGTGGCGCTGTCCTACGAGCCGGTGCATCTGACGGCGCACAGTGTGACCGGGATGCTGTGGGTGGCGATCGGGTCGCAGTTCCTCGGTCTGGTCGTCTGGTACCGGGGCATGGCCGCGATCGGCATCCCGAAGGCCAGCCAGTTGCAGCTGGCCCAGCCGCTGCTCACACTGGTGTGGTCGGTACTTCTCCTGGGCGAGCACCTGCCGGTGGCCGCTCCGCTGACGGCCGCGGCCGTACTCGTGTGCATCGCGGTGACCCAGCGGGCCCGGGGGTAGGGAGCTGCCCGGCGGCACACAGGCGAGGAGGCCTCACGCATGCATGCAATCAAGGGCGACCGGTTGGTCCAGCACGGCCGGGTGGTCGGTGAGCACGACAAGGTCGGGGAGATCGTCGAAGTCCTGGGCCGGGACGGCAGTCCCCCGTACCGGGTCCGCTTCGAGGACGGGCACGAGGGTGTGTGCTCGCCCGGCCCCGACACGGAGATCCGGCACAGGGAGGTCCAGCTCTAGTCGGCCGAGCCGCTCTGCGGCGGCTCAGCGCGGGACGGCGGCCGGCCGGGTGTAGTGGTCGGCGGCCAGGCGCGCCATCGCGCCGCCGGGGTCCTCGGCGACGTCCTTCGCCGAGAAGTAGACGTGCCCGCGGACCTCGGGGTACCGCGCGGCCAGCGTGAGGTGGCGGGAGAGTTCGGCCGGGTCCCGCCAGGCGGCGGGCTGGGCCGGATCCCCGGACTTGTACAGCGCCTCGCCCACGTACAGCTGGGTGCGGCTGTCCTTGACCACCCCGGCCCACCAGGGCAGCAGCTTCGCGTAGTCGGCGCCGTCCATGCCGATGTGCCAGTACAGCTGCGGCACGACGTAGTCGAGCCAGCCCTCGCGCACCCACTTGCGGGTGTCCGCGTACAGGTCGTCGTACGTCTGCACGCCCGCCCGGGTGTCCGAGCCGCGTCCGTCGGTGGCGGCGTTGCGCCACACGCCGAAGGGGCTGACGCCGAAGCGGGCGGCCGGGCGGATCCGCTTGACGCGGGCCGCCGTCTCGCGCACCAGACGGTCGATGTTGTCCCGCCGCCAGTCGGCCTTCGTGGCGAAGCCGGTGCCGAAAGTGCGGAAGGTCCCGCCGTCGGCGAAGCTCTGCCCGGCCACCGGATAGGGGTAGAAGTAGTCGTCGAAGTGGACCCCGTCCACCTCGTACCTCGCCACCGCGTCCATCATGGCGTCCTGCACGAAGGCCCGGACCTCGGGCAGCCCGGGGTTGTAGTAGAGCTGACCGCCGTACGGCACCACCCAGCCGGGATTCTTGCGGGCGGGGTGGGAGGAGACGAGGCGGGCGGGGTCGTCGTGGACGGCGACGCGGTACGGGTTGAACCAGGCGTGCAGCTGCAGGCCGCGGGCATGGGCCTCCTGCACCGCCGTGCCCAGCGGGTCCCAGCCGGGGTCGCGGCCCTGGCTGCCGGACAGGTACTGCGACCACGGCTCGAACGGCGAGGGCCACAGCGCGTCGGCCGCCGGCCGCACCTGGAACATCACGGTGTTGAGGCGGTGCCGTACCGCGTTGTCGAGGTGCGCGATCAGCTCCGCACGCTGCTCGGCGGCGCGCAGCCCCGCGCGCGTGGGCCAGTCGTGGTTGGCCACGGTGGCCAGCCACATCCCGCGCATCCCGGCGGCGGCGCTGCGCGAGGGCTCCGGCTTCGCCGGCGCCGAGGCCGCTGCCGACGACCCCGGCGCCAGGGTGAACGCCGACAACGCCGCCGCCGTGAAGGCACGGCGCGAGACACCGCCCATGGGACAACCTCCTGAACGCAGTGGATCCGCGCGGTCACGGATCGTGTACGGAGCCTCAGCATGCCCGACCCGGGAGACGGATCCGTGACCATTCGGGGGTAACGTGCTCGATCGGAGCAGGCGACGGGGACCCCGGCATGCCTGCTGCCAGCCGTGGAGTCAGCGAAAGGGACGATGTGACCGGCATCTCGGGAGATATCGCACGCGTCGGCGTGGTGGGCTGCGGTCAGATGGGGGCGGGCATCGCCGAGGTGTGCGCCCGCTCCGGTCTGGAGGTGGTGGTCGCCGAGACCACCGGCGAGGCTCTGGAGATCGGCCGCACGCGGCTGTACAACTCGCTGACCAAGGCGGCCGAGCGCGGCAAGATGACCGAGGAGGAGCGGGACGCGACGCAGGCGCGCCTCAGCTTCACCACCGACCTCGGCGAGTTCGCCGATCGCGATCTGGTGATCGAGGCCGTCGTCGAGAACGAGCAGGTCAAGACCGAGATCTTCCAGGTGCTCGATCAGGTCGTGACCCGGCCGGACGCGATCCTTGCCTCCAACACCTCCTCGATCCCGCTGGTGAAGCTGGCGGTCGCCACCTCGCGGCCCGACCACGTCATCGGCATCCACTTCTTCAACCCGGCACCGGTGCAGCAGCTCGTCGAGCTGATCCCGGCGCTCACCACCTCCGAGGGCACGCTCAGCCGGGCCCAGCTGTTCACCGAGAAGGTGCTGGGCAAGCACGCGATCCGCGCCCAGGACCGCTCGGGCTTCGTGGTCAACGCGCTGCTGATTCCGTACCTTCTCTCCGCGATCCGGATGTTCGAGTCGGGCATCGCCAGCCGCGAGGACATCGACAACGGCATGGAGATGGGCTGCGCCCACCCGATGGGTCCGCTGAAGCTGGCCGACCTGATCGGCCTGGACACGGTCGCCTCGGTGGCGTACTCGATGTACGAGGAGTACAAGGAGCCGCTGTACGCCGCTCCCCCGCTGCTCCAGCGCATGGTCGACGCGGGCCGCCTCGGCCGCAAGAGCGGCTCGGGCTTCTACGCCTACGGCTGATCTCGCCCGACCCTGAGATGGTGCAGGAGGAGTAACGCGGCCGCCATGGTGGCGGCCGGGACCTCCCCGCGGGCGACGAGGTCGGGGACGAGCTTGAGCGGCACCCATTCCCGGCGGTCCGACTCGAAGGCGTCCACCGGGGGTCCGGCGTACGTGCCCTCGTCGGTCCAGTAGATGTGGTGCCGGGCGTCGGTGAGGCCGTTGGAGGGCTCCACGCTCATCAGGTGGCGCAGTGGTCCGGGCCGCCAGCCGGTCTCCTCCTCCAGTTCCCTGGCCGCGGCCACCGCGAGGTCCTCGCCGTCCTCGACGACGCCGGCCGCGAGTTCCCAGCCCCAGCTGTCGGTGATGAAACGGTGCCGCCACAGCAGGAGGACCTCGTCCGCCTCGTTCACGACGGTGGCCGCGGCGACGGGGCGCATCCGTATCAGGAAGTGGTCGAGGTGCCGGCCGTCCGGGAGCGCGACATCGGCCAGATTCACCCTGAACCAGCGATTCGAGTACACATTTCGTTCGCTCTTTTTCGTCCACTGCACGGTTCTGCCACCTTTCTTTGATTAGGTGGCAATATCGCAGCAGCCGACGTGCCGACAGCAGGCGTACGACGGCCGCTCACGGCGCAGGGGCGGGCGCAGGGCCGGTGGTCACAGCGGGACGCGCAGCGCCCCGTCGATGAGTTCGGCGGCCTCGGCCGTGCCCGCGCACCCGCTGCTCACCAGGTGCTCGCGCACCGCGCGCAGTCGGTCGCGCAACCGCTGGGACTCCATGCCCCGGGCCTGTTCCGCCATCCGTACGGCAGTGGCCACCGCCTTGTCGGCATGCCCCTGACGCAGCTCGATCGTGCTGAGCATGGCGAGCCGGTGCACGCGTCCCCGGTCGTGCGCCGGGGTGTCGACGGCCGCCGCCGCGTGCTCTCCGGCCGCCGCGAGTTCGCCGAGGCTCAGCAGCGCCTCCGCCACCTGGACGTTGACCAGGCCGGGCTGGACGTAGCCGGTCTCGTCGGGCTCGTATCCGCGCCGGATGCGCTCGGCGGCCTGCTCGGCCCGGCGGATGCAGGACAGTGCGCTGCTGCCGTCGCCCAGGTGCGCGTACGCCTTCGCCTGCATCGCGTACAGGTCGGAGGCGAGCGCGGGGGTGATGTGCCGGCCCGCGGCGCGCAGCGCGGCCTCGGCGAAGGCGACGGCCTGCCGGTACTCCCGCATGAAGAGCGCCTGGTTGACCAGCAGCGCGATGACGTAGGCGCCGAGCCCCCGGTCTCCGCTGGCCTTGGCGAGCCGGAGGGCCTGGTGGAAGTAGCGCTGCGCGAGACCGTGCGCGTCCGAGTCGTACGCGCAGATCCCGGCGACGGCCACCAGTCCCCCGGTGACCCGGTGCAGCTGCCGTCCGGTGGCATCGGTGTAGCCGCCGCGAAGCAAAGGCGCGGCCTCGGAGTTGAGGAAGCCGACGATGCGGGCGCGGGTCGCGATGCCGCCGGCCTTGCGGTACATCTGCTCGTAGTGCGTGCGGGCGCAGCGCACCATCTCCAGGTCGGCCGCGGTGACCCGGTGCCGTCCGCCGCGGGAGACGTCCGTGTCCTCGGGCGGGTTCTCCCACTCCCACACCGGCAGCACGGCGGGCGTCCCGGTGAGGGCCGGGGCGCCGAGGATGTGCGGGCGCTGCTGCTGGTCGGAGCGCCACAGGGCGGTGGCGCGCTCCACGAACCCGGACAGCGAGCCGGTGTGCGGGACGGCGGGTTCGCCCGGCACGCCGAGGCCGATGTCGTCGAGGGTGACGGGGCGGTGCAGCCGGGAGGCGAGGACCTCGCAGATCAGGTCGGGCACCTGGCCGCGGGGCCGCTGACCCTTCAACCACCGTGCGACGGCGGTGTGTTCGTACCTCAGTACGAGCCCGCGCGCCCGCCCCGCCTGGTTGACGCGTGCGGCCAGTCCCGCGTGCGAGATCCCGGCTTCGTCGAGGATCGCGTCGAGCAGGGTGTTGGGCTGCATGGGTGGCCCCCCGGTGAATCGGTGCCGACAGCGTAGTGCGTCGGTCTTCGCACGGGGTGTGAACGGAGTGCGCGCATCCGCAGCGTGTGCGCGCTGTCGCGGAGAGTTCCGGGCCGGTTGACTGAAGGGCCTCGAAAGAGGCCGGCCGGGCCGCCGGCTCCCCCTCGTACAGTGCGGCGGTCCGTATCCACGCCGTCCGCCCGGCTGCCTGCCCGACACTCCGTGGCGGGGCGGACGGCGCGCTGGCTCCGCCGGGTGCGGAGACGATTGCGGTGCGTTGGCGGCTGCGGGAGCGTGGCGGTTGCTCGCGCGGTTCCCCGCGCCCCTTGTCGGCATGACCGCAACGCCTCACAGAGGGGCCGCGCCCCCGAAAGGCGACGTGGCGCTGACGTCCCTGAAGGGGCGCGGGGAACTGCGCGACCGGCCACCGACTGCCCGCAGCCGCCAACCGGCGGAAACCCCACGCCCCTTGGGCGAACCGTCAGCTCCGGAGCACCGCTCCCACCCGCTCGCCCGCGAGGGCGACCGCCGCGTCGCGGGCGGCCGACGCCTCGTCGACCGTCAGCGTCCGGTCCCCGGCGCGGAAGCGCAGCGCGTACGCGAGGGACTTGCGCCCCTCACCCAGCTGCTCCGGGTTGTCGTACACGTCGAACAGCCGGATGGACTCCAGCAGTTCACCCGCGCCCTCGCGCAGCGCGGCCTCGACCTCCGCCGCCGGCACGAACTCCTCGACGACCAGGGCGACATCCTGTGTCGCGACCGGGAAGGTCGAGATGCCCGGCGCCTGCGGGGTGTCCTCGCCGACCCGCTCCACCGCGTCGAGGTCCAGCTCCATCGCACAGGTCCGCGCGGGCAGTCCGAGCGCCTTGAGCACCCGCGGGTGCAGCTCGCCCGCATGCCCGATCACGCGCTCCTCGCCGTCCACGGTGACGAACAGCTCGGCGCAGCGGCCCGGGTGCCACGGCCCGTACTGGCCCTTGCGGACGCCCAGTTCGGCGCCGGCCTCGCGGGCGACGGTGCGGGCGGCCTCCACCGCGTCGGCCCAGTCGGCCGGGCGGCCCTTGCCCCACCAGCCGGCCTGCTCGCGGGCGCCGGCCAGGACCACGGCGACGTGCCGCGGCTGGTCGGGCAGCGCGGCGTCCAGCGCGGCGAGGTCGTCCGCGCTCGGGCGCCGGTCCACCGGCAGGTTCGCGGCGACACGCTGCTCGTCGCGCGGGTGGAAGACCAGGCCGGTCTCGAAGAGCGCCAGGTCGTGCGCGCCCCGGCCGTCGTTGCGGCGCAGCGCGCCCAGCAGGCCGGGCAGCAGCGAGGTCCGCAGCGCGGGCTCCTCGTCGCTGAGCGGGTTGACCAGCTTGACGACACGGCGGGCCGGGTCGTCGGCGTCCAGGCCGAGCTGGTCGAAGACCTGCTCGCCGACGAACGGGTAGTTCAGCGCCTCGACGTACCCGGCACCGGCCAGGGCACGCCCGACGCGGCGGTGCAGCCGCTGGCGGGCGGTCAGGCCGCGGCCCGCCGGGGGCCGGGGCAGCGTGGAGGGCAGGTTCTCGTAGCCCTCCAGGCGGATGACCTCTTCGGCCAGGTCGTTGATGTCGTCGAGGTCGGGCCGCCAGGACGGGACGGTGACGATCAGCTCGTCCTGTCCGTACACGTCGCAGCCGACCTCCTGGAGGCGGCGTACGACGGTCTCGCGGCCGTAGGTCACGCCCGCGACCTTGTCCGGGTGGTCGGCCGCCACGGTGATCGTGTGCGGCACGGGCGGGGCACTGATCTCGGTGACGCCGGACTCGGCGGTGCCGCCCGCGAGCAGCACAAGGAGGTCGACGGTGCGCTGCGCGGCAGCGGCGGCGGCCTGCGGGTCGACGCCGCGCTCGAAGCGGCGGGAGGCCTCGGAGGACAGCTTGTGCCGGCGGGCGGTGCGCGCGATGGACACCTGGTCGAAGTGGGCGGCCTCGATGACCACGTCACTCGTCGCGTTCTCGGTGTCGCCGTGGTCGGCGATCTCGGTGTTGGCGCCGCCCATGACCCCGGCCAGGCCGATCGGGCCCCGGTCGTCGGTGATGACCAGGTCCTCGGCGTGCAGCTTCCGCTCGGTGCCGTCGAGGGTGACGATCTTCTCGCCCTCCTGGGCCCGGCGCACGCCGATGGTGCCCTGGACCAGGGAGCGGTCGTAGGCGTGCAGGGGCTGGCCCAGCTCCATCATCACGTAGTTGGTGACGTCGACGGCGAGCGAGATCGGGCGCATGCCGACCTTCTGGAGCCGGCGCTGGAGCCAGATCGGGGAGCGCGCCTCGGCACTGAGGCCGGTCACGGTGCGGGCGGTGAAGCGGTCGCAGCCGGTGGGGTCGGCGATCTTCACCGGGTAGCCGTAGGCGTTGGGACCGGGCACGTCCAGCAGGGCCGGGTCGCGCAGCGGCAGGCCGTAGGCGATGGCGGCCTCGCGGGCGACACCGCGGATGGACAGGCAGTCGCCGCGGTTGGCGGTGACGGCGATGTCCAGCACCTCGTCGACCAGTTCCAGCAGCTCGATGGCGTCCTTGCCGACCTCGGTCTCCGGCGGCAGCACGATGATGCCGTGGGTGCCGTCGTCGCCCATGCCCAGCTCGTCGCTGGAGCAGATCATGCCGTGGGACATCTTGCCGTAGGTCTTGCGGGCGGAGATCGAGAAGCCGCCGGGCAGGGTGGCGCCGGGCAGGACCACGACGACCTTGTCGCCGACCGCGAAGTTGCGGGCGCCGCAGACGATCTCCTGCGGCTCACCGGTGCCGTTGGCCCGGCCGACGTCCACGGTGCAGAAGCGGATCGGCTTCTTGAAGCCCTCCAGCTCCTCGATGGTCAGCACCTGGCCGACGACGAGGGGACCCTTGAGGTCGGCGCCCAGGTGCTCGACGGTCTCGACCTCGAGGCCGGCCGAAATCAGCTTGGCCTGCACGTCGCGGCCGGTCTCGGTGGCCGGCAGGTCGACGTACTCCCGCAGCCAGGAAAGCGGGACCCGCATCAGATCTCCATCCCGAACGGCCGGGTGAAACGGACGTCACCCTCGACCATGTCTCGCATGTCCTCGACGTTGTGGCGGAACATCAGCATCCGCTCGATGCCGAACCCGAAGGCGAAGCCGCTGTACTTCTCCGGGTCGATGCCGCAGGCGGTGAGCACCCGCGGGTTGACCATGCCGCAGCCGCCCAGCTCGATCCAGCCCTCGCTGGAGCAGGTGCGGCAGGGCCGGTCGGGGTTGCCGACGGACGCGCCCTTGCAGACGTAGCAGAGCATGTCCATCTCGGCGGACGGCTCGGTGAAGGGGAAGAAGTTCGGCCGCAGCCGGGTCTTCATCTCCGCGCCGAACAGCGACTGGACCATGTGGTCCAGCGTGCCCTTGAGGTCCGCCATGGTCAGGCCCTCGTCGACGGCGAGCAGCTCGACCTGGTGGAAGACGGGGGTGTGCGTGGCGTCCAGCTCGTCGGTGCGGTACACGCGGCCGGGGCAGATCACGTAGACCGGCAGCTCGCGGGAGAGCGCGGAGCGGATCTGGACGGGCGAGGTGTGGGTGCGCAGCACGACGCCGGACTCGGAGCCGCCGTCCGGGCCCTGGACGAAGAAGGTGTCGGCCTCGCCGCGGGCCGGGTGGTCCGGGCCGATGTTGAGCGCGTCGAAGTTGAACCACTCGGTCTCCGCCTCGGGGCCCTCGGCGACCTCGTAGCCCATGGCCACGAAGATGTCCTCGATGCGCTCGGAGAGCGTGGTGAGCGGGTGGCGGGCGCCGGCCGGTACGCGGTCGTAGGGCAGCGTGACGTCCACGGCCTCCTCGACCAGGACGCGCGCGTCGCGCTCGGCCTCCAGCTCGGCCTGGCGGGCCGCGAGCGCCTTGTTCACGACGCCGCGGGCCATGCCGACGCGCTTGCCGGCCTCGGCCTTGGCCTGCGGGGGCAGGGCGCCGATCTCGCGGTTGGCCAGCGACAGCGGGGAGGTGCCGCCGGTGTGGGCGACCTTGGCCTCCTGGAGCGCGTCGAGGGAGTCCGCGGCGGCGAAGGCGGCGAGCGCCTCGTCCCGCATGCGCTCGATCTCTTCCGGTTTCAACGCCTCGACCTCGACAGGGTCGTACGACTTATTCGGTGCCGACATCTCTTCCCGTGCTTCCGATTGGCTGGCTGGGACGCCCCGTCTACGGTCCTCAGACGGCGCGGAGACGCTTCGTCTGCGGATCTGGACGCAAAGGTGCCAAAGACCGAGTCTAACGGGGTGGTGGAACGCTGATGACGCCCGTGGGGGCCGTCGGCCTTCTCAGCTGCTTGTCAGCCGAGGTACGCCGGTGCCGCCACGGGCAACGTAAATCGGAACTCGGCGCCGCCGCCGGGGGCGCGGCCGACCGTGATGGTGCCGCCGTGGGCCTCGACGATGCCCTTGACGATGTACAGCCCGAGGCCGGTGCCGCCGCGCTTGCTGCCCCGCCAGAAGCGGGTGAAGACGCGGTTCATGGATTCCTCCGGGATGCCCGCCCCCTCGTCGCTCACCGTGACCGACGTGCCGGTGCCCTCCCCTTCACGGGGTGACGCCGTGGGCGTGATGTCAATGGTGACGGTTCCCTCGCCGTGCCGCACGGCATTTTCCAGCAGGTTGCTGAGCACCTGGTCGATTTTGTCGGGGTCGGCCCACAGGTCGGGCAGCGGCTGTGCGAGGCGGAGCAGGAACCGGTCGGCCTCCTGGCCGGCGGCGACGTACGCCTGGATGTGCCGGCCGACGGCGGCGCCGATGTCGACGGGCTGGCGGCGCACCTCGAGCCGGCCGGAGTCGATGCGGGAGATGTCGAGCAGTTCGGCGATGAGCCGGGTGACCCGGTCGGCGTCGGCGTCGACGGTCTCCAGCATCAGCCGCTTCTGGTCGTCGGTGAACCTCTCCCACTTGGCCAGCAGCGTGGCCGTGAAGCCCTTGACGGAGGTGAGCGGGGAGCGCAGTTCGTGGGCGACGGTGGCGATCAGCTCGGCGTGGCTGCGCTCGGTGCGGCGGCGGGCCTCGGTGTCGCGCAGGGTGACGACGACGCGGTGGACGCGGCCGAGGGGTTCGGTGCGCACGTAGCGGGCGGTGACCAGGACTTCCCGGCCGCCGGGGAGCAGCAGGTTGCGCTCGGGCTGGCGGACGCGGATGGCGAGGCCGCCGTAGGGGTCGGTGAGCTGCCACCAGCGCCGCCCCTCCAGGTCCTCCAGCGGCAGCGCGCTCTCCAGGGGCTGTCCGAGGGCCGCGGCGGCGGGGGTGGCGGTGATGCGGACGGCGGCCGCGTTGAAGCAGATCACCCGCCCGTTCTCGTCCGCGACGACCAGCCCGTCGGGCAGCTGGTCCGGGTCGACGCCGAGGCCGGCGGGAGCGGCGAGATCGCCGGGAGCACGGGGCGCGGGCGGACGCGGCGCGCCCCCTGCTCCCGGTGCGCTGCTCGTGCCGACGCTCATCCCCGTACCCCACCTCTCAACCGCGCAGGGGCCCTGAGCTGGTCACCCTACTAGCTCTTGGTGACGGAGCGGCACCCTCCGGCGGCGCGCTGTGCCCGCGCCGACGCGTAGAGACATACGGCGGCGGCGGTCGCGAGGTTCAGACTCTCCGCCTTTCCGTGGATCGGGACGCGCAGCACGGCGTCGGTGAGGGCGCGGGTCTCCTCCGGAAGCCCCCAGGCCTCGTTGCCGAACACCCAGGCGGTGGGCCCGCCCATGGTGCCGGCGTCCAGCTCGGTGTCGAGGTCGTCCTCGCCCGCACCGTCGGCGGCCAGCACCCGGACCCCGGCGTCCCTGAGCCCGACGACGGCCCGCTCGACGGGGACGCCGACGGCGACCGGCAGGTGGAACAGGGAGCCGACGGAGGCGCGTACGGCCTTGGGGTTGTACAGGTCGACGGAGGCGTCGGTGAGCACGACCGCCTCCGCGCCGGCGGCGTCGGCGCAGCGCAGCACGGTCCCGGCGTTGCCGGGGTCCCGGACGTGCGCGAGGACGGCGACGAGCTTGGGCCGCGCGGCGAGGATCTCCTCGAACGGCGTGTCGAGGAACCGGCAGATCCCGACCAGCCCCTGCGGGGTGACGGTGGTGGAGATGTCCTGGATCACCGCGTCGTCGGCGAGATGCACCCGCGCGCCCACCTCACGCGCGGCCCCGACGATGTCGGCGTACCGCTCGGCGGCCTCGACGGTGGCGAACAGCTCGACCAGCGTCTCCCCGTACCCGGCGGCTTCCCGCACGGCCTGCGGCCCCTCGGCCAGGAACAGCCGCTCCTTCCCCCGGACGTTCCGCTTCCCAAGCCGCCGCGCGGCAGCGACACGGGGGGAACGGGGGGAGATCAGCTCGGGGGCGGCTGGGCGCACTCTTCTCACCTTCACATATGCATCGACGCGGACTGGGGCGCCCCTTCAGGGGCGCGGGGAACTGCGCGACCAGCCACGACGGCTCCGCAGCCGAACGACGGGCCAAGGCGGTGGGCAACCGAAGGGACCCGCAGGCTCCAGCCTGCGGGTCCCTTCAACTACGGCTGAAGCCAGCGCAGCGTCACGCCGCCTTCGGCGCGTTCACGTCGCTCGGCAGCGCCTTCTGCGCGACCTCGACGAGCGCGGCGAACGCGTTCGGGTCGTTGACGGCCAGCTCGGCGAGGATCTTGCGGTCGACCTCGACGTTGGCGGCCTTCAGGCCCTGGATGAAGCGGTTGTACGTGATGCCGTTGGCGCGGGCAGCGGCGTTGATGCGCTGGATCCACAGCTGGCGGAAGTCACCCTTGCGCTTCTTGCGGTCGTTGTAGTTGTAGACCAGCGAGTGGGTGACCTGCTCCTTGGCCTTGCGGTACAGGCGCGAACGCTGACCGCGGTAGCCGGAGGCCTGCTCGAGGATCGCCCGGCGCTTCTTGTGGGCGTTGACTGCCCGCTTGACGCGTGCCACTTGTTAACTCCTTGTAGCGGGGCCGCGGTGATCCTCACGCGGCCCGGTGTCGATTGGGTCCCGGTCCTGCCGTACGGCGCTCAGTGGCGCCCGTACGTCACTTGCCGAGAAGCTTCTTGATCTTCGCGGCGTCGCCCGGGGCCATCTCGGCGTTGCCGGTGAGGCGACGCGTCACGCGGGACGACTTGTGCTCGAGCAGGTGGCGCTTGCCGGCGCGCTCACGCAGCACCTTGCCGGAGCCGGTGATCTTGAAGCGCTTGCTGGCACCGCTGTGCGACTTGTTCTTCGGCATAGCGCCGTTCTCTCCTCGTCGGTGGCGCTCCGGTGCCCGGTCGTGAAACCGGGCACGGGGTGGAGCGTCGCTCTTGTATCGGTTGGTGTCCTGGGGACTGACGGTCCCCCGGGGTCACGCTTCGGCGGGCGCCTCGGCCGGGGCCTCGGCTTCCGCGTCGTCGGCCTCCGCGGCGTTCTGCGACTTGCCGGGGTTCGCCTTCGCGTCCGCCTTGCGCGCTTCCTGCGCCTGGCGGGCCTCGGCCATCGCCTCGGTCTTCTTCTTGTGCGGACCGAGGACCATGATCATGTTTCGGCCGTCCTGCTTCGGGTTCGACTCCACGAAGCCGAGGTCCTGGACGTCCTCCGCGAGACGCTGCAGCAGTCGGTAGCCGAGCTCCGGCCGGGACTGCTCGCGACCACGGAACATGATCGTGATCTTGACCTTGTCGCCCTGCTTGAGGAACCGGACGACGTGACCCTTCTTGGTGTCATAGTCGTGCGGGTCGATCTTCGGCCGGAGCTTCATCTCCTTGATGACCGTGTGCGCCTGGTTCTTGCGCGCCTCACGGGCCTTCATGGCCGACTCGTACTTGAACTTCCCGTAGTCCATGAGCTTGCACACGGGCGGACGGGCGTTCGCCGCGACCTCGACGAGGTCGAGGTCGTACTCCTGCGCAAGCTCCAGGGCCTTGGCAAGCGGGACAATCCCGACCTGCTCGCCGCTGGGACCGACAAGTCGCACCTCGGGAACGCGAATCCGGTCGTTGATGCGGGGCTCGGCGCTGATGGATCCTCCTCGGTAGCACCACGCGACGGTCTGGCGGACAGCCGCGTAACGTCTGTGTTCGATAGACCTAACCGCGCCGGCGCACAAAAAATGCCCCGGACGATCACAGGCGGGGCTCCTCGAACTGCTACCGGAGCACCGCCGCGATGACCGCGGGGCGCGATTTCGGGCTGGTCACCGCCGCTGGGACGGGACCGCCTGACCGGTGACCCGCCGTCCGGAGGACGGCCAGGTGGGAGTTCGAAGCCTCCACTTGTGGGCCGGATCCGCTGCCGTGGGCGTACGTGTCCGACCGGTCGTTACACAAGGTTAGCAGCTCGGGAGAGCGTGCGCTAACCCGGTGTCTCCCCGCCCTCCTGCTGTCAAGGGGGCCGGGCCGGGGCCCTATCGTGTGCGGCATGAGTGAGACCCCTCCCGAATCCTCGGCGAACCCCGACTTCGACGCCATGACCCGCGACATCGCCGAGGTCCCGGCGGTCGAGGTGATCGTGACGGTCGCCGTCAACCTGATGAGCGCCGCCGCCGTGAAGCTGGGCCTGACCGAGGAGGGCGAGGACCACAAGGACCTGGACGAGGCCCGCAAGCTGGTGCACGCGCTGGCCGGTCTGCTGGACGCGACCGCGACCGAGATCAGCTCGTTCCACGCGGCCCCGCTGCGCGACGGCCTGAAGTCGCTCCAGCTGGCCTTCCGCGAGGCCTCCCTCGTCCCCGACGAGCCGGGCCAGGGCCCGGGCGAGAAGTACACGGGCGCGGTCTACGGCTGACCGCCGCCCCGCCGGATCCGGAAGCTACCCCCGCACGTACAAGGGCTCGCCCGGCGGCGTCGCCCCGGCCGGCAGCAGTGCCAGGTCGAGGCCGCGCACCAGGCGGGCCCTCAGCGTGTCGTCGGCGGCCAGCCGTTCGGCGACGGCGCGGGCGGCCTGCGCCGGGTCGGCCGCCGGGTCCAGGACCAGCGCCAGGGTGCCGTCGGCCCGTCCCGGCCCGAGGTGGGCGCGGAGCACGGCGGGCTCGTCGGCGAGGGCGGCGCGCACGGCCCCGGCGACGGCGGGGTCGGCGAGCGGATCGGTCGTCGTACGCCCCTCGGCCAGCGCCAGCAGCACCTGCCCGGTCAGCTCGAACGCCACCGGGCCGGCCAGGTCCAGTACGACGGTGTCCGCCTTCTCGTGCGCGGCGGCCTCCAGTGCCTGGTGCACGGGTACGGCGACGGGGCGGGCGGCGGGGTCCCAGCGGGCGAGCGACGCGGTGGACGTGAACGCGGGGAGTGCGGTGCGGTCGCCCGCCTTCAGGGTCGGGACGGCCATGTCACTGGTCTTCTCCCGGCGCAGCCCGTTCTCGTCCTCCTCCACCTCGCCGAGTACGGCGACGACGGGTACCAGCAGCCGGGCGCCCTTGAGCGCCTCCAGGACCGGCGCCACGGCGGTGCGATCCTCGGCCCAGGCGGCGAGCGCTGCGCTCAGCCGGGGGTCGGCGGTGCCGTCGTCGTCGGAGAAGGCGGAGTCGGGGATGTTCTTGTTCGCCACGGTTCCCGACCTTATCGGGGTGCGGGTACGGCGCTTGTCACCGGCCTCTCAGGGATCTCCGACGTATCTCTGACCCGGTTTTCACCTCAGCCCCACGCCCCGCACAGCAACCGCCTGAACGAGCGCCGCCATGGCACCCTCCAGAACCCGGCGGGCCCGGCGGCGGCCCTCCCGGACGCGGCTCGCCCTGATCGCGTTCGCCGTCGTCGGCGCCACGGCCGGCGGCGCGGTGTACTGGCAGGGCCACGCACGGCCGGGCGCGGTCGGCGCCGTATCGTCGTCGGCTTCGGCACCCTCGGGCGGGGAGGAAGCGGTGGAGACGGTCGAGCCGGTCGAGACGGCCGAGCCGCAGGTGGACGGTGACGCGCGGCTGGCCGCGGCCATGGCGTCGGTGCCGGTTGCGGACGGCGCCGAGGTGTCGGTGGCGGTGCTGGACCCGGCCTCCGGCGAGAGCGCCTCGTACGGCGCGGGCTCCTATGACACGGCGAGCATCGTGAAGGTCGACATCCTGGCGGCGTTGCTGCTCCAGGCCCAGGACGCGGGACGTTCACCGACGGCCGCGGAGAGATCGTACGCCGCCGCGATGATCGAGAACAGCGACAACGAGTCGGCGTCGGCGCTGTGGCGGGCGATCGGGACGGCCGACGGACTGGACGCCGCGAACGCGCGCTTCGGCCTGACGGGGACGGAGGGCGGCGAGGGCCCGCTGTGGGGGCTGACGCAGACCACGGCGGCCGACCAGGTCGCGCTGTTGCGGCAGGTGTTCGTCGCCGACGGCTCGGAGCTGACCGCGGCCTCACGGGCTTACGTACGGGAGCTGATGGAGCGGATCGCCGACGGTCAGCGGTGGGGCGTGTCGGCGGCGGCCGACGGGGCCGGCGGAACGGGCGGTTCCGGGTGGGCGCTGAAGAACGGCTGGCTGCGCCGCAGCACCACCGGGCTGTGGGTGGTCAACAGCATCGGACGGGTCGAGTCCGGTGGCCACGGCTACCTGGTGGCGGTGGTGTCGCGGGGCAGCGGCACGCAGGCCGAGGGGATCGCACTGACCGAGGCGGCGGCGCGGGCGGCGGTGGGCGTGTTCACGGACGAGGGCTCCGGGGACCGCTAGTGGCTGCTCAGGGGTGAGGTGCACACCCCCGGCGGCTCCGGGTGATACCCCTGGTGACTGTTCCGGGTGATCAGAGGTCGTCGGGGTGTTCGCGGCGGCCTCGCCACAGGACCACGGCCGCGACCACCAGGACGCCGCCCGCGCCGCCGGCCAGCGGGGCGGCCCAGGCCGAGGTGTCGTCGCCGGAGTCGGGGGCGTCGGGTCCCGGGCCGAAGTACTCGTCGCCGTACGCCGCCGCCCTGAGCCCCTCGGGTTTCAGCCGTCCGGCGGCCTCCATGGCGGCGACCGGGTCGACGAAGCCGAAGCCGCGGGAGTCGTCGCGGCCCTCGGCCGGGGCATTGCGGGCGGTGTCCTCCAGGAGGGCCTTGACCTGGGCCGGGGTGAGATCGGGGTGGGCCGCCTTCACCAGGGCGGCCGCCCCGGAGACGAAGGCGGAGGCGGCGCTGGTGCCCCAGCCCTCGTAGTAGCGGTGGTCCGGGTCGGCGATGATCACGTCGACGCCGGGGGCGCTGACCGTGGCGTACCAGCGGCGGGTGGAGAAGGAGGCGCGGGTGCCGTAGCGGTCGACGGCGGTCGCGGCGATCACGCCCGGGTAGGCGGCCGGGTAGGAGACGTGGTCGCCCAGCTCGCCGCCGTTGCCGGCCGAGGCGACGACGACCACGCCCTTTTTCAGGGCGTACTGGATGGCCTCGTCCTCGGCGGGCTCGGGGTGGGCGGAGGCGGAGTCGTCGCCGAGGGAGAGGTTGATGATGTCGGCGCCGTGGTCGGCGGCCCAGCGGATGCCCTCGGCCAGGGCGTTGCCGCGGGTCTTGCGGGCCTTGGCGCGGGATGGGTCGCCGTCCTCCAGGATCACGCGCACGGGCAGGATCTTGGCGTCGGGGGCGATGCCCATGACGCCCTCGCCGTTGCCGGGGCCGTGGCCGTGACCGGCGATGATCCCGGCCATGGCGGTGCCGTGCCGGGCCCAGGAGCGGTCGCCCTCGCTCGCGCCGAAGCCGACCAGGTCCTTGCCGGTGAGGACGTTGCCGGCCAGGTCCGGATGGTCGGCCTCGACGCCGGTGTCCAGGACGGCGACGGTGATGCCCGCGCCCTTGGTGGTGCGCCACGCCTCCTGGGTGTGCAGGGCGTCCAGGGCCCACTGCTGGGCGCGGATGCCGTCGGCGTGCGCGGCGGACGCCGGGACGAGGGCGAGGGCGACGGCGAGGAGGAGGCTCAGGGCCCCGCTCCCGCGGCGGATGTCTGCGGGGGTCACGACGGGTGCTCCGTGGGGGCGCCGACGTTCTTGCGCAGGGCGCGTTCGACGCGGTCGGCGAGGCCCTGCGCCTCGTGGCCGAGGCCGGCCTGGGCGGGGGCCGACGTGGCGCCCGACTCGATGGCCTCCTCGGCCGGTTCGGGTTCGTCGACGGTGCGGTCGTCGGCCCAGCCGGAGACGGCGTAGACGACGACGGGGGCGTCGGTGAGCACGGAAACGGTCCACGAGGCCCGCTGCGGGGCGCCGAAGCCCTCGGCGACGGTGTCCTTCGCCGCGTACGGCAGGGGCATGAGGTCGGTCCGGCGGCCGAGGCCGTCCTTCTCGAAACGGCCCGCCAGCGAGGTCATGGCGGCGGCGTCGGCCTTGGTGAAGAGCAGGCCGACGGTGGTGACGTAGCTCTGGGTGGCGTCGGTGTAGGTGGCGCGCAGCAGGCGGGAGCAGCCGACCGGGTCGAGCGCCTTGGCGAGGAGCCGGTCGAAGGCGCCGGCGCAGTCGCCGTCCGGGGCCACGGCGACCCGCGTCCAGGTGCGGTCGGCTCCACCGGGGCCCGCGCCCTTGCCCTGGACGGTGGGCGGGAACAGCTGGTCGACGGGCACGCTGTGCCACAGCTCCCCGGCCTCGGCGTACGCGCCGCGCGCGCCGTCGTCACCGGAGTCCCCGGCGAGCCAGCTGCCGGTGACGGCTCCGGTGAGCAGTCCCACGCCGAGCACGAGGCAGACGGCGGCGGCGAGGGCCTGCGGCTTCGGGCGGCCGCCGAGCGGACGGGGCCGGGCCAGTCCGTCGTACCCCTCGGGCTCGCCGAAGGAGATCCGGGGGCGTGCGTCGTTCGGGAACGCCGGAGCGCTCGGGGTGCTCCAGGAAAGGGCGGGGTCGGGGGTGGTCGGGGCGGCCGGTCGGGGGACGGGGCGCGGTGTCCGGGCCGCCGGTTCCGCTGTCGGGTCCTCCGCCGGGTCCGCCGGGATCGGGCGCAGGCGGGTGGTCGTCTCGGTCGGTGTCTCGGCGGGGCCACCCGGGCGGTGGCGCGGCGTCCGCGGTACCCCGCCGCCCTGCGGTCCGGCACGGCCGACGGTCGGCGCGGTGTCGGGGAAGCGGGCGGAGGCTCGGGGTGGCGCGGGGTCACCGGACCGGGTGCCACCGGACCGGGCGTCACCGAGCCGGGCGTCACCGAGCCGGAAGCGCGGGTGGCGGGTCCGGGCGTCGGAGCCCTCGGAGTTGCCGGGGGCCCCGTCCCGTCCCGCGTCCGAGGCGACACACCCGTCCGCACGCTGCGCCGGGGTGGCGGAGGAGGACGCTCCACCGCGCCCCCTCGACTCGCCCTGCGCGACCTCGGGCCCGCCGCCGGGCTCCGCCGGGCGCGACGGGACGCGGGTGTCCGCACGCGGCGGTGCGTGCGGACCGGTCGGGTCCGCCGGACGAGCGCGGGCACCGCTCCCCGCTCCGGGGTCCGTATCCGCCCGGGAATCCGTGCGGGGCAACGTCCCGGGACGGGGGTGGAACTCGGGAGACGAGTCAGAGCGCGACGGCATCCCCGCACGCGGCGGGGTGAGGCGGGGGGAGGTCCCGGGACGCGACGGCATCCCCGTACTCGGCGGCGTGCTGGGGCGGTGCGGCGTCTCCACACGCGGCGGGGTGGCGGGGCGAGGCGAGGGCTCCGGGGCTGGCGGCGCGGCAGGGCCGACCGACGTCTCCGCACGCGGCGGAGAGACAGGGCCGGCCAGCGTCTCCGCACGCGGCGAGGTGGCGGGGCGAGGCGAGGGCTCCGGGGCTGGCGGCGCGGCAGGGCCGACCGACGTCTCCGCACGCGGCGGAGAGACAGGGCCGACCGGCGTCTCCACACGCGGCGGGGTGGCGGGGCGAGGCGGGGGCTCCGCACGCGGCGAGGTGGCGGGGCGAGGCGGGGGCTCCGGGGCTGGCGGCGTCCGAGGGTGGGGTGGCGTCCCGGGAGGCGGCGGGGAGGCGGGGCCGGCCGGTGTCTCGGTGTGCGGCGGCGCGGCAGGGCGGGGTGGGGTCCCGGGCTGCGGGGGGAGGGAGGCGCGGCGCGCTTCCGTGCTCATGCACCCCCCGTTTCCTCGGGCCCGGGCCGTTTCTCCGGCGCGGGCCGGTGATGTGGTCTCCTGCCCCGGCCCGGCGCGGACCGATCCGTCCCGGGCACGCATACCCGCACGGGAGGGCCGCCATCCCGGCACGGGCTCCGGGGCCCTGCCGCCGGGGTCGGGCCCGCCGTGCGTGCGCGTCACTCTACGGCGTGACCCGGCCGGAGGGGGAACCAGTCCACGCGCCCGTGGCATTGGCCCGGATCGTCCCCCTACCCTGCGGTAATCCTGTCTGGCAGGCTGCCGTCATGACCGCACGCGCCGCAGACCGGGCCCGTTACGACCGGGCCACCGCCCATCTGGACGCCCCCGTGGCGATCGTGGACCTGGAGGCCTTCGACGCCAACGCGGACGACCTGGTCCGCCGCGCCGGCGGCAAGCCGATCCGGGTCGCGAGCAAGTCCGTACGCTGCCGGGCGCTGCTGGAACGGGCTCTGGCCAGGGACGGTTTCGCGGGCGTCATGTCGTTCACGCTGGCCGAGTCCCTGTGGCTGGCGCGCTCCGGTTTCGAGGACGTCCTGCTCGCGTATCCGTCGGCGGACCGCGCCGGGTACGCCGAGCTGACCGCCGACCCGAAGCTCGCCTCCGCCGTGACCGTGATGGTCGACGACCCGGCGCAGCTGGATCTCGTCGACGCGGCGCGCGAGGGCGGCGGCGGCCGGGAAGTCGTGCGGGTGTGTCTGGAGTTGGACACCTCGCTGCGGTTGTTCGGGGGCCGGGTGCGGGTCGGGGCCCGGCGCTCGCCGCTGCACTCCCCCGCCGAGGTCGCCGACCTGGCCCGCGCCGTGGCCCGTCGGCCGGGATTCGAGGTCGTCGGCATCATGGCGTACGAGGGTCATGTGGCCGGTGTCGGGGACGCGGTGGCGGGTCATCCGTTCCGGTCGCGTGCGGTGCGGCTGATGCAGGCCGCCGCCCGCCGCGAACTCGCCGAGCGCCGGGCCGCGGTGGTGCGGGCGGTCCGGGCCGTGGTGCCCGGCCTGGAATTCGTCAACGGCGGCGGCACGGGCAGTGTGCAGCACACCGCCGCGGAGGACGCGGTCACGGAGATCGCCGCCGGGTCCGGCCTGTACGTGCCGCGGTTGTTCGACAACTACACGTCGTTCCGCGGCCGTCCCGCGGCCCTGTTCGCGCAGCCCGTCGTACGGCGGCCCGGCGTCGGAGCCGTGACCGTGCTCGGCGGCGGATATCCGGCCTCCGGCGCCCCCGGCGCCGACCGGCTGCCGGTGCCGTATCTGCCCGAGGGGCTGCGCTACGACCCCCAGGAGGGCGCCGGCGAGGTGCAGACGCCGCTGCTGGGCTCGCCCGCCGACGACCTGCTCATCGGCGACAAGGTGTGGTTCCGGCACGCCAAGGCCGGGGAGCCGTGCGAGCGGTTCGACGCGCTGCACCTGGTGGAGGGGGACGCGGTGACGGCGACGGTGCCGACGTACCGGGGCGAGGGGCACACCTTCCTCTAGCTCGGCGGGCTCCTCGCGGCGGGGTCAGTCCGTCGGGCCGAGGCCGCTGCCGACGCCGCCGCCGGTGTCCGCGTCGCCGACGGGCCGGATGCCCTTGGTGATCTCGTCCATGACGGCCAGGGGCGGCCCGTCCTCGCCGGCGTCGAAGACGTAGCGGACGAGGATCGGGGACTCGGTGCCGACGGTGGAGGGGAACACCATCGACTGCACGTAACCGCCGGGCCCCTCGGCCGTCGTCACCCGCCAGCGCACGTAGTACCCGGCGCGTCCGGCGACCGCGACGGGGCCGGACGCCACCTCCTCGTGGGACTCGATGCCGCCGAAGGGCTTGTTGCCGATCAGGTCGCGGTCGTAGGCGTCGTCGGCCGCGTCCTCGATGTCCTGCCGGGCCAGGACCTTCGGGGAGGACTCGGCGTTGGCCGTGACGGTGCGGGAGACGACGAGACCGTGCCGGCAGACGCTGCCGTCGGCGGGGCAGTCGTAGGTGCCGTCGGTGGTCATCATGACGTCGTCCTCGGCGACGTACTTGGGCCGGACCCAGCCGTCCGGCAGCGGAAAGGTCACGCCGTTGAGCTGGTCCTCGACCACGGCCGGGTCGTCGGCGGCGGTCGGTGAGGGAGAGGGCGGTGAGGGGGAGGGCGGGTCGTTGACCGGCGAGGAGTCGGTGGCGGTGGCCGTGGCCGGCGAGGTCCGCGTCCGCGGGGTGCCGCCGTCGTCCTCTCCCAGCACGAACACGCCGGTGACGATCGACGCGACCAGGACGGCCGCGGCGCCGGTCACCGCGACGGCCTTCCCGCGTCCGCCGGTGCCCGCCCCCGCTCCGCCGCCGCCCGTTCCGGCGCCGGCGGACCGCGGTACGGTCGCCGCCTGGCCGGGCTGTGCCGGGCCGTGCTGCACCTGGCCGTACTGCGCCTGGTGATGCCTGGACGCGGGCTGCTGCTCCGGCCCCGGGGCCCCGCCCGACGCCGGCCCGTACCCGACGGGTTCCGGGGTGCGGCGGTGCTCCGTCCAGGCCGTGCCGTCCCACCAGCGCTCCAGGTGCGGGGCCGACGGGTCGCGGTACCAGCCGGGCGGTGGCGTCATGCTCATCCCGGCACTGTAGGACGCCGTGCGCGGGGATCTACAGCGGTGTGACGTACGCCCCGGAGATGCCACCGTCGACCAGGAAGTCGGTGGCGTTGACGAAGGAGGAGTCGTCGCTGGCCAGGAAGGCGACGGCGGCGGCGATCTCCTCGGCCTCGGCGAACCGGCCGAGGGGGATGTGCACGAGGCGGCGCGCGGCCCGCTCCGGGTCCTTGGCGAACAGCTCTTGGAGCAGCGGGGTGTTGACCGGCCCCGGGCACAGGGCGTTGACGCGGATGCCCTCCCGTGCGAACTGCACGCCCAGTTCCCGGGACATGGCGAGGACACCGCCCTTGGATGCGGTGTACGAGATCTGCGAGGTGGCCGCGCCCATCCGGGCCACGAAGGACGCCGTGTTGATGACGGAGCCCCGGCCCTGGCGCCGCATGTGGGGAATGGCGGCCTTGCAGCACAGGTAGACGGAGGTGAGGTTGACCTCCTGGACGCGCTTCCACGCCTCCAGGCCGGTCTCCAGGATGGAGTCGTCGTCGGGCGGCGAGATGCCGGCGTTGTTGAACGCGACGTCGACGCTGCCGTAGGTGTCGTACGCCGCCGCGAACAGCGCCTCGACCTGCTCGGCGTCGGTGACGTCGGCCTTGACGAAGATGCCGCCGGTGTCCTCGGCCGCGGCCCTGCCCCGGGTCTCGTCCACGTCGCCGCAGACGACGTGGGCGCCCTCGGAGGCCAGCCGGCGGGCGGAGGCGAGGCCGATGCCGCTGCCGGCTCCGGTGACGACGGCGGTACGGCCGACGAGCCGGCGGCAGACGATGTCTTCGCTCACTGTGCGGAGTCCTCCGTGCTCGACGAGGTGGTGCTGATGAAGACGTTCTTGGTCTCGGTGAACGCGGTCAGCGCGTCCGGCCCCAGCTCGCGGCCGAGGCCGGACTGCTTGAACCCGCCGAAGGGCGTCCAGTAGCGGACGCTCGCGTGGGAGTTGACGGACAGGTTCCCGGCGCGCACCGCGCCCGACACGCGCAGGGCGCGGCCGACGTCCCGGGTCCACAGCGAGCCGGACAGGCCGTAGTCGGTGGCGTTGGCCAGGAGGATCGCGTCGGCCTCGTCCTCGAAGGGCAGGACGACGGCGACGGGCCCGAAGACCTCCTCGACGGCCACGCGCGCGTGCACGTCGACGCCGGTGAGGACGGTCGGCGGGAACCAGAAGCCGGGGCCGCCCTCGGGTGCCTTGCCGCGGATGCCGTCGGCGTCGTCGGGGACGTAGGAGCGGACGCGCTCCAGCTGGGCGCGGGAGATCAGCGGGCCCATCCCGGTGGTCTCGTCGGCCGGGTCGCCGACGCGGACGGCCTCGATCGCGGGGGCGAGCAGGGCGAGGAAGCGGTCGTACACGGACCGCTGGACGAGGATGCGGGTGCGGGCGCAGCAGTCCTGGCCGCTGTTGTCGAGGAAGGACATGGGCGTGGCGGCCGCGGCGGCCTCGATGTCGGCGTCGGCGAAGACGATGTTGGGGCTCTTGCCGCCGAGTTCGAGGGTGACGGGTTTGAGGAGGGCGGCGCCCTTGGCCGCCACCCGTCGGCCCACGGCGGTGGACCCGGTGAAGACGATCTTGGCGACGCCCGGGTGCTCGACGAGCGCGTTCCCCGCGACCGGACCGTGCCCGGGCAGCACCTGGAACAGGCCCTCGGGCAGGCCTGCCGCCAGGGCGAGTTCGGCCAGGCGCAGCGCGGTGAGCGGGGTCGTCTCGGCGGGCTTGAGCAGGACGGCGTTGCCCGCCGCGAGCGCGGGTGCCGTGGCCCAGGCCGCGATCGGCAGCGGGAAGTTCCAGGGGGCGATGACGCCGACGACGCCGAGCGGTTCGAGGAGCGTGACGTCCAGGCCGCCGGCGACCGGGATCTGGCGGCCGGTGAGCCGCTCCACTCCCCCGGCGGCGTAGTCGAGCAGGTCGCGGACGTTGCCGGCCTCCCAGCGGGCGTTGCCGATCAGGTGCCCCGCCTCGCGGACCTCCAGGCGGGCCAGCTCCTCCAGGTGCTCGTCGACGGTGGCGGCGAAGCGGCGCAGCAGCCGGCCCCGGTCGCCCGGGGCGAGGGCGGCCCAGGCGGTCTGGGCCCGGGCGGCGCGGGTGACGGCGGCGTCCACGTCGGCCGCGGAGGCGGCGGGGACGGTGGCGACGACTTCTTCGGTGGCGGGGTTGAGTACCCGCAGCTCGTCGGGGAGTTCCTCTGACAACTCGGACAACCGGTACCTCACATGCGTTCGAAGGAGCGGCGCAGTTCCCAGTCGGTGACGGCGGCGTCGAACGCGTCCAGTTCGACGCGCGCCATGTTGCGGTAGTGGGCGACGACCTCGTCCCCGAAGGCGGCCTTGGCGAGGGTGCTGTTCTCCCAGAGTTCGGCGGCCTCGCGCAGGGTGGTGGGGACGTGTGCGAAGTCGGCGGCGTAGGCGTTGCCGGGGCAGGGCTCGGGCAGTTCCAGCCGCTGTTCGATGCCGTGCAGTCCCGCGGCGACCAGGCCGGCCACCGCGAGGTACGGGTTGACGTCGCCGCCGGGGAGGCGGTTCTCGAAGCGCAGCGAGCGGCCGTGGCCGACGACGCGCAGGGCGCAGGTGCGGTTGTCGTGGCCCCAGGCGACGGCGGTCGGGGCGAAGGAGCCGGGCTGGAAGCGCTTGTAGGAGTTGACGTGCGGGGCGTAGAGCAGGGAGAACTCGCGCAGCGCCACCAGTTGCCCGGCGAGGAAGTGCCGCATGACGTCGGACATCCCGGACCCGTCGGTCATCGCGTTGCGACCGTCGGCGTCGGCGAGCGAGAGGTGGATGTGGCAGGAGTTGCCCTCGCGCTCGTTGTACTTGGCCATGAAGGTGAGGGACATGCCCTCCTGGGCGGCGATCTCCTTGGCGCCGGTCTTGTAGACGGCGTGCTGGTCGCAGGTGACCAGGGCCTCGTCGTAGCGGAAGGCGATCTCGTGCTGGCCGGGGTTGCACTCGCCCTTGGCGGACTCGACGGTGAGGCCGGCGCCGGCCATCTCGTTGCGGATGCGGCGCAGCAGGGGTTCGACGCGGCCGGTGCCGAGGACGGAGTAGTCGACGTTGTACTGGTTGGCCGGGGTGAGGCCGCGGTAGTTCGCGTCCCAGGCGTGTTCGTAGGTGTCCCGGAAGACGATGAACTCCAACTCGGTGCCGACCTGGGCGGTGTATCCGTGTTCCGCGAGCCGTTCCAGCTGGCGGCGCAGGATCTGGCGGGGCGCGGCGAGCACCGGGGAGCCGTCCGCCCAGGCGAGGTCGGCGACGACCATCGCGGTGCCCTCGTTCCAGGGCAGCTTGCGCAGGGTGGCCGGGTCGGCGTGCATGGCGAAGTCGCCGTAGCCGCGGTCCCAGGAGGACATGGCGTAGCCGTCGACGGTGTTCATGTCGGCGTCGACGGCGAGGAGGTAGTTGCAGCCCTCGGTGCCGTGGGCCAGGACCTCGTCGAGGAAGAAGCGGGCGGCGAACCGCTTGCCCTGGAGGCGGCCCTGCATGTCGGGGAAGGCCAGCACGACGGTGTCGATGTCACCGGCGGCGACGAGGGCGTGCAGTTCCTCGACCCCGAGCGGGGGTGTGCGGTCTGCCACGGGGAGAGCCTCCTTCTGGCCGGGAGCCATAAGGTATTGCCGGGAACCTTTGGTTGGGAAGGGGGCGCGGCCGCGTGCGGGAGGAATCCGGCGGGAGTGGCGGGAGCGTGACGGACCGGCTGGCTCCGGTGCTGCGGCCGGTGCGGGCCGGGAACGGCTTCGAGGAGGCGCTGGAGCAGATCCTCCAGGTCGTGCGGCTGGGCCTGGTGGCGGGGGGCGAGCGGCTGCCGGCCGAGCGGGAGCTGGCGGAGCGGCTGGGGATCAGCCGGGTGACGCTGCGGGAGGTGCTGCGCGTGCTCCAGGACCAGGGGCTGGTGGAGGCGCGACGGGGGCGGTACGGCGGAACGTTCGTGCTGCCGCGGGCGGACGCGGCCGGCGAGGACGAGCTGCGGCGCCGGGTGGCCGGGGTGGACATCGAGGACGTGCTGCGGTTCCGGGAGGTCCTGGAGGTGGGCGCGGCCGGGCTGTGCGCGGCGCACGGGCTGACGGACGCGCAGGCGGGCCGGTTGCGGGAGGCGCTGGCCGGGACGCGCGAGGCGCCGCTGGCGCAGTACCGGCGGCTGGACACGATGCTGCACCTCACCCTCGCGGAACTGTGCGGCTCACCGGCGCTGGCGGCGCAGTACGCGGCGGTCCGCGCCACCCTCAACGACCTGCTGGACTGCATCCCGCTGCTGGTGCGCAACCTGGAGCACTCCCAGCGTCAGCACGCGGCGCTGGTGGAGGCGGTGCTGGACGGGGACGCGGACGGGGCGCGGGAGATGACGCGCCAGCACTGCGCGGGGACGGCGTCGCTGCTGCGCGGGTTTCTGACCTGAACGCCTTGCCGTGGCGGTGCGCTGCGGCAAGGGTGTGGACGGCAAAGGTGTGGGTGCGGCCCATTACCTGGTCCGATCTTCTGGAGGGTGGATGGCGGACAGGCCGCTGATCGGTGTCAGCACGTATCTGGAGTCCGGGGCGCGCTGGGGCGTGTGGGAGCTGGAGGCGGTGCTGCTGCCCGCCGGGTATCCGCGGCTGGTGCGGCGGGCGGGCGGACTGGCCGCGATGCTCCCGCCGGACGATCCCGGGCACGCCGCGGCGGCCGTCGCCCGCGTCGACGGGCTGGTGATCGCGGGCGGCCCGGACGTGGAGCCGGTCCGCTACGGCGCCGAGCCCGACCCGCGCACCGGCCCTCCCGCCCGGGCCAGGGACACCTGGGAGCTGGCGCTGATCGAGGCGGCCCTGGCGGCACGGGTCCCGCTGCTGGGCGTCTGCCGGGGCATGCAGCTCCTCAACGTCGCCCTGGGCGGCACCCTCGTCCAGCACATCGAGGGGCACGCCGAGGTGGTGGGCGTGTTCGGCGGCCACCCGGTCAAGCCGGTGCCGGGGACGCTGTACGCGGGCGTGGTGCCGGAGGAGACGTTCGTCCCGACGTACCACCACCAGGCGGTGGACCGCCTCGGCACGGGCCTGGTCGCCTCGGCCCACGCCGGGGACGGCACCGTGGAGGCCCTGGAACTGCCGACCGCCCCCGGCTGGGTCCTCGGCGTCCAGTGGCATCCGGAAATGGGCGAGGACGACCGCGTCATGAAAGCCCTCGTGGACGCGGCACGCGAGAGCTGAGAAAACTCACCGCACACGCACGCGTCGCCCCGGAGCGCAGACCGCCCGACACCGGCCCGCCCGGCCTCGGCCCACGCCGCGGACCGCACCGTGGAGGCCCTGGAACTGCCGACCGCCCCCGGCTGGGTCCTCGGCGTCCAGTGGCATCCGGAAATGGGCGAGGACGACCGCGTCATGAAAGCCCTCGTGGACGCGGCACGCGAGAGCTGAGAAAACTCACCGCACACGCACGCGTCGCCCCGGAGCGCAGACCGCCCGACACCGGCCCGCCCGGCCTCGGCCCACGCCGCGGACCGCACCGTGGAGGCCCTGGAACTGCCGACCGCCCCCGGCTGGGTCCTCGGCGTCCAGTGGCATCCGGAAATGGGCGAGGACGTGCGCGTGATGCGCGCGATGGTGGACGCGGCACGGGAGGGCTGAACGACTCCGACGGCGCGCCCCTCCCCCACCGGACGGCAGACCTCCTCGGCACGGGCCCGACGGCGGCGGGCCACGCCGGGGACACCACCGTGGGGCCCGGAAGCCTTCCTCGGGTGCGGGTGCCGTCGCCGGCGCGGAACAAGCGTGTTCCGGCGGCCGCGCGGGTGCGGTCCGTGCGACGAGACGCCCCCGGCCGCGCGGCTACGCCCGGGTCAGGGACAGCAGCCGGCGGGCCGGGCCCGTGGGGCGGTGGCCCGTGGGCCAGACCGCGCGCAGGTCGCGGGCGAGGACGACGTCCGCCACGGGGACGCTCACCAGGCGCCGGGTGGTCAGTTCCTCGCCGACGGCGAGTTCGCTGAGGACGGAGGGGCCGGCGCCGCCCACCGCGGCCGCCTTCACCGCCGTGGTCGACGACAGCTCGATCAGGGGGCGGGCCAGACCGCCCAGCGCCGCGTCCAGGACCTGCCGGGTGCCGGATCCCTTCTCCCGCAGGATCAGGGGGGTCGACGCCAGCTCCGCGGCCTGAAGCGGGCGCCTGCGGCGGGCCCAGGGGTGGCCCGGCGCGGTCACGACGATGAGCCGGTCGTGGCCGATGACCGCGGAGTCGAGGCCGGTCGGCACGCTCACCCCCTCCACGAACCCGAGGTCGGCGTCGTCGGCCAGCAGACGCTCGGCGACCGCCGCCGAGTTGCCCGCGAGCAGCGACACCGCGGTGTCCGGCAACTGGGCGCGCAGCGCGACCAGCCAGCCCGGCAGCAGGTACTCGGCGATCGTCATGCTCGCCGCGACCCGCAGCCGCGAGTCCCGCCGGTCCCGCAGCGCCTGCGCACCCGCGTCGAACGCCTCCGCGGCCTCCACGATCCGCCGCGCCCAGTCCGTCACCAGGGCGCCCGCGTCGGTGAGCCGGGAACCGCGTGGCGAGCGGTCCACCAGGGCGACACCCAGCTGCCGTTCCATCGAGCGGATGCGGCTGCTGGCGGCCGGCTGGGTGATGCCCAGTTCGCGCGCGGCCCCGCCGAGGCTGCCCAGGCGGGCCACCGCCAGCAACAGCTCCAGCGCCCCGAGGTCCGGCACCCGGTGCGCCAGCGAGCCCGCCACGGACCGCCCCCGGTCGTCCTGCCCGCCCTCGGCACCATCCGTGCCACCGCCCGCACCACTCGCCGTACCCCTGCTCATAACCCCAGCTTATGCCCTCATAGAGACATGGTCCCTGGTCAGGGCCCTCCCCTGCCGGGACGGTGGAGCCATGGTCACCGCAGCCCAGCCTCGTTCCCCTGCCCCCTCGCCCGCCGTCGGCCCGGCCGTCCGGCGGGTGCCGGCCGTCCGGCATCTCGGGCCCAACTGGTACGCCTGTGTCATGGGCACCTCCATCGTCGGCACGGCGGGAGCCGCGCTGCCCGGCCACGTGCCCGGCCTGCGTTTCCTCTGCACCGCGGTCTGGGCCCTGTCCCTCGTCCTGCTGGTGGTTCTGCTGGCCGCCCGGTCCCTGCACTGGCTCCACCACCGCGACCAGGCCCGCGCCCATCTCCTCGACCCCGCCGCGGCGCCGTTCTACGGCTGTCTGTCGATGGCCCTGCTGGCCGTCGGCGGCGGTGCCCTGACGCTCGGGCGGGACTGGATCGGCCTCCCGGTCGCGGTCGCCCTGGACACCGTGCTGTTCGCCGCCGGCACGGCGACCGGGCTCGCGGCGGCGGTCGCCGTGCCGTACCTGATGGCCGTACGCCACCGGATCGAGCCGGGGCAGGCCAGCCCGGTGTGGCTGCTGCCGCTGGTGGCGCCGATGGTGTCCGCGGCCGTCGGACCGCTGCTGGTGCCGCACCTGCCGCCGGGGCAGCCCCGCCAGACGCTGCTGCTCGCCTGTGTCGCGATGTTCGGGGTGAGTCTGTTCGCGACGCTGGTGACACTGCCGGTGGTCTTCGGGCGGCTGCTCACCGGCGGACCGCTGCCGCTGGCGCTCACCCCGTCGCTGTTCCTCGTCCTGGGGCCGCTCGGGCAGTCGACGACCGCCGTCGGGAAGTTCGCGGACGTGGCGCCGGGCGTCGTGCCGGGCCCGTACGCCGAGGGCTTCTCGGTCTTCGCCGTGCTGTACGGGGTGCCGGTGATGGGCTTCGCGGTGATGTGGCTGGCCCTCGCCGCCGCGCACGTCCTACGGGCCCGCCGGGCCGGCATGGGCTTCTCGATGACGTGGTGGTCGTTCACCTTTCCGGTGGGCACCTGCGTCACCGGCGCCGGGGCGCTGGCCCGGGAGACGGGTCTGGTCGTCTACGACGGTCTCACCGTCGCCCTGTACGCCCTCCTCGTGGCCGCCTGGGCCGTGGCCGCCGTGCACACCGCCCGGGGTCTGCTCAGCGGTGCGCTGCTCGCAGGGCCGCGGCCAGGGCCCGGGGCGCCTCGGCCAGTGACGGCCCGTACCACGTGAGGTACCGCCCGTCGACGAGGGCGCAGGGCAGACCGGGGAAGGCCTCCGGGCCGTCGTCGGCGGTGAAGCGGTACGGCTCGTCCGGCAGGACCACGACGTCCGGGCGGGCCGCCCGCAGTTCGTCCACCGGAATCCTCGGGTAGCGCTCGGCGTGCCTGGCGTACAGGTGGTCGACGCCGAGGCGGGCCAGGACGTCGCCGGCGAAGGTGTCGCGACCCAGCACCATCCAGGGCCTGCGCCAGACCGGTACGACGGCCGTGGCGCGCCGCCCGGGGACGGGCGGGTCCGCCCAGGCGGCCTCCGCCTCGTCGAGCCAGCGGGGCCGTGCGGGCACCCCGCAGGCGGTGAGCGTCCGCTCCAGCTCGGTGACGGCCTGCGGGACGGTGCGCACCTCGGTCACCAGCACCTCGACGCCTCCGGCGCGCAGGGCGTCCAGGTCGGGGGCGCGGTTCTCCTCCTCGTTGGCGATCACCAGGTCGGGGGCGAGGGAGAGGATCCGGTCGGTCCTCGGGTTCTTGGTGCCGCCGACCCGTACGACGTCCAGGCCGGCCGGGTGCGTGCACCAGTCGGTCGCGCCCACCAGCGCCCCGGGGACGGTGCGGGCCACCGCCTCGGTCAGCGAGGGCACCAGGGAGACGACCCTCACGCGCACGCCCTCACCTGCGTGGGCCTTCCCTGACCGCCTCGATGTGCTCGGCGACGGCGACGACGATCAGCCGGGTGTCGGGCACCGTGGCCCGCCAGCGGTGCCGCACCCCGCCGGTGAGGTACAGCGTGTCACCCCGCCCGAGCCGGTAGGCGCGCCCCTCGGCCTCGATCTCCACGGCGCCTTCGGCGACGAACATCAACTGGTCGTTGCGGTACTGCAGTTCCCGCCCGGCGTCGTGGTCGCCGGTGAACTCGGAGGCGTGCATCTGGTGGTGCCCGCGCACCAGCGAGCGCACCCTGGGTGCGAAGTCGGGGCCGGGGTCCTCGGCGCGGACCACGTCGACGCTGCACGCGGGGTCGGCCGCGGCGAGCAGTTCCACGGCGGTGGTGCGCAGGGCGTCGGCCACCTTCTCCAGGGAGGTCTGGCTGGGCCGCGCCCGGTCGTTCTCGATCTGGCTCAGGAAGGGCACGGACAGGCCGCTGCGCTCGGACACCACGGCGAGCGTGAGTTCGAGGTCCCGGCGCCGCCGCCGTACGGCCGCGCCCACCCGGAGGTGCTGATCTTTGTGGTCGCCCATCGCTCCGGCTCCCTCCTACGCCCGTGCGCGTGCCGTCGACGTGCCCCGTGCGGGGTGCCGTTCTCCTGATGAGTTCTCTGCACCCTACGCATGTTCGGCAAACCGTTTCATGCGGCCGTCACATCGGTGTCACGTTGTGGTGGCCGCGACCTCACAGTTCTCGCCACCCGCGGACCGGTCCGCGCACCCTACCGGTTCAAGGCGCGGACGGCCTTCGGTGTTCCCGCCAGCCACTCCCGTCCCGGCGCGGCCCTGCTCAGGCCGCGGCGTGGCGCTCCGTGGTTGGCCGAATCCCTACCGTGTCCGGGTCGCGAACGACCCGAGGGGCGGGCCCGGCGGTGCGTCTCGCGGGGGAGACGCCGCCGGGCCCACCCCTCGGGTGACCGTCACGGAGTACCGCGCCGCTACGGGGTCATCCGGCCGACCATGTCCGGGTGCTCCTTCAGCCAGGCCGCGACGGCTTCCTCCTCGTGGCCCTGGCCGCGGTCCTTGATCTCGGCCTCCAGGCTGCCCAGCTCGTCCTCGCTCATCTTGAAGTTCTTGATCCACTTCGTGAGCTGCGGGTACTGCTCGGGGAACTTCTTGCTGGAGATGGTCCGGATCGTGTTGCCCTCGCCGAAGGCCTTCTTCGGGTCCTTCAGCTTGGTCAGCTCGTAGTCGCTGTAGGCCCAGTGCGGGGACCACAGGGTGACCGCGACCGGCTCCTTCTTGGCGAGGGCGCGCTTGAGCTCGGCCAGCATGGCGGGCGTGGAGCCGTCGACGACCTTGTACTCGTCCTCGAGACCGTAGCCCGGCAGGACCTCGTTCTTCAGCAGCTGCATCTCACCGGTGCCGGGCTCGATGCCGATGATCTTCCCGTCGAAGAGGTCGCTCTTGCCCTTGAGGTCCGCGAGGGACTTGACGTCCTTGACGTACGAGGGGACGGCGATCTCCAGGGAGGTCGGCTCGTACCAGGTGCCCAGGTCGACGAGGTTGTCCTTGTGCTTCTTCCAGTAGTTGCTCTGGGCGTAGGGCAGCCACGCGTCGAAGTTGAGGTCGATGCCGCCGGAGGCCAGACCGGTGTAGACCGGGCCGACGTCCATCTGCTTCAGGTTCATCTCGTAGCCGCGGCGCGCGAGGACGTTCTTCCACAGGTAGGTGACGGCGACGTCCTCCTCCCAGGGGAACCACGCCACGTTGAGGGTGCGCTTGGCCTCGGCGGGGGTGCCGCCGTTGCCGCCCTCGACCGGGGCGAGCTTGTCGACGACGCCCGGGTTGGCCTTGAGCCAGGTGCGGACGGCGGCCTGCTGCTGCCCCTTGCCGGCCTTGTTGATCTCGGCCTCGAGGCTGGTGAGCTGCTTCTCCGTCATGGAGAAGTCCTTGAGCCACTTGGTGACGACCGGGTTGTCGTCGGAGAAGCCCTTGCGGGACAGCGTGTGCACGCCGTCGCCCTTGCCCCACGCGCCCTTGGGGTCCTTCAGCTTCTTCAGGTCGTAGTCGTTGTACGCCCAGTGCGGGGACCACAGCGGGACGACGATCGGTTCCTGCTTGCTGTAGGCCCGCTTCAGCTCGGCCAGCATCGCCGGCGTGGAGCTGTCGACGACCTTGTACTCCTGGTCGAGACCGTACTCCTTGAGGATCTTGGTCTTGAGCAGGTGCGTCTCACCGGCGCTGGACTCGATGCCGGTGATCTTCCCGTCGAAGAGACCGGCCTTGCCCTTGAGGTCCGCGAGGGAGTTGATGTCCTTCATGTACGCCGGAACGGTCAGCTCCAGCGAGGTCTCGTCGTACCAGGCACCGAGATCCTCGAGCTGCTTGCCGTACTTCTTCCAGTACTGCTCGTGGGTGGTGGGCAGCCACGAGTCGGTCTGGAAGTCGATGTTGCCCTGGGCGAGCGCGGTGTAGAGCGGGCCGGCCTCGAACTGCTTGGCCTCGACCTCGAAGCCGCGCTGTTCGAGGATCTCCTTCCACAGGAACGTGGAGGCGACGCCCTCGTCCCAGGGGATGTAGCCGATGGAGACCTTCTTGCCCTGGCCGACGTTCTTGCCGCCCGCGGCGGTGTCGGCGTCGTCGGAGCTGCCGCCGAACATGCCCATGCCGCCGGCGACCAGGCCCAGGATCACGATGCCGATCACGGCGACCTGCGGCTGGGGGCGGTAGGACCAGATCTTCAGGCCCTTGGCGGCGCGTGCCTTGGCGGCGGCGCGGCGGCCCAACGGGGAGACGTGGGTACCCAGCGCGCTGGTCATGCGGTCCAGGTAGATCGCCAGGATCACGATGGCGATACCGGCCTCGGCGCCGAGGCCGACGTTGAGCTGGCCGATGGACTCCATGACGTCGCCGCCGAGGCCGCCGGTGCCGACCATGCCGGCGATCGCGGCCATGGACAGACCGAGCATGATGACCTGGTTGACGCCCGCCATCACCGTGGGCAGCGCCAGCGGGAGCTGGACGCGCAGCAGGGTGTTGCGGGGTGTGGTGCCGAACGCCTCGGCGGCCTCGACCAGTTCCTTGTCGACCTGGCGGATGCCCAGCTCGGTCATGCGGACGCCGGGGGCGAGCGCGAAGATCAGGGTGGCCACGATGCCCGGGGCGGAACCGGTCCCGAAGAACAGGATCGCGGGGATCAGGTAGATCATCGCGGGCAGCGTCTGCATGAAGTCCAGAATCGGACGCACGAACGCGCTCACGCGGTCCGAGCGGGCCGCCCAGATGCCCACCGGCACCGCCACGACCAGGGCGATGATCGTGGCGACCAGCAGGAGCGCCAGGGTGACCATCGCGTTCTCCCACAGTTCGAGGGAGTCGATGAAGGCGAACCCGGCGAAGGAGAGGATGCCGGCGAAAGTGCCGCGCAGCCAGAAGGCGAGCACGGCGAAGATGCCGGCGAGCAGCAGCGGCTCGGGGGCCTGGAGGACGGCGTTGATGCCGTCGTAGGCGCCGGTGAAGATGCTCTTGAGGAAGGTGAAGAGCCAGGAGACGTTGTCGAGCAGCCAGTCGACGGTGCTGTTGACCCAGTCGCCGAGGGGGATCCTAGGCACGGCTGATCACCTTCTTGCCGCCCTTGTCCCGCGGGGACTGGCAGACGCCGGGTTCGACGTCCTCGTCGCCGAGGAAGCCGATGAGGCGCTGGGCCGGGACGACGCCGACGAGGCGGCGCTCGCCGTCGACCACCGCGACCGCGTGGGGCACCCGGGCACTGATCGCGCACAGCTCCGAGAACGGCGTCTCGGGCGTGGCGGTCTCGCAGTCGCAGTCGGCCTCGTCGCCGCGCACGTCGGTCTCCATGACGGCGGCCGCGGTCAGGACGCGGGAGCGGTCGACGTCCTTGGTGAAGGAGGCCACGTAGTCGTTGGCGGGACGTATCAGGATGTCCTGCGCGCTGCCTATCTGCACGATCCGGCCGTCCCGCATGACGGCGATGCGGTCGCCCAGGCGCATGGCCTCGTTCAGGTCGTGGGTGATGAAGACGATGGTCTTCTTCAGGGTCTTCTGCAGGTCGAGCAGCTGGTCCTGCATGTCGCGGCGGATCAGCGGGTCGAGGGCGCTGAAGGACTCGTCCATGAGCAGCAGGTCGGCGTCGGTGGCCAGCGCGCGGGCCAGGCCGACGCGCTGCTGCATGCCGCCGGACAGCTCGTCGGGCCAGGACTTCTCCCAGCCGGCCAGGCCGCACAGGGCGAGCGCCTCGTCGGCGCGGCGTTCGCGCTCGGCGCGGGGCACGCCCTGCACTTCAAGACCGTAGGCAGCGTTGTCACGGACGCTGCGGTGCGGGAAGAGCGCGAAGTGCTGGAAGACCATGCTGATCTTCTTGGAACGGACCTCGCGCAGCTCGCGGTCGCTGAGCTCGGTGAGGTCCTGGCCCCCGAAGCGGACGTGCCCTGCGGTCGGTTCGGACAGACCGTTGAGCATGCGCAGCAGCGTGGACTTGCCCGATCCGGACAGACCCATCACCACGAAGATCTCGCCGGGCTGCACGGTGAAGGACGCGTCGATGACGGCGGCGGTGGTGCCGTCGGCGCGCAGCTCCTCGCGGACGTCCTTCTGGTCCTTCCGGACCTCTCCCTGGTCCCCGCGGACGTCCCCCTGTCGCAGTCGCTCGACGGCCTGATCCGGTTTCCTGCCGAAGACCTTGTACAGGTTCTCGGCCTCTAGTCTGGCTGACACGCTTACCTCTTGGCTCGGGGGCAGGGGCAGGGCCCAAAGCTCCCCTGACAGTTGAACGCATCAACCAGCTTCGGCCCGGGTGCGCGCCTGCCCCGATGCTTATGCGCCAAACATTTAAGTGAGCCAGTTCACACGTCCTCCCCGGCCCGCCCACATGACCTGCGGCATGATTGCGAGGCGTGACCGGACGACTGATGCTTCTCGACACCGCCTCCCTCTACTTCCGCGCCTACTTCGGCGTGCCGGACTCGGTGAAGGCGCCCGACGGCACGCCGGTGAACGCCGTGCGCGGGCTGCTGGACTTCATCGACCGCCTGGTGAAGGACCACCGCCCCGACCACCTGGTGGCCTGCATGGACGCCGACTGGCGCCCGCACTGGCGGGTGGAGCTGATCCCCTCCTACAAGGCGCACCGGGTGGCCCAGGAGCGCCCGGCGGGTCCCGACGAGGAGGAGGTGCCCGACACGCTGTCCCCGCAGGTGCCGGTCATCGAGGCCGTCCTGGACGCGCTCGGCATCGCCCGCGTCGGCGTGGCCGGGTACGAGGCGGACGACGTCATCGGCACCTACACCGCGCGAGCCACCGGCCCGGTCGACATCGTCACCGGCGACCGGGACCTGTACCAGCTCGTCGACGACGCCCGCGGCGTGCGCGTGCTGTACCCGGTCAAGGGAGTGGGCACGCTCAACCTCGTCGACGAGGCCGCGCTGCGCGAGAAGTACGGCGTCGACGGCAGCGGCTACGCCGATCTGGCGCTGCTGCGCGGCGACCCGAGCGACGGCCTGCCCGGTGTGCCCGGCGTCGGTGAGAAGACGGCGGCCAAGCTGCTGGCCGAGTTCGGGGACCTGACCGGGATCCGGGCCGCCGTGGACGACCCGAAGGCGAAGCTGACGCCCACGCAGCGCAGGCGGCTCACCGAGGCCGGGCCGTATCTCGAGGTCGCCCCGAAGGTCGTACGGGTGGCGGACGACGTCCCGCTGCCGGACGCCGACACGGCGCTTCCGCACGGCCCGCGCGACGCCGGGGCGCTGGACGAGCTGGCCGCCCGCTGGGGGCTCGGCGGGTCGCTGCAGCGGCTGCTGACCACGCTGAGTGCCTGAACCGTGAGGTGCGGGCACCCGTTCCCCGGGCGTCGAACGGAGCCGGGATGCTAGCTTAGGCATACCTAACTCGGGGAATCGCACGCAGGAAACAGGGAGGCCGTCATGGCAGACCGTCCGGCACGCAAGCCGCGCAAACCGCACACCGCGCAGGTCGTCCGCACCGAGCGGCTGACCCCGCAGATGCAGCGCGTGGTGCTCGGCGGCGAGGGACTGGCCGCGTTCTCGGCGGACACCTGTACCGACCACTACGTGAAGCTGCTGTTCCCCTCCGGGGGTGCCACCTACCCGGAGCCCTTCGACATGGAGCGGATCCGCGAGGAGTTCCCGCGGGAGCAGTGGCCGGTGACCCGGACGTACACCGTGCGCCACTGGGACGCCGAGCTGCGGGAGATGACGCTGGACTTCGTCGTCCACGGCGACGAGGGTCTCGCCGGGCCCTGGGCCAAGCGGGCACGGCCGGGCGAGACGATCCACTTCATGGGCCCCGGCGGCGCCTACGCCCCCGACCCGGCCGCCGACTGGCATCTGCTCGCCGGTGACGAGAGCGCGCTGCCCGCGATCGCCCGTTCCCTGGAGGCGCTGCCGGACGGCTCCCGCGCGTTCGCCTTCGTGGAGGTCGAGGGGCCGGAGGAGGAGCAGAAGATCGACTCCGACGTGGAGGTGGTCTGGCTGCACCGCGCGGGACGCCCGGTGGGGCAGGCCCTGGTCGAGGCGGTACGCGCGCTGGAGTTCCCCGAGGGCAGGCTGCACGCGTTCGTCCACGGCGAGGCGGCCTGTGTGAAGGACCTGCGCCGGTATCTCCGGGTGGAGCGCGAGATCCCCCGCGAGGACCTGTCGATCTCCGGCTACTGGCGGCTCGGCCACAACGAGGACGGCTGGCAGGCCTCCAAGCGCGAGTGGAACGCCCGCATCGAGGCGGAGCAGGAGGGCCCGGCGGCGGCGTAGCGTCCCTCCTGCCCTTCCCTCCGCGCTCGTGCCGTCAATCGCCGCGCACGCGTGCGGGCAGATGCGTGTCGTCGCGGCCGCCGGGGTGGAGCAGCGCACTGCGGCCGGTGGCCGCGCGTGCGGCCCTCGTGGCCGGAGCCGCGCCCGCCCGGGCACGGCGGACGAGCATCCGCACCCCGCGCCCGCCGGGTTCCACCGACCCGCGACGCCCAGCGGGGCAGCCCCCGCGCCGGGCCCCCGGCGTGCCGGGACGCCCGATCCGGTCCGGCGGTCACAGTCCCCTCTCGATCAATCGCCGCGCACGCGTGCGTGCAGGTGCATGTCGTGCCAGCCGTCGGGGTGGAGCAGGGCGCTGCGCTTGGTGCCCTCCAGGGCGAAGCCGGCCTTCCGCGCCACTCGGCACGAGGCCTCGTTGGCCACCGCGTGGGAGAGTTCCAGGCGCTGGAAGCCGATCTCGTCCAGGGCCCAGCGGGCGAGGGTGCGCGTGGCGCGCGCGGCGACGCCTCGGCCGCGGGCGCCGGCCGTCGTCCAGTAGGCGACCTCCGCCACCCCGTCGCCGAGCAGCACCTGGCGCAGGGCGACCCGGCCGAGCAGCCGGTCGTCGGCCGCGTCGGCGACCGCCCACTGGACGTTGCGCTCCCGGTCCCACGCCTGCTGCCACTCGGCGATCCAGCCCCGTACCTCCTCCTCGGAGTCGGCGGCGCGGATGTGCCACTGGTGCATCACCGGGTCCTGGAAGGCCGCGTGCACGGCGGGCGCGTCCTCGGCGCGCCACGGGCGCAGCAGCAGCCCGTCGCCGGTGGGGATCGTGGGCTGCGGGGTGCGCGACAGGGTGCCGGCGGGGAGGACCGGGCGGTTCAGGTAGGGCATGGGCGGCATCCTGCCAACGGGGGCGGGCGGCGGCCCAGCGGTTTTCCCGGGACCATGACCGCCTCGGCCCAGCGCAGCAGGTCACCGCCTCGTACGCTGGCGGTGATGAGACGCCGTACCCCTCCCCCGCCCTCGCCCCTGCCGCAGCGCGACGGCATCGACGCGGTGCGGGTGCGGCTGCCCGCTAACGGGCCGTGGTCCACGGTGCGGGAGCACCTGGTGGAGCGGCTGTCGGGCGCGGGCGCCGGGGTGGTCGAGGGCATGTTCGACGCCGGGGCGTTCGTCGGGGCCGACGGGCGCCCTGTGGCGGGCGACGCGCCGTACGAGCCGGGCATGTTCGTGTGGTTCCACCGCGAGCTGCCCGCCGAGGTGGAGGTGCCCTTCCCGCTGGAGATCGTGTACCGCGACGAGCACGTCGTCGTCGTGGACAAGCCGCACTTCCTGGCCACCACCCCGCGCGGCGGTCACGTCACGCAGACCGCGCTGGCACTGCTGCGCCGAAAGCTGGGCGTTCCGGAGCTCGGCGCCGCGCACCGCCTGGACCGGCTCACGGCGGGGCTGGTGCTGTTCACCGTGCGCCCACAGGAACGCGGCGCCTACCAGAGGCTGTTCGCCGACCGGCGTGTGGGCAAGGAGTACGAGGCCGTCGCCCCGTACGATCCCTCGCTCGCCCTCCCCCGGACGGTCCGCAGCCGGATCCTGAAGGAGCGCGGGGTGCTCGCCGCCCGCGAGGTGGACGGCGAGCCGAACGCCGTGACCCGCGTCGAGCTGCTCGGCCGCCGGCCGGAACGGGGGCTCGCCCGGTACCGGCTGGTGCCCGGCACCGGTCAGACCCACCAGCTGCGCGTGCACATGAGCGCGCTCGGCGTGCCGATCCTCGGCGACCCCCTCTACCCCGAGGTGGCCGCCCCGGTGCCGGCCGGCGACTTCCGGCGCCCGCTGCAACTGCTCGCGCGGGAGCTGGCGTTCACCGATCCCGTCACGGGGCGCGAGCACCGCTTCCGCAGCGGCCGGTCGCTCGGCGCCTGGACGGCGTACGAGGACTGGGCCGCGTACGGCGACCGGGACGGCCGTCAGTAGCCGCGCCACCAGCGCAGGAAGCGCTGCCAGGCGCCGCGGGGAGGCGGCTGTTCCGCGGTCGGCACCTGCTGGGGCGCGGCGGCCGTCACCGACACGGGCTGCGGCGGGTGAGGCGGCAGCGGCGGCTGCGTGCGCTGCTCCGGCTTCGGCATGCCGATGTGCCAGGGGGCGCGCCGTTCCGGGACGGGCGCGTGGCTCGGCTGCTGCCTGATGTCCTGCTGTGCCCTGGGTTCGAACCGCACCGGCAGCTCCACCAGGTGCCGCGACGCGATGGAGGACCGCCACCGCAGTTCGTCCTCGTCGCAGTCGAGCCGGACGTCGGGCAGCCGCATCAGCAGCGCGTCGATGCCGGCGTCGGCGATGGCCCGCCCGATGTCCTGCCCGGGGCACTCGTGCGGGCCGCCGCCGAAGGCGAGGTGGGCGCGGTTGCCCATCATGTCCGCGCTCAGGTCCGGGCGGATGCGCGGATCGACGTTGCCCGGCGCGATGCCGAGCAGCAGTCCGTCGCCGGCGCGGATGCGCTGACCGCCGAGCTCCGTGTCCTGCTTGGCGAAGTAGGCGAAGACGGTGCTGAACGGCGGCTCGTCCCACAGGGACTGCTCGACTGCCTGGGGCACCGTCATCTGCCCGCCGCTGAGCTGGGCGCGGAAGCCCGGGTCGGTGAGGACCACGCGCAGCACGTTGGAGATCAGGTTGACGGTCGCCTCGTAGGCGGCCAGCAGGACCACCCGCAGGTGTTCGCGGACCTCGTCGTCGGTGAGTTCGGCCGGGTGGGTGACGAGGCGGCCGGCGATGTCGTCGGCCGGGGCGGCCCGGCGGGCGGCGGTGAGCCGGCCCAGTGCCTCCATGACGTAGGCGTGGCTGGCGATGGCCGTCTCGGTGCCCTTGAGGGTGTCGCGGGCGGCCTCCACCAGCCGGTCGCTGTACTCCTCGGGCATGCCGAGGAGATGGCACATCACGCCCATCGGCAGGTGTTCGGCGAACTGGCCGACCAGGTCGGCGCGGCCCTCCTCGCAGAACCGGTTGACGACGCGCTGGGTGTAGCGCTTGATGTGCCGGCGCAGCTCCCGGAAGTCGAGGTCGGACATGGCGCTGGTGACCGCGCCGCGCAGCCGCTTGTGCTCGTCGCCCTCGGCGTGGGAGCAGATGGGCTGCCAGGCGATGTGCGGCATCAGCGGGTGGTCGGGCTTGACCATGCCCTCGTTGAGGGGGGTCCAGATCCGGCTGTCGCGGCAGAACTGGGAGGGGGTGCTGACCATGTGCAGGTTCTCGGCGTGCCCGAGGACCACCCACATGGGTACGTCGTCGTGGAGCAGTGCGGGCGCCACCGGCCCGTGCTGCTCGCGCAGCTTCTCGTAGAGCTCCTGCAGGTCGTCGGCCTCGTGCAGCCGGTGCAGTCCGCCCGGCCCGAGGCCGTGCGCGGGGCAGCCGGGCGGGGGTTCGAGCAGGGGTTCGCCCGTTCCGGTCGGGGCGTGGCGTTCAGGCGTCACAGTCTCGCTCCGCAGCAAAAGATGTGGATCACGTCAAATATGTGGAGGGTGTCGGCGGGGCGCGCGGGTCAGGTCAGCGCACCCTTCATGGCGAGGGCGTGCAGGAAGCGCATCAGGGTCATCAGGACGTCCCGGCTGGAGGCCCGGCGCCGCACGTCGCAGTCGAGGATGGGGATCTCCTCGGGCAGGTCGAGCGCGGTGCGCAGCTCCGCCATGGGGTAACGGGGCGCGTCGGGGAAGGTGTTGACGGCGACCACGAAGGGCACACCGCGCTCCTCCAGGCGTCCCATGACGTCGAAGCTGACCTCCAGGCGGCGGGTGTCGACGAGGACGACCGCGCCGAGGGCGCCCTCGAACAGGCCGTTCCACAGGAACCAGAAGCGTTCCTGGCCGGGCGTGCCGAAGAGGTACAGCACCAGTTCGTCGGTGATGCTGATGCGGCCGAAGTCCATGGCGACGGTGGTGGCCGTCTTGGAGGCGGAGCCGTAGTTGTCGTCGACGCCGATGCCGGCCTGGGTCATGGTCTCCTCGGTGGTCAGCGGTCTGATCTCGCTGACCGAGCCGACCATGGTGGTCTTGCCGACCCCGAAGCCGCCCACGATGACGATCTTCACGGCGGCCTCGGCGGTGTGGGGCAGCCGGTCCTCGGTGCGTGGGCCCGGGATCGTGTCAGAGCTTTTGAAGTCCATGCATCACCGCTTCGAGGAGGTTTCGGTCGGCGACCTTCTGGCGGACGATCGGGGCGCGGGCCTGCACCAGTTCCTTTGCCAGCAGGTCGGTGAGCAGCACGGTCACCACGCTGAACGGCAGGCCCAGGTAGGCCGACAGCTCGGCTGTGGACAGGGGGGCCGCGCACAGCCGCAGCAGGGCGGCCTGCTCCGGGGTGGCGGAGACCGGGGGGTCGGCGCGGGCCACGATCAGGGTGACGAGGTCGATGTCGGCGCGTTCGCCGCCCCCTTCGCCGCCGATGACGAAGAGCCGCTCGGGGTTGCGGAGTTCGCCCTCCTTGGCCGGTGCGCCGTCGGGGGCCGGCGCGGCCGGGCCGTCCGGCCCGGGGGTTCGCCTCTGGCGCTGGGGAGGGGTCATACGGTCTGCCCGTTGCGCCGGGCGGGACTGGTGAGGTGGGGGCCGATCCGGGCGACCAGGTCGGCCATGCTCAGGCCCATCCGGCCGGGTTCGCAGCGGACGTCGGAGAGCACGGCGAGGTAGGCGTTGGGGCCCGCGGCCATCAGGTAGAAGTAGCCGCCGTTCATCTCGATGAGCACCATCTTCATGTCGCCGTCGCTGGTGGGGATCTCCTGACTGACGGCGCTCGCGAGGCTCTGCAGTCCGGCGCAGGCCGCGGCGACGCGGTCGGCGGCGTCGGGGTCGCCGGAGTAGCGGGCGATGCGCAGGCCGTCGGCGGAGAGCACCACGATCATCTCGATGCCCGGGACGCCGTCGTAGAGGTCCCGGAGCATCCAGTCGAACTTGCCTTGCTGCTCGATCACTTGAGGTTCCCCTCGTCGTCTGCCGGGGCGTGGGCCGGCTCACTGCTGCTGGACTGCTGGTGGGCCCGGGCGGTGCCCGGGTGCTGCTTGAGGCCCTCCCAGAAGGCGCCGATGAAGTGGCCCGGCGGGAGGCCGCCCTGGTCCTTGCCCTGCCCGGGCTCCGGCTCCGCGGGCGCCGGGATGCCGTTGCGGGCGCGTTCCGCCGCCTGGCGGGCCTCGCGCTCGGCGTCCTCCCGCTCCCAGGCCGCCTGCTCGGCGAGGCGCTGGCTGAGCGGCATCTTGACCCGGCTGCGGCGCTGCGGAAGACCGCCCGCCGTCCATTCGGTCACCTCGGGGACGTCGTCCTCCAGGGAGACGGTGGCGGGGATCCGCGGGCTGGTGGGGCGGCGCTTCTTGGGCTTGCGCTGCGGTCCGGGCAGCGCGTCGGGGCCGGGAGCGGGGATGGAGGTGGCGCCGATGCCGTGGGCGAGGCCGACGCCCGGCTCGGTGGTCATCATCTTGCTGGGCACGATGAGGATGGCGCGGACGCCGCCGTACGCGGAGGCGCGCAGCGAGACGTCCATGCCGAACTGCGTGCACAGCCGTCCGACCACGGACAGACCAAGGCGCGGGTGCTGGGCGAGGTCCTGCACGTCGGTGCCGCGTTTGGCCTGTTCGAGCAGGCCCTCGATGCGGGCGCGGGACTCCTCGCTGAGGCTGACGCCGGCGTCCTCGATCTCGATGCACACACCGCTCTGCACCTCGGTCGCGGTGACGTGCACCTTGGCCGCGGGCGGCGAGTAGCGGGTGGCGTTGTCGAGGAGTTCCGCGGCGGCGTGGATGACCGGTTCGACCGCGGTGCCCTTGATGTTGACCTTGGCGATGGAGGCCAGGTTGATCCGGCGGTACTCCAGGATCCGGGACATGGCGCCGCGCAGGACGCTGTAGAGGGCGACCGGCTCGGGCCACTGGCGTCCGGGCCGGCCGCCGCCGATGACGGAGATGGAGTCGGCGAGGCGGCCGATCAGGGAGGTGCCGTGGTCGATGCGCAGGAGGTCGTCGAAGACCTCGGGATTGCGCCCGTGGTCCTCCTCCATTTCGCGCAGTTCCTTCTGCTGCTGGTGGACGATCGCCTGGACGCGGCGGGCGATGTCGACGAAGGAACGCTCGGCGGACTCGCGCATGGAGTCCTCGTGGTCGACGATCTCGCAGACCATCCGGATCAGCTCGCGCTGGGGCTCGCCCAGTTCCGGGTAGGAGGGGTCGATCTCGCCGAGGCGGTTCATCACCTCGCGGGGCGTGGCGCCCCGGCGCATGAAATGCAGGACGTTCGGGATGACTTCGGCGCCGAGGCGGACCATCTCCTCGTGGTGGCCCGCGGCCCGGTGTTCCAGATACGCGCTGTGACGGGCGTGTTCGGCGCGCAGGGTCCGCAGCATACGGCCGCGGCGTACGGCTTCGGCGGCCGCGACGAGCACCAGGACGATGGCGAGGCCGCCGCACAGGCCGACGGCGAGCCGGGCCGGTTCCGTCACGAGGGCGACGGCGGCCCCGGTGGCCGCGGCCATCAGTATGGCCGGCAGCAACAGCACGCGCGCGTAGGGAAGTTCGCGGCGACCTGGAGGGGAATCAACACTCACCATGTAGGCCCTCTGAAGACGAATAGGCGGGGGTGGGGATGCTTGCGGCGGGGTATGTCTGGGAGTTGTCGGGATGTTCGGCGCATTGGGAACAAGCGCGCGATTACACCTCAACTCGGTGCGCTGCGGGCGAGCTTAGTCCGGTGGGATCATCGCCGTGTCATATTCGGCAAGCACCTGAAACGGGCCCGGGGACTGGAGTATGGTCGAGCCCATTTGCACGCCGGGGAGTCGTTCGAACACACGGAGTAGCGCCATCAGGACGTACGACAATCACTCACCGTGATGAGCGAATCCGCGGCCCGGAGCGGCCGGGAACGCGGGCAGGCCCGGCGGGGATTCCCGCCGGGCCTGTGGGGTGTCGGGGCCGGGGTCAGCCCACGGACGAGTAGGCGACGACTCCGCGCAGCAGCTCGTCGACGGCCTTGCGCGCGTTCTTCGGGACGGTGGAGCCCGCACCGGGCGCGGCGGCCGCGATCTGGCCCAGGACGTCGATGACCTGCTTGCACCAGCGCACGAAGTCGCCGGCCGGCATCTCCGCCTCGCGCAGTACCTCGTCGAGCCCCTTGCCGGACGCCCACATGTACGCCGCCCAGGCGAAGCCGAGGTCGGGCTCGCGCTGGCCCACGCCTTCGGTCTGGCTGATCCGGAAGTCCTCCTCCAGGGCGTCGAGCCGGCCCCAGATCCGGACCGTCTCGCCGAGCGCGGCCTTCGCCTTGCCCGAGGGCACCTTCGGCGCCATCGCCTCGTCGGCGGCCCGCGACTCGTAGACCAGCGCGGAGACGCAGGCGGCCAGCTCGGCCGGGGACAGCCCCTCCCAGACGCCCTCGCGCAGGCACTCGCTGGCGAGCAGGTCCAGCTCGCCGTAGAGCCGCGCGAGGCGCTTTCCGTGCTCGGTGACCTCGTCGCCGCGCAGATAGTCCAGCTCGGTCAGCAGCGCCACGATCCGGTCGAAGGTGCGGGCGATGGTGTTCGTCCGGCCCTCGATCCGTCGCTCCAGCTGCGAGGTGTCGCGCAGCAGGCGGTGGTAGCGCTCGGCCCAGCGGGCGTGGTCCTCGCGGTCGTCGCAGCCGTGGCAGGGGTGGGCGCGGATCGCCTTGCGCAGCCGGGCGATCTCCCGGTCGTCGGCGGCCTCGGAGCGCTTCTTGCGGGCCCGCTCCGGCGGGATGTGCCCGGCCTTGGTGCGCAGCGCGGAGGCGAGGTCGCGGCGGGACTGCGGCGAGCGCGGGTTGAACGTCTTCGGGATCCGCATCCGGTCCAGCGCCTCGACGGGCACCGGGAAGTCGATCGACGCCAGCCGCTTGACCTGCCGCTCGGCGGTCAGCACCAGCGGGCGGGGACCGTCGTGGTGGTCGAAGCCGCGGTGACCGTTGGACCTCCCGGCGGGGAGCCCCGGGTCGAGGACGAGGGCGAGGCCCGCGTACTTGCCCGTGGGCACGTGGATGACGTCGCCCGGCTTCAGCTTCTCCAGCGCCACGGCGGCCTCGGCACGCCGCTGATTGGCGCCCTGCCGGGCCAGCTCCTGTTCGCGGTCCTTCAGCTCGCGGCGCAGCCGGGCGTACGCGTCGAAGTCGCCGAGGTGGCAGGTCATGGAGGCCTTGTAGCCCTCCAGGCCCTCCTCGTTGCGCTGCACCTGACGGGAGATGCCGACGACCGACTTGTCGGCCTGGAACTGCGCGAAGGACGTCTCCAGCAGCTCCCGCGACCGGTGCCGGCCGAACTGCTCGACCAGATTGACCGCCATGTTGTACGACGGCTTGAAGCTGGAGCGCAGCGGGTACGTGCGGGTGCCGGCGAGTCCCGCGAGGTGTTCGGGGTTCATGCCGCGCTGCCACAGCACCACGGCGTGCCCCTCGACATCGATGCCGCGCCGGCCGGCCCGGCCGGTGAGCTGGGTGAACTCGCCGGGGGTGATGTCGGCGTGCTGCTCGCCGTTCCACTTGACGAGCTTTTCGAGGACGACCGAGCGGGCTGGCATGTTGATGCCTAGGGCGAGGGTCTCGGTCGCGAAGACGGCCTTGACCAGGCCGCGGACGAACAGCTCCTCGACGACCTCCTTGAAGGTGGGCAGCATGCCCGCGTGGTGGGCGGCGATGCCGCGCTCCAGCCCTTCCAGCCACTCGTAGTAGCCCAGGACGTGCAGGTCCTCGCGCGGGATGGAGGCGGTGCGCTCCTGGACCAGGGCCCGGACCTGCTCCCGGGCGCCCTCGTCGTTGAGCCTCAGGCCCGCGTACAGGCACTGCTGGACGGCGGCCTCGCAGCCGGCCCGGCTGAAGATGAAGGTGATCGCGGGCAGCAGCCCCTCGGAGTCCAGCCGCTCGATGACCTCGGGCCGGCTCGGCGTCCAGATGCGCGAGCGCTGTCTGCGCTCCCGCTCCCGGTCGGCCTCCTTCATGGCACGGCCGCGCCTGCGGTCCTGGTAGGACGGGCGACTCGCCTCCAGGCGCGCCATGCGCGTCAGGTCGGGGTTGACGGCCTTCTTGTGGCCCTCGGCCTCCTCGAACAGGTCGTACATGCGGCGGCCCGCCAGCACGTGCTGGAACAGCGGCACGGGCCGGTGCTCGGAGACGATCACCTGGGTGTCGCCGCGCACGGTGTCGAGCCAGTCGCCGAACTCCTCCGCGTTGGACACGGTCGCCGACAGTGACACCAGGGTCACCGACTCGGGCAGGTGGATGATCACCTCCTCCCACACGGCGCCGCGGAAGCGGTCGGAGAGGTAGTGCACCTCGTCCATGACCACGTGGCCGAGGCCGAGCAGGGTCTGCGAGCCCGCGTACAGCATGTTCCGCAGGACCTCGGTGGTCATGACGACCACCGGTGCCTCCGAGTTCACGCTGTTGTCGCCGGTGAGCAGGCCCACCTTGTCCGTGCCGTAGCGGCGGCACAGGTCGGCGTACTTCTGGTTGGACAGCGCCTTGATGGGCGTCGTGTAGAAGCACTTCCGGCCCTGCTGGAGGGCGAGGTGGACCGCGAACTCGCCGACGATCGTCTTGCCGGAGCCGGTGGGCGCGGCCACCAGCACGCCCTTGCCCGCCTCGAGCGCCTGACAGGCCTCGATCTGGAAGGGGTCGAGGCCGAAGTCGTACATCTCGCGGAAGGTGGCGAGTGCGGTGGCCTGCTCGACAGCGCGCTGACGGGCTGCCGCGTACCGCTCGGCCGGTGAGAGATCCTCTGTCATCGTGCTTTCGAGCGTACCGGGCCGCACTGACAACAGGACGATCATTATCCGGATCGGCCGCGCGGGGGCCGCGGGGCGAGGCGGGGCCGCGGGAGGCCCCGAGGGGGCGGCGACGCCTGCGGTCACCGCCCCGGCGTCCCTCAGGTCACGTCGTCGTACCCGTTGACGCGGTCCGTCGTGGCCTGCTCGGGCAGGGCGCGGGCGGTGGTCACGGCCTCGGCCTCGCCGATGGTCTCGGGGGTGAGGTCCAGCTCGGACGCCTCGTCGTCGTCGGGCTCCAGGGCCTCGCGACGGGCCTTGCGGCGGTCGTTCAGCAGCGCGACGGTGACCGCGCCGAAGTACAGCACCCAGATCGGTCCGGCCAGCATGAGCATGGTCAGGGGGTCCGTGCTGGGCGTGGCGATGGCCGCGAACAGCGTGATCCCCATGATCATCGCGCGCCACCAGCCGAGCATGCGGCTGCCCGTGAGCACTCCGGTGAAGTTGAGCATCACCAGCAGCAGGGGCAGCTCGAAGGAGAGGCCGAAGACGAGCACCATGCGCGTGACGAGGTCGAGCAACTCGTCCAGCGGCAGCAGGTTGTCGACGTCGTTCGGGGTGAACTCGATCAGCACCTTCGCCGAGGTGGGCAGCACCGCGTAGGCGAAGTAGGCGCCGACGAGGAACAGCGGGGCGCCGGTCGCGACGAACGCGTAGGCGTACTTCTTCTCGTTCCGGTGCAGGCCGGGGGCGACGAACGCCCACAGCTGGTAGAGCCAGACCGGCGAGGCCAGCACGACACCGGCCGTCAGGGACACCTTCAGCGCCAGGGTGAAGGGGCCGAGCAGACCGTTGATGGTGATCTGCGCGCACGGCTCCGAGCCGGTCTCCGACTGGGCCAGCTCCGCGAACGACTTGTCGCAGCCGATCGACTCGAGGATCGGCTCGGTGAGGAGGTTGATGATCTCCTGATAGAAGAAGGCGGCGGCCACGGTGACGACGACGATGGCCAGCAGCGCCTTCGCGAGCCGGTTGCGGAGCTCACGAAGGTGTTCCGCGAGCGGCATCCGCCCCTCGGGATCCTTCTCCTTGTTGCGGGCAGACTTCAGCAACCCACGTTCCCATCTCGTGCGGCGGGCCGGAGGTCACCGGCCCTGCGTCAGCGCTTGGTCGTGTCCGTCGGCTCGGTGACCGGCCGGGAGCTGGTCACGTCGCCGGGGGCGGCCTGGATGGTGCGCTGTGCCGCGGACTGCTCCGGGTTCGGCGGGTCGGCGGGGGCGGCCTCGTCGGACTTGCCCTCACTCTTCATCGCCTTGGCCTCGCTCTTGAGGATGCGCGCCGACTTGCCGAGCGACCGCGCCATGTCCGGAAGCTTCTTCGCGCCGAACAGCAGGATGATGACGACGAGGATGAGAATGATCTCGGGGGCGCCGAGCCTTCCGAACATAAGTCTTTACCTTCTCACCGAGGCGGCTGGGTGGGGGTGCTGTCCGACCGGTCGGACAGGTGTCCGATCGATCGTGTTGTGCAGCGATCGTAACGCTCAGGGGTGAACGCGAGGCAATCCCCGTGCGTACTCCCGTCCGCGACCGGGCCTCGTTTTCCTGGCCGCGACCAGCAGCGTACCGTCCGAAACCCGTGAGGTGACAGGGCGAAGTGCCCCAAAACATAACTCACCCCGCCCGTCGGGGCACCGGCGTCGGTCCGCGGTGGGGTTCACACGGATCACAAGGCGTCCACAGCACGGGCGGCGCTCTCGGTCGCTCGCTCCAGGTCCTCCGCGGCACGGCTGATCCGGCGGGCGGAGTCCGTCACCTGCCGGCCGAGGCGCTCGGCCTCCACGAACACCTTCACGGCGAACACCGCGAGGACGGCAAGACCCAGGAAACCCACGGCAACCGCGAACATCGGCCAGAACATGAGGTCGAGACTAGACGGTGGAGTGCAGCCGCAGCGTCCTGACCCCGCCGCCGGTGAGCAGCTCCACGACCCGCTCCCCGGCCGGCTTGCGCACGGCCGACCCGCAGTCGGGGCAGGTGAACGAGTAGAACGTGGTGCGGCTCGTGGCGCCGATCGCCAGGCGCAGGGCGCTGGCGGCGAGTTCGAACCGGCCCCGGCACTCCGGGCAGCCCGCCTTGAAGACGACCGGTGACACACGTCTCATGCCGGCGAACGCGGTCGCCGCCGTCATGCCCGGCCCGGACTGTCCGGGCGTCCTTGCTGGTCCCGTCGGTCCCAGGGGGTCGCTCACAGTGCTCGCTCCTGCCTGTCGTGCCGCCCGTCGACCGCCCCCGCGCCCCGGCGCGTACCGGCCCCGGCGACCGTCCCGGCGTCGCCGTGCTCCCCGGCCGCCTCCACGCCGTCGTACGCGGCCAGCGCCTCGCGGGCGGCCTGCCGGGCACTGTCGGCGAGCGCGGACGGGGAGACGATCCGCCCGTCGCGCCCGAGCCGCAGCGCCAGCCTCCGCAGGGAGGCCGGGTCGGGCGTGCGCAGGGTGATACGCAGGCCGCCGTCGGGAAGTTCATCCGCGCTGTCGTGCGGGTAGTACTCGGCCACCCAGCGCCCCCCCGGGCCGACCTCCACGACCACCTCGGGGTCCTCGGCGGCCGGCTGCACCAGACCCTCCGACAGGTCCCGCAGCTCCACCTCCGGCGGCGCGGACGGCTCGTCCAGGATGCGGATCTCGGCCACCCGGTCCAGCCGGAAGGTGCGCCGGGCCTCCGAGCGGCGGCACCACGCCTCCACATAGGTGTGCCCGACGCTGACCAGCCGGATGGGGTCGATCTCCCGCTCGGTGACCTCGTCGCGGGCCGGTGAGTAGTAGCGGATCCACAGCCGACGGCGCTCCGAGATGGCCCGGTCGACGTCGGCGAAGACACCGCCCTCGGACTCGAAGGTGACGGACAGGCGCGAGCTGGCGCCGGCGGCCTCCCCGGCCGAGGTCTCCACCTTCGCGGTCGCCCGCAGCAGCGCCTGCCGGTCGCTCTCGCGCAGCCCGGGCAGGGTCGCCACGGCCCGGGCGGCGACCAGCAGCGCGGTCGCCTCGTCGGCGGCGAGCCGCAGCGGCTCGGCGGCGTCCGCGCCCAGCGCGGCGGGATTGTGCCACCAGATGCGCTCGCCGTCGGTGTCGATGTCGAGGAGGTCGCCGCCGCGGAAGCTGGTGCCGCACATCGGAAGCACGTCGAGATCGGAGACCAGCTCGTCCTCGGTGATGCCGAAGGCACGCGCCACGTCCTCGACACGGGCCCCGGGACGCTCGCGCAGATACGTCACCAGGGACAGCATCCGACGTGTCTGGTCGATGGCGTTCACGGGCCTGACCGGTTTGCCTGCCACTGTGTTGTCCGCTCCCCCTCAGCCCTTGGCGACGGCACGCAGCCGGTCCACCACGTCCGCACGCAACTCCGCCGGCTCCAGCACCACCACGTCCGGCCCGAACTCCACCAGCCAGGCGTCCAGGCCGTGCCCGTACGGAATCTCCAACTCGTCCCAGCCGTCACCGAGTTCCCGCACCCCGGTGGCCTTCGCCCGAAGGGGGTACCCCGCGCCCGTGCGCAGCCGGATCAGCGCGGAACGGTCGGCGGTCTCCCCCGCCCAGCCGGCGACCGTCTCCCGCACGGTGACGACGTCCGGCACCGGTGCGGTGAACCGCGCGCCGCGCGAGCGCACCTTCCCCGTGATCCGCGACAGCCGGAACACCCGCTCCGCACCCCGGTCGCGGTCGTAACCCGCCAGGTACCAGTGGCCGCGCCAGCACTCCAGCGCCCACGGCTCCACGTGCCGGGCCTCGGGCTGGGCGGCGTTCGCCTTGCGGTAGTCGAAGACGACCGGCCGGCGGTCGCGGCAGGCCAGCATCAAGGGCTCGAAGGCCGCCTCGTGCACCGGGATACGGGGCTCCAGCGCACCGTGCGCCTCGTACGGGTCGACGTCCTCGGGCAGCCCGGCCGCCCGCAGCTTCTGCAGCGCGCCGCTCGCGGCCCCGGCGAGCCGGGCCTGCTGCCACACCTTCGCGGCCAGCCCCAGGGCGGCGGCCTCCTCGGCGTCCAGGGTGATGGGCGGCAGCCGGTTGCTGTCCCGGCGGGCCAGGTAGCCGATCTCGCCGTCGAGGCTCTCCACGGTCTCGATGACCAGTCCGAGTTCGCGCAGGTCGTCCTTGTCGCGCTCGAACATGCGGTTGAAGGAGTCGTCGGAGCCCGCCTCGAGGTAGGCCTCGACCGACTCGCGCAGCTCGCGCTTGCTGAGTGGCCGCCGTGTCCCGAGCAGACACAGCGCCAGGTTCATCAGCCGCTCGGCCTTGGCAATGGCCATCGACGCCCTTCTCCCTATGGTGCTTACGACGGATGACCGTACCGCCCCGCGGCGGCGCGGCAAAAGCCGAGGGCCCATGCCCGGACAGGCATGGACCCCAGGTGACCGGCTCTGATCGCCGTCCGTACGGACTTCGATCAGACTCCGAGCAGATCGACCACGAAGATCAGCGTCGAGCCGGGCGGGATCGCCGGGGTGGGGCTCTGGTCGCCGTAGGCGAGGTGCGCCGGGATGGTCAGCTGTCGGCGACCGCCGACCTTCATGCCCTGCACGCCCTGGTCCCAGCCGGCGATGACGCGGCCGCCACCGAGCGGGAAGCGGAACGGCGTACCGCGGTTCCAGCTGGCGTCGAACTCCTCGCCCGTGCTGAAGGTCACGCCCACGTAGTGGACGGTCACGGTCTGACCGGCCTCGGCAACCGGGCCGTCGCCCTCCCAGATGTCCTTGATCTCGAGGTCCGCCGGGGGCTCGCCGCCCGGGAAGTCGACCTCGGGCTTGTCGATGCTCACGTGTTCAGCTCCTGCTTGTCTGCGGAAAGGCAACGCCCAAGTCTTACATCCCCGGACGTCACATCTTCGCGAGGATGTCCACGGAGAAGACCAGCGTGGAGTCCTTCTCGATACCGCTGCCCTCCGGCGGATTGTCCCCGTAGCCCAGGTCCGGCGGGACGACGACGAGGACGCGGCTGCCCACCTTCTTTCCGGTCAGCCCCTGCGACCAGCCCTTGACGACCTGCTGCAGCGAGAACGACGTCAGCTGCTTGCGGGCGTACGTCGAGTCGAACTCCTTGCCGCCGTCCCACAGCACGCCCTTGTACTGCACGAGCACACTGTCCTGGGCACCCACCTCGGCACCGTCCCCCTCCAGGACGTACTCCGCGACGAGCTTCTTCGGCGCGTCGGCCTTCGGCACCTCGATGGACGGCGCCTTGCCGTCGGTGTTGGTGCCGACCTTCGGCAGGGCCGCGTCGTCCTGCGGGACCTTCTTGCCGTCGGCACTGCTCTTCGCGTTGAAGGTGTCCTGGACGTCCACCACGAACACCAGCGTGTCGTCGCCCTTGATGCCCGCCTGCTCGTTGCCCTGCTCCCCGTAACCCCAGGTGGGCGGCACGGAGAACTCGACGCGGCTGCCGGTCTTCTTGCCGGTGAGCGCGTACCGCCAGCCATCGATGATGCTGCCCTGCGCGAGCTGGATGACGAGCGGGGTCTTGCGGTCGTAGGAGTTGTCGAAGACCTTCGCGCTCTGCCAGATCTGGCCCAGGTAGTTCGCCGCGATGAAGTCGTTCTCCGCGACGGCCTTGCCGCCGCCCGCGACGACCGTCTTGACCGCGAGGTCCTTGGAGGGCTCGCCGCTGCCCTTGGCCACGGTCGGCTTCTCGCCGAACTTCGTCCCCGCGGTGATCGCCGGCAGCGGACCGTCGACGATCTTCGGCGGAGGCGGCGCGGAGGTGGCCGACGCCTGCGGAGACGCGCTGTCGCTCGCGTCACTCGATGAGCCGGAGTCGTCACCGCAGGCGGCGAGCGTGACCAGTCCCGCGGGGACGGCGATGAGAAGGGAACGTCGGCGCACGGTGGGGGCCTCGTATCGGTGTCGGATCGGTCCTGATGGCTGGCGTGCGCGCAACTCTACGGCGTGAGAAGGGCACCGTACGGCTAACGTACGGTGCCCGTGTGGCGTTCCGCCCTCTCGCGCGAAAGGCCCGGCTCTCACCCCGTCGGGGTCACATCCCGGCGATCAGCTTCTCCACCCGGTCGTCCACCGACCGGAACGGGTCCTTGCACAACACGGTGCGCTGCGCCTGGTCGTTGAGCTTGAGGTGGACCCAGTCGACCGTGAAGTCCCGGCGCTGCTCCTGGGCCCGCCGAATGAAGTCGCCGCGCAGCCGGGCCCGAGTGGTCTGCGGCGGGACGGACTTGCCCTCGAAGATCTTCAGGTCGTTGGCGACCCGGGCGGCCTGGCCCTTCTTCTCGAGCAGGTAGTACAGACCACGACGACGGTGGATGTCGTGGTAGGCGAGGTCTATCTGCGCGACCCGCGGATGCGACATGGTCATGTTGTGCTTGGCCCGGTACCGCTCCAGGAGCTTGTACTTCATGACCCAGTCGATCTCGGTGTCGATACGGTCCAGGTCCTCCGCCTCGATCGCCTCCAGCGTGCGACCCCACAGCTCCAGCACCCGCTCCACCGTGCCGGTGCGGATACCGCGGCGGTCGACGAAGTCGACGGCCTTCTCGTAGTACTCCCGCTGCACCTCCAGCGCGGACGCCTCCCGGCCACTGGCCAGACGCACCTTGCGCCGCCCGGTGATGTCGTGGCTGACCTCGCGGATCGCCCGGATCGGGTTCTCCAGGGTCAGGTCCCGCATCACCGTGCCCGCCTCGATCATGCGCAGCACCAGGTCGGTCGCACCGACCTTGAGCAGCATCGTCGTCTCGGACATGTTCGAGTCGCCCACGATGACGTGCAGCCGCCGGTAGCGCTCCGCGTCGGCGTGCGGCTCGTCACGCGTGTTGATGATCGGCCGGGACCGGGTCGTCGCCGAGGAGACACCCTCCCAGATGTGCTCCGCCCGCTGGCTGACGCAGTACACCGCACCGCGCGGCGTCTGCAGCACCTTGCCGGCACCGCAGAGCAACTGCCTCGTCACCAGGAACGGAATCAGGATGTCCGCCAGCCGCGAAAACTCCCCGTGCCGGGCCACGAGATAATTCTCGTGACAACCGTACGAGTTGCCCGCGGAGTCGGTGTTGTTCTTGAAGAGGTAGACGTCGCCCGCGATTCCCTCCTCGTGCAGGCGTCGTTCGGCGTCCACCAGGAGTCCTTCGAGAATGCGCTCGCCCGCCTTGTCGTGGGTGACGAGTTCGGTCACGTTGTCACACTCGGGTGTCGCGTATTCCGGATGTGATCCCACGTCGAGATACAGGCGGGCACCATTGCGCAGAAAGACGTTGCTGCTGCGGCCCCATGACACGACACGGCGGAAGAGGTACCGCGCCACCTCGTCAGGCGACAGGCGGCGCTGTCCCCTGAACGTGCACGTGACGCCGTACTCGTTCTCCAGCCCGAAAATGCGGCGGTCCATGACTGAACATTACGCCTGATGACCCGAACTGAAACGGGGTTCGACGGCACGGTTTGGATCATTTTCCGATGAAGCCGCAACCACCGCCCCCCGCGCGGGAGCTGCGAGGACCCGCCCCGTGCACGCCAGTACGAGCAGCGAGACGAAGCCCGCCGCCCCCGGCACCGCGAAGCCCCACAGCGCCCCACCGTGCTCCACGACGGGCCCCGCCAGCCCCGTCCCCGCCGAGGCACCCACGGTGAAGGTCGTCACGAGCCACGAGAACGCCTCCGTCACCGTCCCCCGCGGCGCGTGCACATCCACCAGGACGAACGCACACGCGATGCACGGCGCCAGGAACACCCCCGCCACCACCGCCAGCAGCACCATGGCCACCGCGCCCGGCATCAGCATCAACGGCAGGTAACAGACCGCCAGCAGGGCCACCAGCACCCGCAGTCGCCGCGCCGGCTCGCCCGCCCACCGCCGCGCCCCGTACACCACTCCGCCGACCAGCGCACCCAGCCCCAGCGCCGCCATCAGCCACCCGTACACGGCGTCACCGCCGTGCTCGTCGGCGTACGGGACCGAAGCCACCGTGATCGACCCGAGCGCCATCCCGATGAAGAGGAAGGCCCCCAGCAGCGCCAGCAACCCGCCCGACCGCAACGCCCCCAGCCAGTGCGCCTCCCGCGGCGCCGACCGCCACGCCCGCGAAGGCGGCGACACGACCACGGACAGCGCGCCCAGCACACCGAGGCCGTTCAGCACCAGCAGGGCCGCCTGCGGCGACCACAGCGACACGCACACCGTCACCAGCAGCGGTCCGACGGTGAACATGACCTCCTGTGCCACGGCGTCCATCGCGTACGCCGTGTGCACCTGGTCCTCCTCACCCAGCACACTCGGCCACAACGCCCGCAGCCCGCCCTCCAGCGGCGGCGTGAACAGCCCCGCCGCCCCCACGGCCGCGTACGCGAGCACGGCCACCCCGGTGCCCGCGAAGGCGAACACGGCCATCGCCAGCGCCGACAGCACCGCGGCCGGCAACTGCACCCGCGGCTGCCCGTGCAGGTCCACCAGCCGCCCCAGCACCGGCTGCCCCACGGCGTTCGCGACGCCGTACACCGCCGCCAGCGCCCCCGCCAGGCTGTACGAACCGCCCTCGGCCCGCACGAACAGCACGATCGCGATCGCCGCGGTCGCGTTGGGCAACCGCCCGACCAGCGTGCCGGCCAGCAGCCGCACGGCATACCGCGCCCGGAGAATGCCCAGATACCCGGCGACCACGACGCACCTCCCCGTTCTCGGTCACACACGTTTTACGTATAACGTCCGCTGCCATACGTACCATGTCGCCTGTTCAGCAGTCCAGACGAAAGCGCAGGCGAACGGTGGCACGAGGCAGCACCCGCCCCACGAGCCGGGACGTCGCCCAGGCCGCCGGCGTCTCCCAGGCAGCCGTCTCCCTGGTCCTCGGCGACAAATGGCGCGGACGCGTCTCCGCACCGACGGCCCAGCGTGTCCGCGACGCCGCACTCGAACTGGGCTACCGCCCCAACCTCGCGGCACGGAACCTGCGTCTCGGCCGCACCCGCACCGTGCTGCTCGTCGTCCCCGCCCTCACCACGGAGTTCTTCGCCGAGGTCTACACGGGCGCCGCACGCGTCGCCGCCCGACACGGCTTCGGAGTGGTCCTCTACCCCTCACCCGAAGGCGTCGGCCCCGCCCGCGACCCCTTCGCCTCCGCACAGGCCGCACTCGACGGCGTCATCGCCTCCTCCATGGCCGCCGACGCCCTCACCGCCATCCGCGGCGACCAGCTCCCCCTGGTCATGCTCGACAGCGACCCCGAGGGCAGCCTCGGCGCCGCCACGGTCAACCTCGACATCGCCGACGGCATCCGCCAGGTCACCGAGCACCTGCTGACCCTGGGCCACCGCAGCTTCCTCCACCTCGCGGCCGACATCCCCTCCTGGACCTTCGAGGTACGCGCCCGCGAACTGGCCTCGCGGCTCGACGCCGCCCCCGGCAGCCAGCTGCGCACGATCAGGGCGCCCATTTCGATCGAGGGCGCCCTGAAGGCCACGGAAACCGCCCTCGCCGCCCCCGGACCCCGACCCACGGCACTCGTCTGCGACGACGACAAACTGGCGGCCGGCGCCTACAAGGCCGTCCGCCGCGCCGGACTCCGCGTCCCCGACGACCTCTCCGTCACCGGCCTCGACGACCTCGGCCTCGCCACCGCCATCGACCCCGAACTCACCACCGTCCGCCTCGACGCGGAAGCCTTCGGCGAACGAGGCATGCGAGCCCTGCTCGCGGTACTGGAAGGCAGGCCCCCCGAGGAGGGGGACCTGCCGGTCAGCCTGGTGGTACGGGGATCGACGGCCCCGCCGCGATGAGGTGCGCGCCTACTCCTCGCCCGCCCCCGAATCGGAGTCGGCCTCGGACCCGCTCTGCGCCGACGGTTCACCCGCACCCGCGCCGGACTCCAGCAGCCGCGACAGCTGGCCACCCACGAGACGCTTGAACTTGCGCTGCTGCGGACGCGTCCGGTCCAGCACCGCGACCTCCAGCCGCTCCGCCGGAATCTCCCGCTCACTGCCATTGGTGTCGCGGGACAGCGCCTGCACCGCCAGCTTCAGCGCCTCGGCCAGCGTCATGCCGTCCCGGTGCCGCTGGTCCAGATACCCGCTGATCTGCTCCGCGTTGCCCCCGACCGCAACCGAGCCGTGCTCGTCCACGATCGAACCGTCGTGCGGCAGCCGGTAGATCTGGTCGTTCTCCGCACTGTCCCCGACCTCCGCGACGACCAGCTCCACCTCGTACGGCTTCTCGGCCTGGCTGGAGAAGATCGTGCCCAGCGTCTGGGCGTACACGTTGGCCAGACCGCGCGCCGTCACGTCGTCACGGTCGTAGGTGTAACCCCGCAGGTCGGCATAGCGCACGCCGCCGATCCGCAGGTTCTCGTACTCGTTGTACTTGCCGGCGGCCGCGAAGCCGATCCGGTCGTAGATCTCGCTGAACTTGTGCAGCGCACGGGACGGATTCTCACCGACGAACACGATGCCGTCGGCGTACTGCAGCACCACCAGGCTGCGGCCACGCGCGATGCCCTTGCGGGCGTACTCCGCCCGGTCGGCCATCGCCTGCTGAGGAGATACATAGAACGGCGTCGACACCGGTTATCCGTCCCTTCCTGTCGAAATCACTGGACCACCTGACAACACGAGGACCCGCTCCCGCTACAGCAGCGCGGCCCGCGGACCGTCGGGCTGCTCGAGCCGCCGCTCGAGCACCGAACGGGCCAGCTCCGCGGACTCGTCCTCGCCGAGTCGGCGGAAACCGTCCTCGGTGATCACAGTGATGATCGGATAGATCCGGCGGGCGACATCGGGACCACCGGTCGCCGAGTCGTCGTCAGCCGCGTCGTACAGCGCCTGCACCACGAGCGTCGTGGCCTGCTCCTCGGTCAGGTCGTCACGGAACAGCTTCTTCATCGCACCGCGCGCGAAGACCGAGCCCGACCCCGTGGCCGCGTAGTTCCGCTCCTCGGACCGGCCGCCCGTCACGTCGTACGAGAAGATGCGGCCCCGGCCCCGGTCCACGTCGTAACCGGCGAACAGCGGCACCACGGCCAGCCCCTGCATCGCCATGCCCAGGTTGGACCGGATCATCGTCGACAGGCGGTTCGCCTTGCCCTCCAGGGACAGCTGCGCGCCCTCGACCTTCTCGAAGTGCTCCAGCTCCAGCTGGAACAGCTTCACCATCTCCACGGCCAGGCCGGCGGTGCCGGCGATGCCGACCGCGGAGTACTCGTCGGCCGGGAAGACCTTCTCGATGTCCCGCTGGGCGATCATGTTGCCCATGGTGGCCCGCCGGTCACCGGCGAGGACGACACCGCCGGGGAACGTGACCGCCACGATCGTGGTGCCGTGCGGTGCCTCGACGACGCCCTGCACCGGCGGCAGCTGCCGGTTGCCCGGGAGCATCTCCGGCTGGTGCTCACCGAGGAAGTCCATGAAGGAGGAGGACCCGGGCGTCAGGAAGGCAGCTGGTAGACGCCCGGTGCTACGAGTGTTGGCTTCCACGCGTTTCCTTCCACGTAAGCGGCAGCCCGCCTTATGGCATCGGGCCGGTCCTTGAACTGCCCCAGCGCAGCGTTGCAGCTGAAGCACAGTACGCCACGGACCCTACCCGTCTCGTGGCAGTGATCCACATGTGCGGCGGGAGCGGCAAGACATATGCAGCAGACGCCGCCCTGATCGGCGATCAACTGATCGCGCTCGGCTTCGGTGAGGCCGTAGTGCCGCTTCAGGTGGCCTGCCCGCCCTTGGATGGCTCGGCACGCCTTGCAGCGGGTCGCCAGGCCGTCAGAGGCGGTCGCGTTGCGGTGCCACTCGCTGTGCGGCTTGACTTCGCCACAGGCCTGACAGAGCTTGTCCCCCGCTGGAACGTCCGCCTTCTCCCGGACGGTCAGCCCCATGGCTTCACGGCGGCGCCGGTAGCGCGCGGCGCTGTCCTCCGCCACGCACTCCCGACACCGCACTTGAAGGCCGTCCCCACGGTTCCTGTCCCGGGCGAACTCGGACACGGGCAGATTCCGCTTGCATCCCGTGCACTGATTCTCGCCCGATTGCCCAACCACCCCGAACTCCCCCGTTACCTTCACTTCGAAGGAAAAGTGGCCATTAAGCTTTTACTGTCCACCCTTTTGCACGAAGGACCTCACGAAATCCTCGGCATTCTCCTCGAGTACGTCGTCGATCTCGTCCAGGACGGAGTCCACGTCGTCGTTCAGCTTTTCCTGGCGTTCCTTGAGGTCCTCGGAGGCCTGCGTGTCCTGCGCCTGCTCCTCGACCTCCTCGGTGGACCGCGTGGCCTTCTGCTGCCCGCCGCCGGTGTCCTTGGTCGCCATAACCCTCACCCCGCTCGGTTCGCCCGACACAGTTGCTCGGTCAAGATCAGACCCTACAAGCCCGGTCCGACATCGGCCCCGCACTTTCCTCAACGTACGGGGGCCATCCTCATGGTTCCCGGACCCGGTGTATTCCACCCCGTCCGGCTGTCTACTCCCCGGTGCCCGCTCGGTCCGCTCACCCGCCGGACAGGACCCTGACCAGGTCGTCCGCGGTACGGCAGCGGTCCAGGAGCTCCTTGACGTGATTACGCGTTCCGCGAAGCGGTTCCAGGGTTGGGACCCGCTGGAGCGAGTCCCGGCCCGGCAGATCGAAGATCACCGAGTCCCAGGAGGCCGCCGCGACGTCGTCGGCGTACTGCTCCAGGCAGCGTCCGCGGAAGTAGGCGCGGGTGTCCTCCGGGGGCTTCGTGCGGGCCCGCTCGACCTCGTTCTCGTCCAGCAGGCGCTTGATGCGGCCGCGGTCCACCAGACGGTTGTAGAGGCCCTTGTCGGGCCGTACGTCGGCGTACTGGAGGTCGACGAGGTGCAGCCGGGCGGCGTCCCAGTCGACGTTGTCGCGGCGGCGGTAGCCCTCCATGAGTTCTCGCTTGGCGACCCAGTCCAGCTCGCCGGCGAGGCTCATCGGGTCGTTCTCGAGCCGGTTGAGGGTGTCCTCCCAGCGGCCGAGGACGTCCTTGGTCTGGTCGTCGGCGTCCGCGCCGTACCGTTCCTCGACGTATTTGCGGGCCAGCTCGTAGTACTCCATCTGGAGCTGTACGGCGGTCAGTGTGCGGCCGCTGCGCAGGGTGACGAGGTGCTTGAGGGCCGGGTCGTGCGAGACCTGGTGGAGGGTGCGTACCGGCTGGTCGACGGCGAGGTCGACGGCGATGAAGCCGTCTTCGATCATGGAGAGGACCAGGGCCGTCGTGCCCAGCTTGAGGTAGGTCGAGATCTCCGACAGGTTCGCGTCGCCGATGATCACGTGCAGGCGGCGCCATTTCTCGGCGTCGGCGTGCGGTTCGTCGCGGGTGTTGATGATGGGGCGCTTGAGTGTCGTCTCCAGGCCGACCTCGACCTCGAAGTAGTCGGCCCGCTGGCTGAGCTGGAAGCCGTGTTCGTGGCCGTCCTGGCCGATGCCGACGCGGCCGGCGCCGGTGAAGACCTGGCGGGAGACGAAGAAGGGCGTCAGGTGGCGCACGATGTCCGAGAAGGCGGTTTCCCGCTTCATCAGGTAGTTCTCATGCGTGCCGTAGGAGGCGCCCTTGTTGTCGGTGTTGTTCTTGTAGAGGTGGATGGGCTGGGCGCCGGGCAGTGCCGCGGCGCGTTCGGCGGCTTCGGCCATGATGCGTTCGCCGGCCTTGTCCCAGAGGACCGCGTCGCGGGGGTTGGTGACTTCCGGAGCGCTGTATTCGGGGTGGGCGTGGTCGACGTAGAGCCGTGCTCCGTTGGTGAGGATGACGTTGGCGAGGCCGATGTCCTCGTCGGTGAGCTGGCTGTTGTCGGCGGCCTCACGGGCGAGGTCGAAGCCTCGCGCGTCCCGGAGCGGGTTCTCCTCCTCGAAGTCCCAGCGGGCCCGGCGGGCCCGGTGCATCGCCGCCGCGTAGGCGTTGACGATCTGGGACGAGGTGAGCATGGCATTGGCGTTCGGGTGGCCGGGGACGGAGATTCCGTACTCCGTCTCGATGCCCATTACTCGCCGTACGGTCATGCGGCCCTCCTTGCCCGGCAGCGCCCGTAGTGGGCGCCGCTCAAGTACCGCTGGCGCTCCGATGCGTGTGCGGTGCCCGTCCCCGCACTGCGCGACTCGGCGGTAGTGAAGAGCCTAGAACGCCTTTGCGCTGGCGGGGAGATCATTTGCGTCATTGCCTTGCTCCAGCCGGGGCTCCGGAAAACAGTCGGCTGCGGGTACCCGGTGAGGGCACCCGCAGCCGCCCCGCCTTTTACAGGTACTGACCGGTGTTCGCCACCGTGTCGATGGAGCGTCCGGTGTCCGCGCCCTGCTTTCCGGTGACGAGCGTACGGATGTACACGATCCGTTCGCCCTTCTTTCCGGAGATGCGGGCCCAGTCGTCGGGGTTGGTGGTGTTGGGCAGGTCCTCGTTCTCCTTGAACTCGTCCACGCAGGCCTGGAGGAGGTGGGAGACGCGGAGGCCCTTCTGGTTCTTGTCGAGGAAGTCCTTGATCGCCATTTTCTTGGCGCGGCCCACGATGTTCTCGATCATGGCACCGGAATTGAAGTCCTTGAAGTAAAGGACTTCCTTGTCGCCGTTGGCGTAGGTGACTTCCAGGAAGCGGTTCTCCTCGGATTCGGCGTACATCTGTTCCACCGCCGTCTGGATCATGCTCTGGACGGTGGCCGCCTTGTCCTTCTCGTGTTCCGCGAGGTCGTCGGAGTGGAGGGGGAGGCGTTCGGTGAGGTACTTGCCGAAGATGTCCTTGGCCGCTTCGGCGTCGGGACGTTCGATCTTGATTTTCACGTCGAGGCGGCCGGGCCGCAGGATGGCGGGGTCGATCATGTCCTCGCGGTTGGAGGCGCCGATGACGACCACGTTCTGCAGGCCTTCCACGCCGTCGATCTCGGCGAGGAGCTGGGGGACGATGGTGTTCTCCACGTCCGAGCTGACGCCGGAGCCGCGGGTGCGGAAGAGGGATTCCATCTCGTCGAAGAAGACGATGACGGGGGTGCCCTCGCTGGCCTTTTCGCGGGCTCGCTGGAAGACGAGGCGGATTTGCCGCTCGGTCTCGCCGACGTATTTGTTGAGGAGCTCGGGGCCCTTGATGTTGAGGAAGAAGCTCTTGCCGGCGGCCTGGCCGGTGACCTCGGCGACCTTCTTGGCCAGCGAGTTGGCGACGGCCTTGGCGATGAGCGTCTTGCCGCATCCGGGGGGTCCGTAGAGCAGGACGCCCTTGGGGGGACGCAGCTCGTGTTCCTTGAACAGGTCGGGGTAGAGGTAGGGGAGCTCGACCGCGTCGCGGATCATCTCGATCTGTCCGCCGAGGCCACCGATCTGCTCGTAGCCGATGTCGGGGACCTCTTCGAGGACGAGTTCTTCGACCTCGCTCTTGGGGACGACCTCGTAGACGTAGCCGGAGCGGGGTTCGAGCAGGAGGGCGTCGCCGGGGCGGATGGTGAGTCCGCGCAGGGGTTCGGCGAGCCGTACCACCCTTTCCTCGTCGGTGTGGCCGAGCACCAGGGCGCGCTCGCCGTCCTCGAGGATCTCCTTGAGGGTGACGATGTCGCCGACGCTCTCGTACTCCATGGCCTCGACCACATTGAGTGCTTCGTTGAGCATCACTTCCTGGCCGCGTCGGAGCTCGTCTAGCTCGACGCTCGGGCTGACGTTCACCCTGAGTTTGCGGCCGCCGGTGAAGATGTCGGCGGTGCCGTCCTCGTTGGCCTGCAGGAAGACGCCGAAGCCGGCCGGTGGCTGGGCCAGCCGGTCGACTTCCTCCTTGAGGGCCACGATCTGGTCGCGGGCCTCGCGGAGGGTGCCGGCGAGCCGCTCGTTCTGGGCGGACACGCCGGCCAGATTGGTCTGCAGTTCGACGATCCGCTCTTCGAGAATTCTCGTGTGTCGCGGAGATTCGGCGAGCTTGCGTCGCAGGACGGCGATCTCCTGCTCAAGGTAGGCCACCTGCCCGGCCGGGTCCTCGGACCCGCGTCCCGGGCGGATGCCGCGGTTCATGTCGTCGTCGTGGGCTGCCACGGTCCTCACCTCCTCCAAGGGGAGCTGGACGCTTCCAGACCCTACCTGGGTGGGTGTCGATTGAAACCCCTAGATCACAAAGACGGTAGGGGTGTGTCCGATCTTCACCCTTGCGCTCTCCCTCACGCCAGGGGAATACCCACGGAACGTGGGGGGAACCCCGGCGGGGGTAGGCTCGAAGTGTTCAACACCCGTCAGAGCTGGCCGGATTCCCGAACGGCTGGGCCCAGGAAACGGCAGGAGAGATGAGCGTGCAGCAGGAGGCCGTTGTCGACGGTGGGGCTCTGGAGGTCTGGATCGACCAGGACCTGTGTACCGGTGACGGTATCTGCGCCCAGTACGCGCCCGAGGTGTTCGAGCTGGACATCGACGGTCTGGCGTACGTGAAGGGCGCCGACGACGAGCTGCTGCAGGCTCCGGGGGCGGCAACGCCCGTGCCGTTGCCGCTTCTCACGGATGTGGTGGACTCGGCGAAGGAGTGTCCGGGCGAGTGCATTCACGTGCGTCGTGTTTCGGACAGGGCCGAGGTCTACGGTCCGGACGCAGAGTGACCGAATCGTAACTTGGCGCGTACGTTCCGTGACCGCCGTCCGGTGGGTCACGCCGTGTGTCCGGGGGCGCAGGTCAGACGGTGCGTGCCTGTGAGGGCGTGTCGCTGACGAACGCGCCGTTCTTCCACTGCCACTTCACCTGGTCGGTGACGTCGGGGCAGCAACTGGGCACGTCGGGCGAGGAGTAGCCGAGGAGCGTGGCGCGGACGGCCCCGTCGCGCACCGAGAGCTCGGTGGCGGTGCGGCGGTCCCCGGGGTCGACGAGGGTGGCGACGACGCGGGGCTCGCCGCCGTCGGCGTTGCGCGTGATGACGTACACGCCGTCGGGCGGGGTGCCCATGGGGGCGTCGCAGTGCACGGAGGCCACGGTCTCGGGCCGGCCGTCGCCGTCGAGGTCGCCGGTGGCCCTCTTCTGGACGACGGCTTCGACGGGGCCGCATTCCAGGGGGAAGGTCACGGTCGCGGGGTCGGGCGGCGCGATGTGTGCGGGCGCGCTCTTGGGTCCGGTCGCGGTGGTGTGGGCGCCGGGCTGGGCCGCTGTCGCGGCGTCGGGCTGGAGGACCGAGGACAGTGCGACCACACCGGCGACGGCCGTGGCGGTGGCGACCCAGTGGATCGGCCGGGTGTGCGTGTGCGAGAGATCCGGAACGGCGGGGTGCTGCACGAGGAGTGTCTCCTGTGAGGGCTGTGCCGGTGGGGGTGGCCAGCATCGTGCCACACGTCACAGTGCGGGGGAACGGCGGGGTGGGTACTGGCTTCCGTTTTCCGCGGGGTCGCTGCTCGCGTCGGGCGGTGACGGTCAACGCGGCGACGCCGTGGTGGAGTTCCGGGACGCTGCCGGAACTCCACCACGGCGTCTGTTCGTTGTCTGCGGCGCGGGGGCCGGTCTCAGCGGCCGGAGCCTCCGCCGGCGTTGGGGCCGTCGTAGTCCTCGCCGTAGGCGCCCTTGGCGGGGCGGCGGCGGCGCATGGGCGGCTCGACGCCGTCGGCGAGGCGGCGGGCGGTGAGGAGGAAGCCGGTGTGGCCGATCATGCGGTGGTCGGGGCGGACGGCGAGGCCCTCGACGTGCCAGTTGCGGATCATGGTTTCCCAGGAGGTCGGCTCGTTGAAGCAGCCGATCTCGCGGATGGACTCCACGGTCCGGGCGAGCTGGGTGGTGGTGGCGACGTAGCAGCACAGGATGCCGCCGGGCACGAGCGCCTTCTTGACGACGTCCAGGCACTCCCAGGGGGCGAGCATGTCGAGGATGACGCGGTCGACGTCGGTGTCGGACAGGTTGTCCTGGAGGTCGCCGACGGTGAGCTGCCAGGCGGGGTGCGGGCCGCCGAAGTAGCGCTGCACGTTCTGCTGGGCGATCTCGGCGAAGTCTTCGCGGCGCTCGTAGGAGTGCAGCATGCCCTGGTCGCCGATGGCGCGCAGCAGGAAGCTGCTGAGGGAGCCGGAGCCCACGCCTGCTTCGACGACGCGTGCGCCGGGGAAGATGTCGGCGAAGGCGAGGATCTGCCCCGCGTCCTTCGGGTAGACGACGGCTGCCCCGCGGGGCATGGAAAGGACGTAGTCGGGGAGCAGGGGGCGCAGCGCGAGGTAGGCGACGTTCCCGGTGGTGCGGACAACGCTGCCCTCGGGAGCACCGATCAGTTCGTCGTGGGGGAAGGAACCCTTGTGGGTGTGGAAGTTCTTCCCGGCCTCGAGCGTGAACGTGTAGTGGCGGCCCTTGGGGTCGGTCAGCTGAACCTGGTCCCCGACCTTGAAGGGCCCGCGCCTGCGGGCGGCACCGGTCGGTTCGGACATGTGACCAGCCTACCGGTTTCCCGCCGGTGGCTTGACCGGCGGAGGGCACGTGCGGACGGGCGGGCCCCGGGGAGGGCTCGGGCGGTTCCCCGCGCCCCTTCGGGCGCGCTCAGCTGGGTCTTGCCATGGCCTTGACGAAGGCGCGTTCCACGTCGGCGGCGGACAGGACGCCGTAGATCTCGCCGGTCTCCTCGACGACGAGGTATTCGGTGGCGGGGTTGGCGCGCAGGGCGTCGAGGAGTTCTTCGCCGGACAGTTCGGCGGAGACGCGCATGCCGTCGGTGAGGTCCTGGGCGAGGGTGCTGACGGCCACCCAGGGGCGGCGGTGCTCGGGTACGCCGACGATGGCGGCTTCGCGGACGAGTGAGGCGGGGGTGCCGTCGGCGTCGACGACGACCAGGGCGCGGGCCCCGGAGGCGTTGGCGCGGCGCAGGGCCTCGGAGAGGGGGGTGTCGGCCTGGACGGGGACTGCGCGCCGGGTGAGGGCGCGGGCGCGCAGTTCGGGGAGGTGTTCGCGCAGGCGGGCCATGCGGAGGCTGTTTCCGGCGCCGGTCCAGATGATCGCGGCGAGGATGGCGGCGAGCAGGGCGTCCAGGACGGTGTCCATGCCCACGTCGTCGGCGGCCTTGCTGCCGAGGGACTGGGTGGCCAGCGGCAGGCCGACGAGTACGGCGATGGCGAGGGCGCGGCCGACCCAGGCGGCGGCGACGGTGCCGCTCATGGGCTTGCCGGTGAGTTTCCAGACGACGGCGCGGAGCATGCGGCCGCCGTCCAGGGGGAGGCCGGGCAGCAGGTTGAAGACGGCGACGATGAGGTTGGAGACCATCAGTCCGGCGAGGAGGACGCCGGGGACGCTGTCGGGTTCGACGGGCAGGAGGGCGGCGTAGAAGACGCCGGACAGGACGAGGGAGAGCAGGGGGCCGACGAAGGCCAGCATGAACTCGCGGCCGGGGGTTTCGGCCTCCTTCTCGATCTCGGAGACGCCGCCGAAGAACTGGAGCTGGATGCGGCGTACGGGGAGCTTGAAGCGGAGGGCGGCGACGGTGTGGGCGAGTTCGTGGACGAGGACGGAGGCGTAGAAGGCGACGGCGAAGAAGAGGGAGACGAGGTAGCGGGCGGCCCCGAGCTCGGGCAGTACGCGGTCGAGCTGGCCGCCGAACACCCAGGTGATCAGGGCGGCGACCAGGAACCAGCTGGGGGCGACGTACACGGGTACGCCGAAGGGCCGGCCCATGAGCAGTCCGCCCCCGGGTCCCGGTCGGCGCTGCGGGGGCCGGCCCGGACCGCCTCCGCCGGGGGTGTGGGCTTCGGTGCGGTGGTGGGGGGTGCCGGTGTCGCTCTCGGCACCGGCGGACGGGCCTGCCGACGGGCGGGCGGCCGCGTCGTCGCCGGAGGCCGGCTGCTCCGGCGGTTCCCCTGCCGTGCCGTGTCCGGCGGCGGGGGTGGACTCGGCGGGCCTGTCCGGGCGGGGTGGGTGCTGGGGGGCCGGGGCGGCGTCCGGGGGCGCGTCCTCGGCGCGCGGGGCGTCCGGTTCGGTGCCCTCGGTGGGGCGGGCTCCCGGGTCCGGGGTTCCGGGCGGGGTGTCCGGGGCGTTCCGGTCGGACTCGTCGCGCGGGGTGGAGGCTTCGGCGGGGGTCTGCCCCGAGTCGGCGGGGGCCTCCCCCGAGTCGGCGGGGGCCTCCCCGCGTTCGGTGGGCGTCGGTGCGCCGGTGTCCGGCGACTCGGGGCCCGGTGTTCCTGCTTCCGACGCCCCGTGGTCCGGTGCGCCGGGGTCCGTGGGTGTGGGGCCGGCGACCGTGGGTTCCGGCCGGGTGGTGTCGGCGGGCTCGGCGGCCGGGGCCGTGGGATGTGCCCGGGGCTCGGCCGACTCGTCGTTGCCGGACCGCGGCTGCCCGCTCCCGCCGCTCACGTCCACGATGTCCCCTCGTTCGAAGCGTCTCCCGCCTGCGGACGGGAGGGTCTCGTGTCGATGGTATGCGTCCGTCCCGGCCCGTTCAGCCCCGGCACCCATGTGCTTGCCTTCTGTCACACGGGTCACGGCGTCGGACTGGGTCGCTGTCAGTGTCCGGCCGTAAGGTCTGTGGGCATGGAGACGAGTACCGAGGATGTCGCGGAGGACGCCGGCGGATCCGCCCGACCGGCGGAGGCCGCGGCGGATCAGCCGGGTGTGGTGGTGGAACCGGCGGTCGTGGTGTTGGACGCGCCGACCGGCGACGCCCCGCCCGCGCCCGTGGCGACCGCTCGCCCAGCGACCGCGCCGGTCTCGCTCTCGCCCTCGCGGGCCGGGGACTTCATGCAGTGCCCGCTGCTGTACCGGTTCCGGGTCATCGACCGGCTGCCGGAGAAGCCCAGCGAGGCGGCGACCAGGGGCACCCTGGTGCATGCGGTGCTGGAGCGGCTCTTCGACGCGCCGGCAGTCGAGCGGACGGCGCCGCGGGCCAAGGCTCTGGTGCCGGGCCAGTGGGACCGGCTGCGGGAGAGCAGGCCGGAGGTCGGTGAGCTGTTCGCGGACGATCCGGAGGGGGCGCGGCTGGCGCAGTGGCTGTCGGAGGCGGAGCGGCTCGTCGAGCGCTGGTTCACCCTGGAGGATCCGAGCCGGCTGGAGCCCGCCGAGCGGGAGCTGTTCGTCGAGGCCGAGCTGGACTCGGGGTTGCGGCTGCGCGGCATCATCGACCGGGTCGACGTGGCCCCCACCGGCGAGGTGCGGATCGTCGACTACAAGACCGGCAAGGCGCCCCGGCCGCAGTACGCGGAGGGTGCGCTGTTCCAGATGAAGTTCTACGCGCTGGTGGTGTGGCGACTGAAGAAGGTCGTCCCGCGGCGTCTGCAGCTGGTATATCTCGGCAGTGGTGACGTGCTCACGTACGACCCGGTCCCGGCCGACCTGGAGCGGGTCGAGCGCAAGCTGCTGGCGCTGTGGGAGGCGATCCGGCTGGCGACCGAGACGGGCGACTGGCGGCCGCGGCCCACGAAGCTGTGCGGCTGGTGCGACCACCAGGCGCACTGCCCGGAGTTCGGCGGCACTCCCCCGCCCTATCCGCTCCCGGTGAGGGCGGCCGACTCCGACGGGGCCGAGCAGGGCAGAATGGGGCCGGACTAGGGCCTGTCCCATCGAAGGAGACTTACGTGGCCATCCGCGTCCTACTGGTCGACGACCAGCCGCTGCTGCGCACGGGCTTCCGGATGATTCTGGAGGCGGAGCAGGATCTCGCGGTCGTCGGCGAGGCCGGAGACGGCCTCCAGGCCCTCGACCAGGTGCGGGCGCTGCAGCCCGACGTGGTCCTGATGGACATCCGCATGCCGCGGATGGACGGTGTGGAGGCGACCCGGCAGATCACCGGGCCCGAGCGGGACGGTCCGGCCAAGGTGCTGGTGCTGACCACCTTCGACCTGGACGAGTACGTGGTGGAGGCGCTGAAGGCGGGCGCCAGCGGCTTCCTGCTCAAGGACGCCCCGGCCAACGAGCTGGTGCAGGCGATCCGTGTGGTGGCGAACGGCGAGGCGATGCTGGCGCCGAGCATCACCCGTCGGCTGCTCGACAAGTACGCCACGCATCTGCCGTCCGGTGACGAGCCGGTGCCGGACACCCTGCACACGCTGACGGACCGTGAGGTCGAGGTGCTGAAGCTGGTGGCGCGCGGGCTGTCGAACGCGGAGATCGCCGCGGACCTGTTCGTCAGTGAGACGACCGTCAAGACGCACGTGGGCCATGTGCTGACCAAGCTGGGTCTGCGGGACCGGGTGCAGGCCGCGGTGTACGCGTACGAGAGCGGTCTGGTCCGTCCCGGCGCGCAGTAGGCGGCCGGCGCGGCGCGCCTGGAAACCGAAGGGCGCCCTCTTCCTGGCCGGAAGAGGGCGCCCTTCGGTGTGTCCGGGGACGGCGTCAGCCGCTCACGCCCCGGCCCAGCTCCCACAGCTGCAGCGTCGAGGACGCGTTGAGGAGGTAGGCGGCGCCCGTGACGTCGTCGCGGGTGGCGACGTACTGCTTGCCCTGCCACAACGGGATCAGCGGCACGTCCTTGGCGGTGATGTCCTGGATCTCGGTGAGGACGTCCACCGCGGAGAGCCGGTCGGCCTCGGCGCGGGACTCGGGGATCAGCGTGTTGATGATCTGCTTGTTCTCGTAGGGCGAGTTGAGGGTGTTGCCCTTGTCGAGGAACGGCGCGATGAAGCTGTCGGCGTCCGGGAAGTCGGGGAACCAGCCCATGCCGTAGACGTCGTACTTGCCGTCCTGTTCCGCCTTGCGGAACGTCTTCCAGGGCGTGCCCTTGATGTCCACGTCGAACAGGCCGCTGTCGTTCAGCTGCTTCTGCAGCTGCTCGAACTCCTTCTTGGTCGCGGCACCGTAGTGGTCGGTGGTGTAGTGCATCGTCAGCTTGATGGGCGTGCTGATGTCCGCGTCCTCCAGCATCGCCTTCGCCTTGTCGACGTTCGGGTCGCCGTACTGGTTGAAGAACGAGTTGGAGTGGCCGGTGATGCCGGCCGGGACCATCGAGTACAGCGGCTGGGCCTGCGAGCCGTACACCTTGGAGACGAGTTCGCTGCGGTTGATGAGCTGAGCCATCGCCTTGCGGACGGCCTCGTCCTTGACCGTCGCGGCCTCCGTGTTGAAGGCGAGGTACCGGATCTCCAGGCCGGACACCTCGACGAGGCTGACGTCGCCGTCGGTGGCCTTCGCGAGCTTCTGGACCTGTTCCGGCGTCATCGCGCGGGTCATGACGTCGATGTCGCCCTTGTCGATCGCGTCGCCCATGGCGTCCGCGTCGTCGAAGAAGACCATCTCGACCTTGTCGTTGTTCACCTTCGCGCTCCCCTTGTAGCTGGGGTTCTTGGTGAACACGGCCTTGGTGAGGATGTCGTCCTTGACCTCGGCCTTCATGGTGTACGGGCCGGAGCCGTCCAGTTCCCAGCCGTCGCGCAGCTTGTCCTTGGGGTACTGGTCGGGGTTGACGATGCCCGAGACCGGCGTCGACAGCTTGTACGGGAAGGTCGCGTCCGCCGTCTTGAGGTGGAAGATGACTTCGCGCTCGCCCTGGGTCTCGACGGTGTCGACGGTGTTGAGCAGCGTGGCCACCTCGCTGTCGGCGTCGATGGCGATGGCGCGCTCGATGGAGTACTTGACGTCCTCGGCGGTGACGGGGTCGCCGTTGGCGAACTTGAGTCCGTCCCGCAGGGTGCACGCGTACCGTTCGTTTCCGGTGTCGGTGAACCCGCACTTCTGGGCGGCGTCGGGGACGGGCTCGCCGCCTCCGCGGGGCTGCGCCATGAGCGTCTGCGTGGTCTGACGCAGGACGTTCCAGAGGCCGACGTCGTAGGCGTATGCCGGGTCGAGCGGCGCGGGCGTCTCCTCGGAGGCGCTGAACCGGTCCGTGGTGCCGACGACGATCGCGTCCCCGTCGCCGCTGCCGCTGTCCGATCCTCCGCAGGCGGCGAGCACCGGCGCGAGCAGGCCGACGACGGCCGGCAGCACCAAAGTCTTGCGGTTCATGCTCGAGTTTCTCCAGAGCTGTCGGTCCGTGTATCCGGCATGCAGGGGTGTCGCGGCGGATCACGGGGGTAGTGGCCGATGTTCTCGCGACGAGATTAGTCCGCGCCCGCACGGGGGTTCGCAGCCATCGGAGCTGAGGACCCATCACGGAGCGAAACCGGGTGTGGACACACCGAAAACCCGACAGTGGAAGGATTAGTGCAGGGTTTCACCAATCAGGACACAAAGGCTCCTCGACAACGTTCGCCTAGCCGGATGCGGCACACCTGCGCACGTCTGTCGACCCCTGTCGGCGTGGCGAACGTCACAGTTGGCCTTCGGTCGCCGGTGCCGGAATTCGGCCATCCGAGGCGGGGGAATTAGCCCGGGAACAGTGGTGGGGCCGCTCGGGGCGGACCTTCCCGGAATTGGCCGCTTACCGCCGCTGCACGCTCGGTGAACGGCTAGCGCATTTGTGTCATCAGGCCGCGCAGAAATGTCAGATCGACCTCTTCCAGGGAGGCGACCACGGTGCGCCGGGCGGCCGGGGTGATGTCAGCGACCGAGGGCACGGCCACGACGTGGCAGCCGGCGGCCTCCGCGGCGGCGACCCCGGTCGCGGTGTCCTCGACGACGGCGCAGCGGACCGGGTCGACGCCGAGTCCGGCCGCGGCGGCCAGGTAGGGGTCGGGGTGGGGCTTGGTGCGCGGCACCTCGTCGCCGCCGACGGTGAGGCCGAAGTGGTGGGGGCCGAGCGACTTCAGGACACGGTCGATGATGCGCCGGTGCGAGGCGGAGACCAGGGCCGTGGGGATCTCGTGCGTGGAGAGTTCGGCGAGCAGCCGGGCGGCGCCGGGCATGAGCGGCAGGTCACGGCCGATGCGCTCCTCGAACCCGTCGTTGAGCAGGACGCTCAGTTCGGCCAGGGTGATGTCGGCGCCGGTGGCCTCGATCAGGAAGCCCGCGCTGCGGGTCATGGGGCCTCCGACCACGACGTGGCGCCAGGAGTCGTCCAGGGTGTGGCCCAGGGAGGCGAAGACCTCCGTCTCGACGTCCCACCAGAAGCCCTCCGTGTCCACCAGGGTGCCGTCCATGTCGAGGAGCACGGCTTGCAGGGCGGACCCTTCGGCCGTACGGGTTCCGAGAGCGGGGACCGTACTGGTCATCCACATACCTCCTTGAGGGACGATCAGGCCGGCTCCCACGAAGGGAGCCGGCCTGCAGTGGACCGACCAGTGTACGTCGTGCGGGGCGCGAACGCCTGGTGTGGCCGACGGGGCGGGTACGGCGCGCCTGGTGGGCCGCCCCCCTAGCGTGCGTTGAAGTACTTCGCCTCGGGGTGGTGGATGACGATGGCGTCCGTGGACTGCTCGGGGTGGAGCTGGAACTCCTCGGAGAGGTGGACGCCGATGCGCTCGGGCTCCAGCAGGGCGGCGATCTTGGCGCGGTCCTCCAGGTCGGGGCAGGCGCCGTAGCCGAGGGAGAAGCGGGCGCCCCGGTACTTCAGGGCGAACATGTCCTCCATGTCGGCCGGGTCCTCCCCGGCGAAGCCCAGTTCGGAGCGCACGCGTGCGTGCCAGTACTCGGCGAGGGCCTCGGCGAGCTGGACGGACAGTCCGTGCAGTTCGAGGTAGTCGCGGTAGGCGTTGGCCTCGAACATCCGGGCCGTCTCCTCGCCGATGCGGGAGCCGACGGTGACGACCTGGAAGCCGACCACGTCGGTCTCGCCGGACTCCTCCGGGCGGAAGAAGTCGGCCAGGCACAGGCGCCGGCCGCGGCGCTGGCGCGGAAAGGTGAAGCGGGTGCGTTCGTTGCCGTCGTCGTCCAGGACGATCAGGTCGTCGTCCTTGGAGACGCAGGGGAAGTAGCCGTAGACCACGGCCGCCTCCAGCAGGTTCTCCGTCTGGAGCCGGTCCAGCAGCCCCCGCAGCCGGGGCCGGCCCTCGGACTCGACGAGTTCCTCGTAGGAGGGCCCCTCGCCGGTGCGGGCCTGCTTGAGACCCCACTGGCCCTTGAAGAGGGCGCCCTCGTCCAGCCAGGAGGCGTACTCCTTGAGCTGGATGCCCTTGACGACGCGGGTGCCGCGGAACGGCGGCTCGGGCACGGGGTTGTCGATGGCGACGTCGGAGCGGACGCTGCCCTCCTCCGGACGGTCCTCGATCTCGACGGTGGCCGCCCGCACCCGGCGCTGCTTCAGCTCGGGCAGCCGGGCGCCGGGAACGCCGCGCTTGATGCCGATCAGGGCGTCCATCAGGCGCAGGCCCTCGAAGGCGTCGCGGGCGTAGCGGACCTCGCCGTCGTAGATCTCGTGCAGGTCCTGCTCGACGTAGGCCCTGGTGAGGGCGGCGCCGCCGAGGATGACCGGGTAGTCGGCGGCCAGCCCCCGCTGGTTGAGCTCCTCCAGGTTCTCCTTCATGATCACCGTGGACTTGACCAGGAGGCCGGACATGCCGATGACGTCGGCCCTGTGCTCGTCGGCCGCCTCCAGGATCGCGGAGACCGGCTGCTTGATGCCGAGGTTGACGACGGTGTAGCCGTTGTTGGACAGGATGATGTCGACCAGGTTCTTGCCGATGTCGTGGACGTCGCCGCGGACGGTGGCCAGCACGATGGTGCCCTTGCCGTCGTCGTCGGTCTTCTCCATGTGCGGCTCCAGGTGCGCCACCGCGGTCTTCATGACCTCGGCGGACTGGAGCACGAACGGCAGTTGCATCTGGCCGGAGCCGAACAGTTCGCCGACGACCTTCATGCCGTCGAGCAGGGTGTCGTTGACGATGTCGAGCGCGGGACGCTCCTGGAGGGCGTCGTCCAGGTCCTGTTCGAGGCCGTTCTTCTCGCCGTCGATGATGCGGCGCTTGAGGCGCTCCTCCAGCGGGAGGGCGGCCAGCTCCTCGGCCTTGGACGCCTTCAGGGACTTGGCCGTGGCGCCCTCGAAGAGCTGCATGAGCTTCTGCAGCGGGTCGTAGCCCTCGCGGCGGCGGTCGTGGATGAGGTCGAGGGCGGTGGTGACCTGCTCCTCGTCGAAACGGGCGATCGGCAGGATCTTCGACGCGTGCACGATCGCCGAGTCGAGGCCCGCCTTCACACACTCGTCGAGGAAGACGGAGTTCAGCAGGATGCGGGCGGCCGGGTTGAGGCCGAAGGAGATGTTCGACAGGCCGAGCGTGGTCTGCACGTCCGGGTGGCGCTTCTTCAGCTCCCGGATGCCCTCGATGGTGGCCAGGCCGTCCTTGCGGGACTCCTCCTGGCCGGTGCAGATCGTGAAGGTCAGGCAGTCGACGAGGATGTCCGACTCACGGATGCCCCAGTTGCCGGTGAGGTCGTCGATGAGCCGTTCGGCGATCTCGACCTTCTTCTCGGCGGTGCGGGCCTGGCCCTCCTCGTCGATGGTCAGCGCGATCAGCGCGGCCCCGTGCTCCCGGGCCAGCCGGGTGACGCGGGCGAAGCGGGACTCGGGGCCGGCTCCGTCCTCGTAGTTCACCGAGTTGATCACCGCGCGGCCGCCGAGCTTCTCCAGACCCGCCTGGATCACGTCGACCTCGGTGGAGTCCAGCACGATCGGCAGCGTCGAGGCGGTGGCGAACCGGCCGGCCAGCTCCTCCATGTCGGCGACGCCGTCCCGGCCGACGTAGTCCACACACAGGTCGAGCATGTGCGCGCCCTCGCGGATCTGGTCCCGGGCCATTTCCACGCAGTCGTCCCAGCGGCCCGCCAGCATGGCCTCGCGGAACTTCTTGGAGCCGTTGGCGTTCGTGCGCTCGCCGATGGCCAGGTAGGAGGTGTCCTGGCGGAAGGGCACGGTCTGGTAGAGGGAGGCGGCGCCGGGTTCGGGCCGCGGCCGGCGCTCGGTGGGCTCCGCGCCGCGGACCCGCTCGACGACCTGGCGCAGGTGCTCGGGGGTGGTGCCGCAGCAGCCGCCGACCAGCGACAGGCCGTACTCGCGGACGAAGGTCTCGTGGGCGTCGGCCAGCTCGGGCGCGGTCAGCGGGTAGTGGGCGCCGTCCTTGCCGAGGACGGGCAGACCGGCGTTGGGCATGCAGGTCAGCGGGATCCGGGCGTGACGGGCGAGGTAGCGAAGGTGCTCGCTCATCTCCGCCGGGCCGGTGGCGCAGTTCATGCCGATCATGTCGATGCCGAGCGGTTCCAGCGCGGTGAGCGCGGCGCCGATCTCGGAGCCGAGGAGCATGGTGCCGGTGGTCTCGACGGTGACGGAGACGATGACGGGCAGGTCGAGGCCGAGGGCGTCGAGGGCGCGCCGGGCGCCGAGCACGGAGGCCTTGGTCTGCAGCAGGTCCTGGGTGGTCTCCACGAGCAGGGCGTCGGCGCCGCCGGCGACCAGGCCCTCGGCGTTGCGCTGATAGGCGTCGCGCAGCACGGTGTAGGGGGCGTGGCCCAGGGTGGGAAGCTTGGTGCCGGGGCCGATGGAGCCCAGGACCCAGCGCTGCCGCCCGTCCCCGGCCGCGAATTCGTCCGCGACCTCGCGGGCGACGCGGGCGCCGGCCTCGGACAGTTCGTGGACGCGCTCGGGGATGTCGTACTCGCCGAGGGCGGAGTGGTTGGCGCCGAAGGTGTTCGTGCCGACGCAGTCGACGCCGGCCGCGAAGTACTCCTCGTGCACCGAACGCACGATGTCGGGCCGGGTCACGTTCAGGACCTCGTTGCACCCCTCCAGCTGCTGGAAGTCGTCCAGCGTGGGGTTCTGGGCCTGGAGCATGGTGCCCATGGCGCCGTCGGCGACCACCACACGGGTGGCGAGGGCCTCTCGGAGGGCGGACACGCGGGTGCGGGTGTCGGCGGGCGGGGTGGATGGCGACGAGGCCATGAAGGGGCTCCCTAGGATGCGACGGCTGTCGGCTTTGCGCCTGCCCGGTGCCGTCCGTCGTGGACGTCCCCGGGGAGTACGCACGCCGCCAGGGTAGCCGGGTCCGGGAGCGGATGGTCAGGGCGTCCACGAGACGGACGAGGATGGCGGGCGAATACCGGCCGAACGGCCGAGTCCGCCGTTTCCCGAAGGGCCCCGACGGCGGCGGAACGCGCCCGGTGCACGCGCTTGCCGGAGGGCGGCCGCGGCCATCGGGAAGTGGCCGGAGTGCAACAGTTGCCCGCCGACCATTAGCGGGAGGTCGGCATGGACCGGTAGTGTTCGGCATTGCCGAACGACGTCAGCGACGCCGAGGTCGGCAGTCGAAGGGGACGGAGGCAGTACGTCGATGGCACGGAACATCCAGTCGCTCGAGCGGGCGGCCGCGATGCTGCGCCTGCTCGCGGGCGGCGAGCGGCGGCTCGGCCTGTCGGACATCGCCTCGTCGCTGGGTCTGGCCAAAGGCACCGCGCACGGCATCCTGCGCACCCTCCAGCAGGAGGGCTTCGTCGAGCAGGACGACGCCTCCGGTCGCTACCAGCTGGGCGCCGAACTGCTGCGTCTGGGCACGACCTATCTGGACGTGCACGAGCTGCGGGCCCGCGCCCTGGTGTGGACCGACGACCTGGCCCGCTCCAGCGGCGAGAGCGTCCACCTCGGCGTCCTGCACCAGCAGGGCGTCCTGATCGTGCACCACGTCTTCCGGCCCGACGACAGCCGGCAGGTCCTGGAGATCGGGGCCATGCAGCCGCTGCACTCGACGGCGCTGGGCAAGGTGCTGTCGGCGTACGACCCGGTGGCGCACAGCGAGGCGCTGGAGGCCGACCGCAAGGCGTTCACGGACCGCACCATCTGCGAGCCGGACCGCTTCGAGCACGTCCTGGACATCACGCGCGCGCGTGGGTACGCGGCCGACGTCGAGGAGACCTGGGAGGGCATCGCGTCCATCGCCGCCCCCATCCACGACCGCAGGCGGATGCCGGTCGGCGCGGTCGGCATCACGGGGGCCGTGGAGCGGCTGTGCCGGGAGGGCGAGCTGCGGCCCGAGCTGGTCGCCGCGGTACGGGACTGCGCACGGGCGGTCTCGCGGGACCTGGGCGCCGGGCGGTTCTAGGGCGTACACGGGCGGGGCGGGCCGGGACACCGAGGGTGTTCCGGCCCTTTTGCGTGTCCGCAAACGGCTGCGGACACGGGAAGGGTGACCCGCGAGACCGGCCGAGCAGAGATCGATAGCACACGACGATCAATAACGATCGTGCTTTCGATAACACAGCCCTTGACGCACGCCTGACGCCGAACGAGACTCGCGTCCATCGGTCGGCATTGTCGAACACCTACCGGCAATACGCGTTAGAGTGTGCACAGTGCCAAGGGCCGCCATCGCTCTCACACCGAGGGCGCCGGAACACCCGGAGGGACCCGGGGGTTCGGCTTCCCCTGGACGAAGGACAAAGGAGTCGCGGGTGTCCAGCTCCGACATCTTCATCGGCGAGACCATCGGTACCGCCATACTCATCCTGCTCGGCGGCGGCGTCTGCGCCGCCGTGACGCTCAAGGCCTCCAAGGCCCGCAACGCCGGCTGGCTGGCCATCGCCTTCGGGTGGGGCTTCGCCGTCATGACGGCGGTGTACATCTCGGGTCCGCTCTCCGGCGCCCACCTGAACCCGGCCGTGACCGTCGGCATCGCCATCAAGGACGGTGAGTGGAGCAACGTCCCCACCTACTTCGCCGGACAGATGCTCGGCGCCATGATCGGCGCGGCCCTGGTCTGGCTGGCCTACTACGGCCAGTTCCTGGCCCACCTCACCGACCAGGAGATCGTCGGCGGGCCGGGCGCGCAGGACACCACGGCCAAGTCGGTCGAGGCGCAGGAGAAGGGCGCCGGCCCGGTGCTGGGCATCTTCTCCACCGGGCCCGAGGTCCGCAACGCGGTGCAGAACCTCTCCACCGAGGTCATCGGCACCTTCGTGCTGGTGCTCGCCGTACTCACCCAGGGCCTGAACGACGAGGGCAACGGCCTGGGCATCCTGGGCGGCCTGATCACCGCGCTGGTGGTCGTCTCGATCGGTCTGTCCCTGGGCGGTCCGACCGGCTACGCGATCAACCCGGCCCGTGACCTCGGCCCGCGCATCGTGCACGCCCTGCTGCCCCTGCCCAACAAGGGCGGCTCCGACTGGTCCTACGCCTGGGTCCCGATCGCCGGTCCGCTGATCGGTGGTGCGATCGCCGCAGGTGTCTACAACGTCGCGTTCGCCTGAGCGGGCTCCCGTTCGGCGATCATCGAGCCGCAGACCACGCGCCGTAAGCACCGGCCACCCACCACGGAACCCCAGGAGCACACAGTGACCGACGCCCACACCGCCGGACCCTTCATCGCCGCGATCGACCAGGGCACGACCTCCTCGCGCTGCATCGTCTTCGACCGAGACGGCCGCATCGTCTCCGTCGACCAGAAGGAGCACGAGCAGATCTTCCCCAAGCCCGGCTGGGTCGAGCACGACGCCACCGAGATCTGGACCAACGTCCAGGAGGTCGTCGCCGGAGCCGTCGAGAAGGCCGGCATCACCCGCGACGACATCAAGGCCATCGGCATCACCAACCAGCGCGAGACCACCCTCGTCTGGGACAAGAACACCGGTGAGCCCGTCCACAACGCCATCGTCTGGCAGGACACCCGCACCGACGCCCTGTGCAAGGAGCTCGGCCGCAACGTCGGCCAGGACCGCTTCCGCCGCGAGACCGGCCTTCCCCTGGCCTCCTACTTCGCCGGTCCCAAGGCCCGCTGGCTGCTCGACAACGTCGACGGCCTGCGCGAGCGCGCCGAGGCGGGCGACCTGCTCTTCGGCACCATGGACACCTGGGTCATCTGGAACCTGACCGGCGGGGTGAACGGCGGCAAGCACGTCACCGACGTCACCAACGCCTCGCGCACCATGCTGATGAACCTGCACACCATGGCGTGGGACGAGAAGATCGCCGAGTCGATCGGCGTGCCGATGCAGATGCTCCCCGAGATCCGCTCCTCCGCCGAGGTGTACGGCGAGATCACGGGCGGCCGGCTCGGCGAGCTGCTCGGCGGCATCCCGGTGGCCTCGGCGCTCGGCGACCAGCAGGCCGCCCTGTTCGGCCAGACCTGCTTCTCCGAGGGCGAGACCAAGTCGACGTACGGCACCGGCACCTTCATGGTGATGAACACCGGTGACAAGCTGATCAACTCCTACTCGGGGCTGCTCACCACCGTCGGCTACAAGATCGGCGACCAGGACACGGTCTACGCCCTGGAGGGCTCGATCGCCGTCACCGGTTCGCTGGTGCAGTGGATGCGCGACCAGATGGGCCTGATCTCCACCGCTGCCGAGATCGAGACCCTCGCCCTGACGGTCGAGGACAACGGCGGCGCCTACTTCGTGCCGGCCTTCTCCGGCCTGTTCGCCCCGTACTGGCGCTCCGACGCCCGCGGTGTGATCGCCGGCCTCACCCGGTACGTCACCAAGGCGCACCTCGCGCGCGCCGTCCTGGAGGCCACCGCCTGGCAGACGCGGGAGATCGCGGACGCCATGACGAAGGACTCCGGGGTGGAGCTGACCGCCCTCAAGGTCGACGGCGGCATGACCTCCAACAACCTGCTGATGCAGACCCTCGCCGACTTCGTGGACGCCCCCGTGGTGCGCCCGATGGTCGCCGAGACCACCTGCCTCGGCGCCGCCTACGCCGCCGGTCTCGCCGTCGGCTTCTGGAACAGCACCGACGACCTGCGCGCCAACTGGCGGCGGGCCGCCGAGTGGACCCCCCGCATGGACGCGGACACCCGCGACCGTGAGTACAAGAGCTGGCTCAAGGCCGTCGAGCGGACCATGGGCTGGCTCGAGGACGAGGAGTAAGAACCACCATGACCACGCAGTCCACCCTGCAGTCCGTGCCTGCCCTGGGTACGCACCCGGCCTCCGGCTCGAACCCGAGCCGGGCCGAGACCCGGGACCAGCTTTCCAAGGCGTCGTACGACCTTCTCGTGATCGGCGGCGGCATCCTGGGCATCTCCACCGCCTGGCACGCCGCGCAGTCCGGCCTCAGGGTGGCCGTGGTCGACGCCGGCGACTTCGCCGGCGCCACCTCCTCCGCCTCCTCCAAGCTGCTCCACGGCGGTCTGCGCTACCTGCAGACCGGCGCGGTGAAGCTGGTGGCGGAGAACCACTTCGAGCGCCGTGCGGTCTCCCGCCAGGTGGCCCCCCACCTGGCGAACCCGCTCACCTTCTACCTCCCCGTGTACAAGGGCGGGCCGCACGGCGCGGCCAAGCTCGGGGCCGGTGTCTTCGCGTACTCGGCACTGTCCGCGTTCGGCGACGGCGTCGGCCACCTGCTCTCCCCGGCCAAGGCCGCGCAGGACGTGCCCGAGTTGCGCACCGACAACCTGAAGGCCGTGGCCGTGTACGGCGACGACCAGATGAACGACGCCCGCATGGCGCTGATGACCGTCCGCGCGGCGGTCGAGTCCGGCGCGGTGGTCCTCAACCACGCCGAGGTCACGGGGCTGCGCTTCACCAACGGCCGGGTGACCGGCGCCGAGCTGAAGGACCGGCTGTCCGGCGACGAGTTCGGGGTGAACGCCCGCCTGGTGCTCAACGCCACCGGCCCGTGGGTCGACCACCTGCGCCGTATGGAGGACCCGAACGCGGCGCCGTCCATCCGCCTGTCCAAGGGCGCGCACCTGGTACTCAAGCGCACCGCGCCCTGGAGGGCCGCGCTGGCCACCCCGATCGACAAGTACCGGATCACCTTCGCCCTCCCTTGGGAGGACATGCTGCTGCTCGGCACGACCGACGAGGAGTTCGAGGGCGACCCGGCGGACGTCGCGGTCAACGACAAGGACGTGGCCCAGATACTCGACGAGGCCGCGTTCTCCATCCGCGACCAGCAGCTCGACCGGGACCTCATCACGTACTCCTTCGCGGGCCTGCGCGTGCTGCCGGGCGGCCCCGGCGACACGGCGAAGGCCAAGCGCGAGACGGTGGTGACCGAGGGCCGGGGCGGCATGCTGTCCGTCGCGGGCGGCAAGTGGACCACCTTCCGCCACATCGGCCGTACGGTGATGAAGAAGCTGGAGGCGCTGCCGGGCCACCCGCTGGGCGACGACTTCGAGCCGATCGCGTCGCTGCCGAAGAAGCTGCCGCTGCCCGGCGTCGCCAACCCGCGCGCAGTGGCCCACCGGCTGCTGGTGGACGGCTCGGCGCCCGGCCCGCGCATGGCGGCCGACACCGCCAGGCACCTGGCCACGCACTACGGTTCGCTCGCCTTCGACATCGCCCGGCTCGCCAACGAGAGCCCGGAGCTGGCGCAGCGTGTCCACCCGGACGCCCCGGAGATCTGGGCGCAGGTCGTGTGGGCCCGGGACAACGAGTGGGCCGAGACGGCGGACGACGTGCTGCGCCGCCGTACGACGCTGACGATCCGCGGCCTGGCCACGGACGAGGTCCGCGCGCAGGTCCAGGACGTGCTCGACAAGAAGTAGGGACCTCTTTCAACGACGGGCGGCGGGTGTCCGCACGCCGGGCACGGGGCAGTGATCCGTTCACCGCCCCGTGCAAAGGGGCTGCGGGCGGCCCCTCGGCACGCCGTAAGGTTGGGGGGTACGCGAGGGCACGTCGGAAGGAGGCGCTGGGTGATCGAGCTCGAGGGGGTTCCCGAGCTGGTCGACCCGGTCATGGTGGCCGCGTTCGAGGGCTGGAACGATGCCGGTGACGCCGCCTCCACCGCGGTCGCGCATCTCGACAGGGAGTGGAAGGGCGAGGTGTTCGCGGCGCTGGACGCCGAGGACTACTACGACTTCCAGGTCAACCGTCCCACCGTCTTCATCGAGGACGGCGTCCGCAAGGTGACCTGGCCGACGACGCGGCTCTCGGTGGTCCGGGTCGGCGGCGAGAAACCGCGCGACCTCGTGCTCGTGCGGGGCATCGAGCCGTCCATGCGCTGGCGCTCGTTCTGCAACGAGCTGCTGGGCTTCGCCCACGAGCTGGGTGTCGAGATGGTGGTCGTCCTGGGCGCCCTGCTGGGCGACACGCCGCACACCCGGCCGGTGCCGATCAGCGGGACCACGTCGGACGCCGACCTGGCCCGGCGCATGGACCTGGAGGAGACCAAGTACGAGGGGCCCACGGGCATCGTCGGCATCCTCCAGGAGGCGTGCACACACGCGGGCGTGCCGGCCGTGTCGCTGTGGGCGGCGGTGCCGCACTACGTGTCGCAGCCGCCGAACCCGAAGGCCACGCTGGCGTTGCTGAACCGGCTGGAGGACCTGATCGGCGTGCGGGTCCCGCTGGGCGAGCTGCCCGAGGACGCGCGTGCCTGGCAGGTGGGCGTGGACCAGTTGGCCGCGGAGGACACCGAGGTCGCCGAGTACGTGCAGTCGCTGGAGGAGGCCCGGGACACGGCGGAGCTGCCGGAGGCGTCGGGCGAGGCGATCGCGCGGGAGTTCGAGCGGTATCTGCGGCGCCGGGACGGGGCCGGGACGGGGCCCGCGGGGCCTGGCGGGCACGCCACGGCGGACGGGGGCGAGGGTCCGGCCGGAACGCCGTTTCTGCGGGACAACCCGAGTGGGCGGAGCCGGCCGCCGAAGCCGCCGAAGGCAGGCGGGGAGGACGAGGAGTCCTCGGAGGACTGAGCCGGTTGGACACGAGTGAGGGGCGCTTCCCTGGTGGGAGCGCCCCCTCACTCGTTTACGTGCGGGTCACTGCGGGGGATGCGAACCGGCGCTTGCCGGGTGCCGCTGTGCCCACCCGTGCCGCCCTGGGGGTGCCTCCCAGGCCGTTCAGGCACTGGGGGGAGGCACGAACCGCCCACAGCTACGCGGGTTGGCTGGCTTACAGGGCCACGCCCAGGAGGGCGTCCACTGCTCGGGAGACCACGCCCGGGGCGCCGATGTCCGTGCCGCCGGACTCCTGCTGGAGGGCTGCCCAGCGGTCGACCGCTTCCAGGGCGGTCGGGGAGTCCAGGTCGTTGGCCAGGGCCTCGCGGATCTCCTCCACAAGGGCCTCGGCGGGTGGGCCGTCGGGGCGGGAGACGGCGGCGCGCCAGCGGTCGAGGCGGGCGAGGGCGTCCTGAAGCACCTGGTCGGTCCACTCCCAGTCGGAGCGGTAGTGGTGGGCGAGAAGGGAGAGCCGGATGGCGGCCGGGTCGACGCCCTCGCGCCGCAGCTGGGAGACGAAGACCAGGTTGCCCTTGGACTTGGACATCTTCTCGCCGTCGAGACCGACCATGCCGGCGTGCACGTACGCCTTGGCCATCGGGAACTCACCGGTGAGGGCCTGGGCGTGCGAGGCGCCCATCTCGTGGTGCGGGAAGGCGAGGTCGGAGCCGCCGCCCTGGACGTCGAAGCCCATGCCGAGGTGGTCGAGGGCGATGGCGACGCACTCGATGTGCCAGCCGGGGCGTCCGCGGCCGAGCGTGCCGCCGTCCCAGCTGGGCTCGCCCTCACGCGCTGCCATCCACAGCATCGGGTCGAGCGGGTTCTTCTTGCCGGGCCGGTCGGGGTCGCCGCCGCGCTCGGCGGACAGCAGCCGCATCGCGGAGGCGTCGAGGTGGGAGACGCCGCCGAAGTGCGGGTCCGCCTCCACGGAGAAGTAGACGTCGCCCTCGAGGTCGTAGGCGGCCCCCGCGTCGCGCAGTCGTTCGACGAGCGGGACGATGCCGGGTATGGCCTCGACGGCGCCTATGTAGTGCCGGGGCGGAAGCATCCGCAGCGCCGTCATGTCCTCGCGGAAGAGGGCGGTCTCCTGCTCGGCGAGGGCGGTCCAGTCGACCCCGTCGCGCACGGCCCGCTCCAGGAGCGGGTCGTCCACGTCGGTGACGTTCTGGACGTAGTGGACCTGCCGCTTGGTGTCGAGCCACACGCGCTGCACGAGGTCGAACGCGTTGTAGGTCGCCGCGTGCCCCATGTGGGTGGCGTCGTACGGGGTGATGCCGCAGACGTAGATGCGGGCGACGGGACCGGGGTCGAGGGTGACCAGGCCGCCGGTCGCGGTGTCGTGGATCCTCAGGTCGCGGCCCTGACCAGGCAGGGCGGGGACCTCGGAAGCGGGCCAGGCATGCATGTCATGAGCCTAACCGGACGGATGTTCCGTACACGAACCGGACCGGGCCGGATGGCCGGTAAGGCGTTCTTGCGCATCACCGGCCGGCGTGGCAAGGGGTCTCTACACCGGCGGCCACGGGATGGCCGGCCACTCGCCGTTCGGTTCCGGGTGCTTTCCGGAGGCCAGCAGGGCGTCGACCCGCGCGCGCGTGGCGTCGAGTTCGGCGCCGGTGATGAGCGCGGCGAGCCGGGTCGCCAGGGTGCCGCCGTCCTTCAGCGCCTGTCTGAGGGCGTCGAGGACCGCCAGGGCCTCCGCGGTGAGCGGGTCGCCCGCCCAGCCCCACAGGAGGGTGCGCAGCTTGTTCTCGGCGTTGAAGGTGACCCCGTGGTCGATGCCGTACAGGCGCTCCCCCGCCGCGGGCAGCAGGTGGCCGCCCTTGCGGTCGGCGTTGTTGATCACGGCGTCGAGTACGGCGAGCCGGCGCAGCCGTTCGTCGTCGGCGTGGACGAGCAGCGCGGTGCGGCCCTCGCCGACCTCGGCCAGGGCGATGCCCTTCCAGCCCGGGCCCGGTTCCTCCTCGTCGACCAGGGCGAGCAGTTCCGTGTCCGGGACGGCCTCGATCCACAGCTGGACCATGCCCTCGCCGTACGGGCCGTCGCGCAGCACGGTGGGCGGGACCAGGCCCCAGCCGGTGGCCTCGGAGACCTCGTAGGCGGCGACCTCGCGCTGGGCGAGGGTGCCGTCGGGAAAGTCCCACAGCGGGCGTTCCCCGGCGACCGGTTTGTAGACGCAGGCCGCCTCGCGTCCCTCGTGCGTCACCGTGCAGTACAGCGCCGCGTTGGACGCGTCACGGATGCGTCCGCGTACGGTCAGTTCGCCCAGGGCGAGCAGTTCGGCCGCCGCCGCGTCGGTGGTCACGCTCCGCGGCGGTATCCGTTCTGGCGCGGACATACGTGTCCTTCCGGGTCGAGCGGGAGGCTGCACAGCGGGCACGGCGGCCGCCCGGCGTTGACGACGTCGAGGGCGCGCTTGGCGAAGGCCCTGGCCTGCGCGCCAGTGAGGCGGACCCGGAGCATCGGCGGGCCGTTCTCCTCGTCCTGGAGGAGCCGTTCCTCGGCCTCCGCCAGGTCCTCCTCGGACTCGGCGTCCAGCTCCACGAGGGCCTGCGCCTCGACGATCATGCGCTGGTCCTCGCCGTCCCAGGCCAGCGCCATGGTGCCGACGCGGAACTCCTCCTCGACGGGGGTGTCGAGGGGCGCGGTGTCGGCGGGCCCGGTGGGTGCGGTGGCGGGGACGGCGGTGCTGCCGCCGCTGCGCCGTACGACTTCGTCCAGAAGCTCGTCCATGCGCTCGGCGAGGGCGGCGACCTGGGTCTTCTCCAGGGCCACGCTGGTCACCCGGGAGCCGGCGGAGGCCTGGAGGAAGAACGTACGGCGCCCGGGCAGCCCGACCGTACCGGCCACGAAACGTTCCGGTTGGTCGTAGAGGAACACCTGACGGGACACGTCCTGTCTCCATGGGAGTCGGGGAAAGCGGAAGATCGGGGGCAGTGCTGCCGCGACCGGTTCACCCTACTGCGGCGGACGATCACGGTGCGCCCGCACCACCCCCGACCGGCGCTTCGTCACCGGGCGGCTGCTCGCGCGGGGCGAGGGAGGCGAAGTCGCCGGTGTCGCCGAGGCGGACGAGGAACGGGCGCAGCCGGGTGTAGCGGATCGCGGTGACGGAGCAGGGCTCGACGGAGATCCGCTGGAAGAGGTCGAGGTGGAGGCCGAGGGCCTCGGCGACGAGGGACTTGATGATGTCGCCGTGGGAGCACATGAGGTAGACGGCGTCGGGTCCGTGGTCGCGCTCCACGCGCGCGTTCCACTCGCGTACGGCCTCGGCGGCGCGGGTCTGCATGGCGCGCATCGACTCGCCGCCGGGGAAGGCCGCGGCGGAGGGGTGCGCCTGGACGACCTCCATCAGGGGCTCGTCCTTGAGTTCGGCGAGCTTGCGGCCGGACCAGTCGCCGTAGTGGCACTCCCCGATCCGTTCGTCGGTGTGCGCCCGCAGTTCGGGCCGGGCGTCGAGCAGCGGCCGGAGGGTCTCCCGGCAGCGCTGCAGAGGGCTGGTGACGATCTCGGAGAGCGGCAGGCCGGCGAGCCGCCCGGGGAGCGCGGCGGCCTGCGCGGCGCCGCGTTCGTCGAGGGCGACGCCGGGCGTCCAGCCAGCGAGCAGTCCCTCGGTGTTGGCGGTGGAGCGTCCGTGCCTAACCAGGATCAGCGTGGGCATGCGGCCAGGGTAGGCGTACGGCGCGGCGCAGGGGCGTCCGGGCGAGGGGAGAATGGGTTCGGTGATCGTCGACTGTGCCATCTACCGGGACGGGCACCGCACGGACGGGCCCGAGGACCTCTCCGACGCGCTCGGTGCGGCGCGGGGGGCGGGCGGTTTCGTGTGGATCGGGCTGCACGAGCCGACGGAGGAGGAGTTCGACCTGGTCAGCCAGGAGTTCGCGCTGCATCCGCTGGCGGTGGAGGACGCGCTCAAGGCGCATCAGCGGCCCAAGCTGGAGGTGTACGACGACTCGCTCTTCGCCGTCCTGAAGCCGGTGGTGTACGAGCCGGACAGCGACGCGGTCTCCACCGGCGAGCTCATGATCTTCCTGGGTGACGCGTTCGCGGTGGTGGTCCGGCACGGCGAGGGCGCCCCGCTGAAGGCCGTGCGGCAGCGGCTGGAGCACGAGCCGGAACTGCTGGGCAAGGGCCCCACCTCGGTGCTGTACGCGATAGCGGACGCCACCGTCGACCACTACCTGGACGTGGCGGTCGAGCTGCAGACCGACCTGGAGGAGCTGGAGGCGGAGGTCTTCTCGCCGGAGGGCGGCGGCTCCCGGCACACCGCGTCGCGGATCTACACCTTCAAGCGGCAGGTGCTGGAGTTCCGCCGGGCGACGGGCCCGCTCGCGCCGCCGCTGGCCCGGTTGGCCGGTACGAGCGGCTACGGCGGCACGGTGCCGTTCGTGAACGACAAGGCGCGGCCCTTCTTTCGGGACGTGAGCGACCACCTCACGCGCGTGAACGAGTCGGTGGAGAGCCTGGACCGGCTGGTGTCGGACATTCTGTCGGCGCATCTGGCGCAGACGGGCGTCCGGCAGAACGACGACATGCGGAAGATCTCCGCGTGGGCGGCCATGGCGGCGGTCCCCACGATGCTCGCGGGGATCTACGGCATGAACTTCGACCACATGCCGGAGCTGCACTGGGTGTGGGGCTATCCGGCGGTGATCGCGCTGATGGCCGCCCTGGAGGTGCTGCTGTACCGGCAGTTCAAGCGCCGGGGCTGGCTGTAGGGGAAGCCGGTGGCGGTCGGGCGGCCTGCAGGGCTCGGGGCCCGGGCAGGTCAGGCGACCTCGGGGGCCGCGGTGGCGGGTCCGCCGAGCGCGTCGCGCCGTTCGGGCGCCCGCAGGCCCACCATGCGCCGCCAGCCCACCGCCCGCTCGGCGGCGTACATGGCGCGGATGCCCGCCGCGAGCAGCGCCGACCTGGCGCGCGACCAGCCGAGGATGCGCCCCATGCGGGCCATCACGGCGAGGCTGACGTCGCGGTGGACGCGGATCTCGGCGTGCGCGCACTCGCGCAGGGTGCGCCGGATGTACGGGCCGTGCCCCGCCGCGGCGTAGCGGAGCAGTTCCTCGTGGGAGTAGGCGAGGTGGTTGTCCTCGTCGGCGGAGATCATCCGGACCGCCCGACCCAGGTCGGGATGGTCGGCGAAGTACTTGACGAGCATCGCCATCTGTTCGGCCGCGCGCTGCTCGGTGACCCTGCTGTGGGCGAGGTAGGTGATGATGTCCCGGACGGTGAGCGGCTGGTCGGCCTTGAGCTTCTCGTGGGCGAGGCCGATGCCGTGCCGCTCCAGGAGCATCGTGTAGTCGGTGTCGGCCGGTACCTCGACGGGTTCGAGGCCGCGCTTCTTCAGCAGGGCGTTGAAGATCCGGCCGTGCTTGTCCTCGTCCGCGCCGTGCCGGGTGATCTTGGGGGCGAGGGCGCGTTCGCTCTCCGGCACCAGCGCCGCGATGCGCGCGTTCTCCCAGCCGCCCTGGGACTCACCGCTGGCCGCGATGGAGCAGAAGAGGCGAAACGCCTCGTCGTTGTCGAGGATCTCCTGGAAAAGGCTCTTGGCCGAAAGCATCGGGGCACCTCTCTGCCGCTGCGTGGTCCGCAGGTTCCGCACACTCCGCGAAGCCGAGTCAAGTGCGGGCGAGGGGGCACGGCAACAGGTGCGGCGCACGACTGCGCCGAAAGAAGGACGGCCGGACAAGCGCGGAGGCGTAACCCCGCGCGCGTGGGCGCGTTGTTCCCCGTGACGGCCGTGGCGGGGAAGACCCCCGAGCCCCCACCACGGCCGCAGAAACTTTCCGCCTCCTACGCCAGTCCGGCGCGCTCCAGGGCCTCGGTGCCGGCGCGCAGGGCGGCGATCCGCTCGTCCAGGGTGAAGCCCGCGGGGGCGAGGGTCAGGGTGGTGACGCCGGCCGCGGCGTAGGCCTTCATCCGGTCGGCGATGCGGTCGACGGAGCCGAGCAGGGTCGTCTGGTCGATCAGCTCGTGGGGTACGGCTTCGGCGGCGCCCTGCTTGTCGCCGGACAGGTACTTGTCCTGGATCTCGGCGGCCTCCCGCTCGTATCCCATGCGCTGGGCGAGCTGGTTGTAGAAGTTCTGCCTGCGGCTTCCCATGCCGCCGACGTAGAGCGCGGTGTAGGGGCGGAAGGTGTCGGCGAGGGTGGTGACGTCCTTGTCGTCGCCGAGGGCGAGCGGCAGGGTCGGGCAGACGTCGAACCCGTCGAGGGTCTTGCCGGCCTTCTCGCGTCCGGCGCGCAGGTGCTTGACGGCGGTCTCCTCCAGGTGGTCGGCGGAGGGGAAGATGAGCAGGGCGCCGTCGGCGATCTCGCCGGTCTGCTCCAGGTTCTTCGGGCCGATGGCGGCGATGTACAGCGGGATGTGCTCGCGCTGCGGGTGCACGGTCAGCTTGATCGGCTTGCCGGGGCCGTCGGGCAGCGGAAGCGTCCAGTGCCGTCCCTCGTAGGACAACCGTTCCCGGGTCATCGCCTTGCGCACGATCTCCACGTACTCGCGGGTGCGGGCGAGCGGCTTGTCGAACTTGACGCCGTACCAGCCCTCGGAGACCTGCGGTCCCGACACGCCGAGGCCGAGGCGGAAGCGGCCCTTGGACAGGGAGTCCAGGGTGGCGGCGGTCATCGCGGTCATGGCGGGCTGGCGGGCGGGGATCTGGAAGATGGCCGAGCCCACGTCGATGCGCTCGGTCTGGGCGGCGACCCAGGTGAGCACGGTGGCCGCGTCGGAACCGTAGGCCTCGGCGGCCCAGCACACGGCGTATCCGAGCCGGTCGGCCTCCTGGGCGACGGCCAGGTTGTCCGCGTCCATTCCGGCACCCCAGTAGCCGAGGTTGATCCCGAGCTGCATGGCCGATTCCCCTTACCGATCAGTAACGTGGCTGGTGCCCCGACCTTAGCGCGCGGAAATGGGTTGTCCACAGGCCCCCACGGGGCAAGCCGCGGCCAGTAGTGTCGGCGTTCATGGAGCAGAGGCATCTCGGCCGCACCGGCCTGCGCGTGTCCCGCATCGGTCTCGGCACCCTGACCTGGGGCCGCGACACGGACGAGCACGACGCCGCGGACCTCTTGAAGACCTTCTGGGAAGCGGGCGGGACGCTCGTCGACACGGCGGACGTGTACGGCGACGGGGAGTCCGAGTACCTGCTCGGGCGTCTGATGGAGGGCCTGGTGCCGCGCCGGGACCTGGTGATCTCGACCAAGGCGGGCAGCGTTCCGGATCCCGACCGCCGGTTCGACGGTTCGCGCGCCCATCTGCTCTCCGCGCTGGACGCCTCCCTGGCCCGCCTGGGCACGGACCACGTCGACGTGTGGCACCTGCACGCCTTCGACCCGCACACGCCGCTGGAGGAGACGCTGCACGCCCTGGACGTGGCGGTGAGCAGCGGCCGGGCGCGCTATGCGGGGGTCTCGAACTTCTGCGGCTGGCAGCTGGCCAAGGCGGCGACCTGGCAGCTGGCGGCGCCGGGGGTCCGCAACCGGGTGGCGAGCACCCAGATGGAGTACTCGCTGCTCCAGCGGGGCGTCGAGCGGGAGGTGCTGCCGGCCGCCCTGGACCTGGGGATCGGTCTGCTCCCCTCGTCCCCGCTGGGCCGCGGGGTGCTCACGGGCAAGTACCGCAAGGACACCACGCCCCCGGACTCGCGGGGCGCCCTGGACCACATGGCCCCGTTCGTCGAGCCCTACCTCGACGACACGGCCGGGCACATCGTGGACGCGGTCGCGACGGCGGCGGACGGGCTCGCGGTGACCCCGCTCCAGGTGGCGCTCGCCTGGGTCCGCGACCGGCCCGGGGTGGTCGCCCCGATCATCGGCCCGCGCACCGCGCAGCAGCTCACGGCGGCGTTGTCAGTGGAGACGCTTAGTCTTCCTGACGAGATCTGCCGGGCGCTCGACGACGTGTCGGCGCCCGTGCACCGTTATCCCGATCACGACTGGAGCACGCTGTGAGCACGGAGCCCGAGCCCGTCTCGAAGGACGCCACGGACGCCGTGGACACCGGGCCGGAGACCCCGGGCACGGCCGAGGCCTCCGCGCCCGAGGCCGCCGGCACGGCCGAGGTGTCCGCGCCGGACGCCGCCGAGCCGGACACCGCGGCCGATGCGGGGGCCAGTGCGGGGGCCGCCTCCGAGGTGGCGCCGGACGAGTCCGCCGGGCAGGCGTCCGATGCCGGGGACGGGGTCGAGGCGGCCGCGCAGGTGTCCGAGGCCGAGGCCGAGCTGGCGGCGCAGCGGGCCGAGCGGGAGCGGATCGAGCGGCGGAAGGCGGAGAAGCAGGGGCCGATCGACGCCGGGGGGAAGCTGAGTGGCTCGGCGGCCGATCTGCTCGCCGCCGTACGCGCCGTGGAGAGCGGCGAGAAACCGGCGGCCACGGTCTTCGAGGCCCCCGAGCCCGCGCGCCGCCCCGCCCCTGAGCCGGTACGACGGGCCCGTCCGGAGGCCGCCGCGCCGCCCGCCGCCCACGCCGGGTCCGTCGGTCCCGCGGGTCCTGCGGGTCCTGCGGGTCCGGCGCCGGAGACGGTGCAGTCGGTGCGTCGCGTGCTGGCCGAGGGCGGCGCCCCCGAAGCGCTGGCGCCGCAGACCGCCGCGCTCCTGGGCGAGGGCGCGGAGGACGCGCTGCGCGCCGACCCCTGGCAGTTGCTCCGGGTCGGCGGCGTGCGGCCGGAGCAGGCCGACGGGTTCGCCCGGGCCCTGCTCGGCGCGGAGTGCGGCCCGGACGACGAGCGGCGCGGCCGTGCCGTCACCGTCTGGCTGCTGGAGCAGGCGGCCCTGGCCGGGCACACGGCGCTGGAGCTGCCGCGGCTGACCGCCACGCTGGCCCAGCGGGGCGTTCCGGACCCCGACGCGGCCGTGCAGAGCACGCTCGCCGAGGGCGAGGCACTCGCCTTCCAGGACGCGCTGGAGGAGCCCGGTGCCCGACCCGAGCGCACGGCGGGCGGTGCGGAGGACGCACACGCAGAGGGCGCTGAGAGCGGGGAAGGCGAGGAGGGCGAGGAGCGTCCGGTCCGGGTGCTGATCGGTCTCGAGCGGTACGCGCTCGCCGAGGAGAGCCTCGCCGACGGTCTGGCCCGGCTGGTCAACTCGGCGCCCAAGCAGGACGGTTCCGCCGCGGACTGGGAGGAGGCCGCCGCGTCCGCGCCGGGCTCCGCCGCCGATCTGATCCGTGCCGTCGCGACCCACGGGCTGGTCCTGCACACCGGCGGCGAGGCGTCCCTGGCCGAGCCCGCCGCCCTGCTGCACGCGGCGCACTCCCTGGGCCTGCGGGCCTGGGCCGCCGCACCCGGCCCGCTCGGCCGCGACCGCTTCGCCGCCCTGCTGGGCGCCCCGCCGGCCGACTCGGCCGCCCCGGGGCCGGCCGCTGCCGCCGTCGTCACCCTGACCGGACTCCTGACCGGCGCCGAGGGGCCGGGGCGGGACGCCGACGGGGCGCTGGACCTCGATCTGCTCGTCGTCCTCGACGCACCCCAGCTCGACGTCGAGGCGGGCGCCCTGCTCGCGGAGTCACTGCCGGACGGGGCCCGGCTGGTGCTGGCCGGCGACCCGGCGGTGCTCTGGTCCGTGGGCCCCGGACGGGTCTTCGCGGACCTGCTGGCGGCACGGGTCTGTCCCCAGGTCGCCTCGCGGCTCCCGGACCCCGGTCCCCTCGGTGAACTGGTCTCCGGCGTCGGCATCGGCGAGCTGGGCCAGGTGGAGGCGCCCGGCAAGGAGATCGTGATCGTGCCGGTGCGGGACGCGGGCGAGGCCGTGCACCGCACCGTCCAGCTCGTCGCGGACTCGGTGCCGCGCGCGATCGGCGTTCCGGCCGAGGAGACCCAGGTGATCACGCCGGGCCACGGCGGCGCGGCGGGCACGCGCGTGCTCAACGCCGCGCTGAAGGAGCTCCTCAACCCCGGACCCGGCCGCTTCGGCGGCTTCGACCCCGGTGACCGGGTCGTCCACTCCCCCGCGCCGGGCCGGGTGCTGCCGGGCCGGGTGGTGACGGCCGACGCCGACGGGCTGCACCTGTCGTGCGCGGGCGAGACCGTGGTCGTGCCCAGGGAGCGGGTGGATGGGTCCGTGCGGCACGGCTGGGCGCTGACCGCCCACCAGGCGCTGGGCGGCCGCTGGCCCGCCGTGGTCGTGGTCCTGCCCGGCGACGCCGTGCAGGCACTCAGCCGCCCCTGGATCTACACGGCGTTCGGCCGTGCCGCCCGGCACCTGTCCGTGGTGCACGGCGTGGAGCAGGCCCTCCCCCGCGCCGTGGCGGAGGTCCCGGCCAAGCCGCGCACGACCAGGCTGCCGGTCCTGCTCACCCCTCAGGTCCCGGTCACCGACTGACCACGTCCGACCACGGGCACCGATTGCCTGCCGCCCGCCCGGCCGTACGCTGCCGGGCGGCCACGGCACGCGGCCGACACCGTGCCGGGTTCACGGCGCCCGGCCCGCCCGGCTCCGTGCCGTGGCTCCGGAACTCAGCGGTCCGCCTCCAGGCGTGCCGGTTCACCGTCCTCCTCCAGGTCCGTGTCGAGGTCCGTGTCGAGGTCCTCGTCCAGCTCCGGCAGATCGCCGTCGCCGTCGTCCTCGTCGCCGTCGTCGAGGCCGTCGTCGAACGCCTCGTCGAAGACCGCGCTGACGTCGAAGCGGCAGACCACCCGCTGCGGGTCGACCTGTTCGAACGGGGCCTCCAGCCACTCCCCCGGTTCGGCGCTCTCGTCCGCGGCCGTCACCCAGAGCGTGGAGTCGCCCTCCTCCAGCCCGAACTCCTTGTGCCGGGAGGCGATCTCGTCCGGCTCGAACTCGCCGAACAGGAGGCCGAGCGCCCCGTGCACCGTGTCCGAGGTCTCCGCGCCCGGGCCCTCCTCGTCCGCCGCCTCGACCCGTCGGGCCTGGGCCATCAGGCGCTGCGGCTCGGCGACCTCGTAGTCGCGGCGGATCAGGACGCTGAGCGCGCTGGGTTCCTCGGGGCCCGTGTACGGCGGCAAGGTGTCCTCGCCGGGGATCTCGAAGGGCGTGACCTCGTCGTACCGGTCGTAGAGCAGTTCGTCGTACGCCTCCGCGGCCGCGGCCAGCTCGTTGAACGCGTCGTAGACGGCCGGGTCTTCCTCTCCCGACCGGCGTTCGACCGCGGCCAGGTGGCGGTCGAGCGCGGTCTTGACCGCCTCGGCGGCGGCGCGTACCTCGGCAGCGGTGGGCTGCGCAGCATCAGACATAGTGCAGACGCTATCCGTACCGGGCCCCAGCCCGCACAATAGATTCGATGCCGGAATACGAATTTGTCGATGTGTACCTACCGCGCGGGGTCACCCGTAAGGAGGCGACACGTCAGCTGACGGACCATGCCGAGTACGGACACTGGGAGTTGTACCGCCTGACCCTGCTGCGTGACGGCAGCCGCAAGGTGCGGTTGCGGCGGCGGATCATCCGCCAGGTGCGCGCCACCTGGTGATCCGGGGCCCCGGCCCGGTCGGGCCCGAGTGACGGAGGCGGACACGGAGCGGGCCCCGCCGGTGCGGAGCCCGCTGCGTGTGCCGGTGCGCCCGTCTCACGCCGAGGCGCGTGCCTTGCGGTAGAGCACCGTGCCCGCGAGCAGCGCTCCGGCACCGACCGGGAGGGCGAGGCCCAGCGGCAGGTCACTGCCGGTCTCGGCGAGCGCCGCGCCGCCTCCCGGCTGGGCGACGGTCTGGGTGCCCGGCTGGTTGTCGTCCGTGGAGTCGCCCGGCGTATCGCCGTCCGAACCGGACGGGTTGTCCGGGGTGTCGGGGTTGTCGGGGTTGCCCGGCTTCTCGGGAGGCGTCTCGTGGTCGCCGGGCGGCGTCGAGTGGTTCCCGCCTCCGCCCCCGTTGTCGCAGTCGTTGCCGAAGGCCGGGTTGAGGGCGCCGATCACGTCGATGCTGTTGCCGCACACGTTCACCGGCACGTCGATCGGCACCTCGACGTGGTTGCCGGAGCCGACGCCCGGCGAGTCCGAGGCGTGGCCGCCCGCGTGAGAGCCCCCGCCGCCGTGCGAGCCGCCGTGCGCCCCGTCATGACTCCCGGAGTCGCCGTATCCGCCGGAGCCGGAGTCGCCGTGCCCTCCGGTGGCGCCGCCGCCCTTGTTGGCACACGAGTTGCCCATCGCCGGGTTGAGGACGCCGACCACGTCCACCGTGTTGCCGCAGACGTTCACCGGCACGTGCACCGGGGCCTGCACCGTGTTGCCGGAGAGTACGCCGGGCGAGCCCGAACTCGAGCCGTGCGCGCCCGAGTCCGCGTGGGCGCTGCCGCCCGCGGCGGCGATCACGCCGGTGGCCGCCGCCATCGTCATCAGGCCCTTGCGGGTGACCTGTCGCATGTTCTGAATCCCTGCCTTGTCTGGTCCCGTGGTACCGAGAATGCGAGCGTGCCGGAATTCCGGCGCTGCCGTCGTCCCCTCGCCTCGAATGTCCCCCGAAAGGCCGTCGGCCCCGGAGCACATGGCGTGCACTCCGGGGCCGACGGAATCAGATCCTCACGGGGCGAGGCACAACGTCACTTGTTGACGCAGACGTTGCCGAAGGCGGGGTTCAGCAGACCGATCACGGAGATCGTGTTGCCGCAGACGTTCACCGGGACGTGCACGGGAACCTGAACGACGTTGCCGGAAAGGACGCCGGGCGAGTGCACGGCGGCACCCTGGGCACCGGAGTCGGCGACGGCCATGCCCGCGCCCGCGAGAACCAGACCACCGGTGGCAGCCGCGGCGGCGACGACCTTCTTGAGCATTGTTCCTCCTAGTTGGCAAACGCGATCCCAAAATTGCCGATCGCATCACCTGTAACGAGGAGGAAGTAATGAGGCTACGAGCTTATGAGCGCATTCACTCGTCCCGGTCTCCTCCCGTACACACAGGCGATTCAGGACGCGTCGATGAAGCGGTCGAGCACCCGCACGCCGAACTGGAGTCCCTCCACCGGCACCCGCTCGTCGACGCCGTGGAACATGCCCGCGAAGTCCAGCTCGGGCGGCAGCTTGAGCGGCGCGAAGCCGAAGCCCCGGATGCCCAGGTCGTCGAAGGACTTGGCGTCCGTGCCGCCGGAGAGCATGTAGGGGATCGCCTTCGCGGCCGGGTCCTCGGCCACCAGCGCGGACTGCATCGCGTCGACCAGCGCTCCGTCGAAGGTGGTCTCGACGGCCTTGTTGGCGTGCACGTCCTCGCGCCGCACATGCGGTCCGAGGATGCGGTCGAGGTCGGCGAGGAACTCCTCCTCGTACCCGGGCAGATAGCGCCCGTCGATGTGCGCCGTGGCCTCGCCGGGGATGACGTTGACCTTGTAACCCGCGCCCAGCTGGGTCGGGTTGGCGGTGTTGCTCAGGGTCGCGCCGATGAGCTTGGCGATCCCGCCGAGCCTGGCGATCGTCCCGTCCATGTCCTCCGGGTCCAACTCGGTGCCGAGCGCGTCGCCGAGTTCGTCGAGGAAGGCCCGGGTCGTCTTGGTGACGCGGACCGGGAACTTGTGCCGGCCCAGGCGGGCGACGGCCTCGGACAGCTCGGTGATGGCGTTGTCGCGGTGGATCATCGACCCGTGCCCCGCGGTGCCGGCCACGGTGAGCTTCATCCAGTGGATGCCCTTCTCGGCCGTCTGGATCAGATACAGGCGGCGCTGCTCGTTCACGGTGAAGGAGAAGCCGCCCACCTCGCTGATCGCCTCGGTGACGCCCTCGAAGAGGTCGGGGTGGTGGTCGACGAGGTGCCGGGCGCCGTAGGTGCCGCCGGCCTCCTCGTCGGCGAGGAACGCGAGCACGATGTCCCGCGGGGGCTTGCGCCCGCTGCGCAGCCGGTCGCGGACGACCGCGAGGGTCATCGCGTCCATGTCCTTCATGTCGACCGCGCCGCGCCCCCACACGCAGCCGTCGGCGACCTCCCCGGAGAAGGGGTGGTGGGTCCAGTCGTCCGCGTTGGCCGGGACCACGTCGGTGTGGCCGTGGATGAGCAGCGCGGGCCTGGACGGGTCCTCGCCCTCGATCCGGGCCACCGTGGAGGCGCGTCCGGGGTGGGACTCGAAGATCTTCGGCTCGAGTCCCACCTCGGCGAGCTTCTCGGCGACGTACTCGGCGGCCTTGCGCTCGCCCGGTCCCGAGTGGTCGCCGTAGTTGCTGGTGTCGATCCGGATCAGCTCGCGGCAGAGGTCGACGACCTCGTCCTCGCCGGTGACACTCCTGGCCGTGCCGGTGCCCGTGCCCGAGTCGCTCACGTGGTTCCTCCCGCTGTCACTGCTCATGTCACTGCTGGTGGGTCCCCCTCATCCTCCTCCCTGAGCCGTCCGGGCCCAAGGAGGGGGTGATCGGCCACCCCGGAAAGCCTGGTAATGTTTACGTCGTCGCCAAGGGGAGCACCCCGCGCGACAGACACCTTGTCCGGGTGGCGGAATGGCAGACGCGCTAGCTTGAGGTGCTAGTGCCCTTTATCGGGCGTGGGGGTTCAAGTCCCCCCTCGGACACCAGCTGAAACCCCTGCTGAGCAGGGGTTTTCTGCTTTTCGACGACAGTCGCCGCGACCACCTGGAGTTGTCGCCATGACCACCCCTGCCTGCCCCTGCGGGCGGTCCGAGCCGTACGAGAAGTGCTGCGGCCGTTTCCACGCCGGGACCGCCGCCGCGCCGACCGCCGAGGCCCTGATGCGCTCCCGCTACAGCGCCTTCGCGAAGGGCGACGCGGGCCATCTGCTGCGCACCTGGCACCCGCGGACCCGGCCCGCGCGGCTCGACCTCGACCCGGGCGTGCGGTGGACCGGTCTGGAGATCCTGGGGACGTCCGACGGCTCCGCCTTCCACGCCACCGGGACCGTGACGTTCCGGGCGTCCTACCGCGGCGGCTCGCTGCACGAGCGAAGCCGGTTCGAGCGGCTGGACGGGGCGTGGGTGTACGTGGACGGGGAGTTCCTCGACTGACGACGCCTCCCCCTGGCGCCCTCGGCGCTCAGGGCGCCAGGATGTCCAGCTCCTGCAGCGCGCCCTCGGTGATCTCCCGGGTCAGTCGCTCCGCGCGCTCGGCGTCGCGGGCCCGGACCGCCTCGGCGACCTGGACGTGCAGGGTGACGGCGGCCGGGTCGGGGTCCTCGAACATCACGTCGTGGTGCGTGCGGCCGGCCAGGACCTCGGCGACGACGCCGCCGAGGCGGGCGAACATCTCGTTGCCGGAGGCGGTGAGGATGACGCGGTGGAAGGCCACGTCGTGGAAGAGGTACTCCTCCAGCCGGTGACCGCGTGAGTTGGCGACCATGCCGAGCGCGCACTCGGTCAGCTCGGCGCACTGCTCCGCCGTGGCGAGCCGGGCCGCCAGTCCCGCCGCGACCGGTTCGACGGCGGACCTGAGCACGGTCAGGGAGCGCAGTTGCCGGGGGCGTTCGGAGCCGGCCAGGCGCCAGCGGATGACCTGTGGGTCGTAGACGTTCCACTCGCACTCGGCGAGGACGGTGACGCCCACGCGGCGGCGGGACTCGACGAGGTGCATGGACTCCAGCACCCGGACCGCCTCCCGCATCACGGAGCGCGACACCTCGAAACGCTGGGCGAGCTCGTCCGTGCGCAGCACGCTGCCCGCCGGGTATTCGCCCGCTGTGATCGCGGGGCCGAGGGTGTCCAGTACGCGGCCGTGCAGCCCCCGGCCCGGTGTGCTCATGCACTCAGCGTACGGGGCACGTCACCGGAACAAAAAGTCAGACTTATATGTCACAGACTCTTGAAGTTGTCGTACTAATGAGTTTCAGTTGCGTCGACATCAGGTGTCGACGAAGACAGCAGACAGCGAGAGTGCGATGCAGCAACTGCACACCCCCCACGTGGTCGTGGTCATGGGCGTCGCGGGTACCGGGAAGACCACCATCGGTCCCCTGCTCGCGGCCCGGCTCGGCGTTCCCTACGCCGAGGGCGACGACTTCCACCCACCGGCCAACATCGCCAAGATGACGGCCGGCACCCCGCTCACCGACGAGGACCGCTGGCCCTGGCTGGACGCCATCGGAGGCTGGGCGCACGGGCGTGCCGGGCTCGGTGGGGTGGTGAGCAGTTCGGCGCTGAAGCGGTCGTACCGCGACCGGCTGCGCGCCGCCGCTCCCGGTGTCGTCTTCGTGCATCTCACGGGCAGCCGTGAGCTGATCGAGGACCGGATGTCGCACCGGCAGGGCCACTTCATGCCGACCGCCCTGCTCGACTCCCAGTTCGCCACGCTCCAGCCGCTGCAGCCGGACGAGGCGGGAGTCGCGGTGGACGTCGCCGGCACCCCCGAGGAGATCACCGAACGGGCGGTCGACGCCCTGAGGGACCTCCCCGAGCCGGTCCAGTAACCCCCGCACCCCCCACCTCCGGGGTCGTGCCGCTCTCCGCGCGCACGGCCCCGAACTCCCCCCGAATCCCCATCACCGCAAGGGAACCACCGTGACCAGACTCAGCGTCGAGATGCTGGCAGCGGACCCCGTCGAGCCGATCACCTCGGCGGGCCACGCTCAGCTGGGCATCGCCGTGCTCCTGGGCATCGCCGTCATCGTCCTGCTCATCACCAAGTTCAAGCTGCACGCCTTCCTGTCGCTGACCATCGGGTCGCTGGCGCTCGGCGCATTCGCCGGGGCTCCGCTGGACAAGGTCATCACCAGCTTCACCGCCGGACTCGGCTCCACCGTCGCGGGCGTCGGCGTCCTGATCGCCCTCGGTGCGATCCTCGGCAAGATGCTCGCCGACTCCGGCGGCGCCGACCAGATCGTGGACACCATCCTCGCCAAGGCCACCCCGCGTTCGATGCCGTGGACGATGGTGCTGATCGCCTCGGTCATCGGACTGCCGCTGTTCTTCGAGGTCGGCATCGTCCTGCTGATCCCGGTCGTCCTGATGGTCGCCAAGCGCGGCAACTACTCGCTGATGCGGATCGGCATCCCGGCCCTGGCCGGTCTGTCCGTGATGCACGGCCTGGTCCCGCCGCACCCCGGTCCGCTGGTCGCCATCGACGCGGTGGACGCCAACCTCGGTGTGACCCTGGCGCTGGGCGTGCTGATCGCGATCCCCACCGTGATCATCGCCGGTCCGGTCTTCTCGAAGTACGCGGCCCGCTGGGTGGACGTCCCGGCCCCCGACCGCATGATCCCGCAGCGCGCCTCCGAGCAGTTGGACAAGCGTCCGAGCTTCGGCGCCACGCTGGCCACGATCCTGCTGCCGGTCGTGCTGATGCTGCTCAAGGCCCTGGTCGACATCGTCATCGACGACCCCGAGAACGTGGTGCAGCGCACCTTCGACGTCATCGGCAACCCGCTGATCGCCCTGCTGGTCTCGGTGATCGTCGGCATCTTCACGCTGCTGCGGCCCGCCGGGTTCGGCAAGGACCGTCTCTCCGGCCTGGTCGAGAAGGGGCTCGCCCCCATCGCGGGCATCCTCCTGATCGTCGGCGCGGGCGGCGGCTTCAAGCAGACGCTGATCGACTCGGGCGTGGGCCAGATGGTCCTGGACATCTCCAAGGACTGGTCGATCCCGGCGCTGCTGCTCGCCTGGCTGATCGCGGTGGTGATCCGGCTGGCGACCGGTTCGGCGACGGTGGCCACCGTCTCGGCGGCCGGTCTGGTCGCTCCGCTCGCGGCCGACATGTCGACCACGCACGCCGCCCTGCTGGTCCTGGCCATCGGCGCCGGCTCGCTGTTCTTCAGCCACGTCAACGACGCCGGCTTCTGGCTGGTGAAGGAGTACTTCGGGCTGAACGTCGGCCAGACCGTCAAGACCTGGTCCGTCATGGAGACGATCATCTCCGTGGTCGCCGGTGCCCTGGTGCTGCTGTTGTCCCTGGTCATATAGCCGCACCACGCACGGGTCAGAAAGGATCAGGAGCACGACGATGACGGCTCACCCCCTCTTCGACATCGGCGGGCGCACCGCCCTGGTGACCGGCTCCAGCCGGGGCATCGGGCTGGCGCTGGCCCGGGGCCTCGCGGAGGCCGGCTGCCGGGTGGTCCTCAACGGACGCGACGGCGACCGGCTCGCGAAGGCCGCCGCCCAGCTCCCCGGCGAGGTTCACACGGCGGTGTTCGACGTGACCGACGGCCCGTCCGTCACCGCCGGGATCGCGGAGGTCGAGGAGCGGGTGGGCCCGCTCGACATCCTGGTCAACAACGCCGGAATGCAGCTGCGGGCGCCCCTGCTGGAGTTCGCGGACGCGGACTGGCACCGCGTCCTGGACACCAATCTCACCAGCGCCTTCCTGGTGGGCCGGGAGGCGGCGCGCCGGATGACGGAGCGCGGCCACGGCAAGATCGTCAACATCTGCTCGCTGCAGAGCGAGGTGGTCCGCCCGGGCATCGCGCCCTACGCCGCCACCAAGGGCGCGCTCAAGATGCTCACCAAGGGCATGTGCGCCGACTGGGGCCCGTACGGCGTCCAGGTCAACGGGCTCGGCCCCGGCTACATCGAGACCGAGCTGACCCGGCCGCTGGTCGAGGACGAGAAGTTCAGCGCCTGGGTGCGCGGGCGCACTCCGGCCGGCCGGTGGGGCCGTACGGAGGACCTGGTGGGCGGGCTGCTGTTCCTCGCCTCGCCCGCGGCGGACTTCGTCGGCGGGCAGATCCTGTACGTCGACGGCGGAATGACGAGCGTCCTGTGAGCGCCGGGGATGCCTCCGCGCCGGGCTGTGTGATCCACGGTGCGGGCGACCTGCGGGTCGAGGACGTGTCCGTCCCCCGCCCTGGTCCGGGCGAGGCGCTGGTCGCCGTGCGTTACGGCGGTGTCTGCGGCTCCGACCTGCACTACTGGCGGCACGGCGGCGTCGGCGACTTCCGTCTGCGGGAGCCGATGCTGCTCGGCCACGAGGTGGTCGGGACGGTCGTGGCGTACGGCTCCCCGGACACGGCGGGACCGGCGGCGGGTACGTCCGTCGCCGTGCACCCGGCGACCCCCTGCGGGGTGTGCCCGGAGTGCGCGGACGGGCGGCGCAACGTCTGCCGGGACACCCGGTATCTGGGCAGCGCGGCCCGCTTCCCGCACGTCCAGGGCGGCTTCGCGGCGCGGATCGTCGTCCCCGCCGAGCAGTTGCGCCCCCTCCCGGCCGGCCTGGACCCGCGCCGGGGCGCTCTCGCCGAGCCGCTGTCCGTGGCCCTGCACGCCGTGCGCCGGTCCGGGGAGGTGGCCGGGCGGCACGTGCTGGTCACCGGCGCCGGGCCGATCGGCGCCCTGGTGGTCGCGGCGGCGAAGGCGGCGGGCGCGGCCCACGTGACGGTGACGGACCTGCTGCCCGCGGCCCTGGAGTACGCCCGGGCCGCCGGCGCCGACACCCTCGTACGGGCCGACGACCCCGGGAACTCCGGATGGCCGGCGGAGGTGGACACGGCGATCGAGGCCTCCGGTGTGGCCGCGGGCCTCGACACCTGTCTGCGGCTGGTGCGGCGCGGCGGCGTGGTCGTGCAGCTGGGCATGCTGCCGCCGGGGCACAGCCCCTTCGCGGGGAACCTGGTGGTGAGCCGGGAGATCGAGCTGCGCGGGGCGTTCCGCTTCGACGGCGAGTTCGACGACGCGCTGTGCCTGCTCGCGGCCGAGCCCGCGTTCGACGCGCTGGTCAGCGCGGTGGTTCCGGTGCGGGACGCGGCGTCGGCGTTCGAGCTGGCGGCGGACCGGAGCCGGTCCTGCAAGGTGCTGCTGGACTTCGGCGCGTCCCCGGCCGGCTGAGTCCGGGCGTTTCCCGCGTGCCTCGGGCCCCGGTCGGCTGAGCCGCCGGGACCCGGGGCGTGCTCGGGGGCCCTTCCGTCGTCAGGCGGACGCGGCCTTGTCCAGCTGGAAGGCCTCGTTGCCCTGGCCGATACGGGCGTGCCGTTCGGGGGCGCGGGAGCGCAGGACCAGGCCCTGGACCACTCCGGCGACGGCGGCGAGGCCGATGATGCCGGGCAGCACCCGGCTCAGGGCGGAGTCGGGGCCCGCGCCGACGAGGACGTCGAAGTCCTTGACGGTGTAACCGGCGATCACCAGCAGGGCCAGGCCCGCGACGGTGGAGGTGACCAGGCGTACGCCCTGCGCCCCGGCGGCGCCGCGCCGGACGAAGAAGGCCACCACGGAGAACGAGGCGGCTGCCATCAGCACGATCACGCCGAGGGCACCGATGTTGCCGCCCCAGGTGAACAGGTGGAGCACGGGCTCGGTCGGGTCGCCGCTGGGCTTGTCGTCGGCGACGGCGAAGCCGACGACGACGACCGCGGAGACGGCGGTCTGGAGCAGCGAGCCGGTGCCGGGTGCTCCGCTGCTGCCGTTGGTCCGCCCGAAGGCAGCGGGCAGCAGCCCCTCGCGGCCCATGGCGAAGGCGTACCGGGCGACGACGTTGTGGAAGCTGAGCAGCGCGGCGAACATGCCGGTGACGAACAGGACGTGGAGCACGTCGGTGAAGGTGTCGCCGAGCCGCGACTCGGTCAGGAAGAACAGCAGTCCGGCGCTCTGCTCCTGCGCGGTGCCGACGATCTTGTCGGGTCCGGTGGCCACGGTCAGGGCCCAGCTGCTGAGCGCGAAGAAGACGGCGACCCCTGCGACCGCCAGGAACATGACACGCGGAACGAGCAGGTGCGGCCGGCTGGTCTCCTCGGCGTACACCGGCGCCTGCTCGAAGCCGAGGAAGGCGGCGATGCAGAAGCACAGCGCGGTGCCGACCCCGGCGCCGGTCAGGGTGTCCGGGTTGAAGGCGTGCAGCGACAGGCCCTGCACCCCAGGGTCGGCGACGGCGGCGATGTCGAACACCACCACCAGGACGACCTCGATGAGCAGCAGGACGCCCAGCACGCGCGCGTTGACGTCGATCTTCAGCCAGCCCAGCGTGCCGACCGCGAGGACCGCCAGGAGGGCCGGGATCCACCAGGCCACGTCGAGCTCGGCGTAGGTGGACAGCAGTCCGGAGACCTCGAAGCCGAAGATGCCGTAGATGCCGACCTGGAGGGCGTTGTAGGCGACCAGCGCGACCAGGGCGGCGCCCGCGCCGGCGGTGCCGCCCAGGCCCCGGGCGATGTAGGCGTAGAAGGCGCCCGCGTTGTGGACGTGCCGGCTCATCTCGGCGTATCCGATGCTGAAGAGGATCAGCACGACGCCGAGCACCACGAAGAGGAGTGGCTGTCCGACGATGCCCATGACCGCGAAGGTGGTGGGCATGACGCCCGCGACCACCATCAGCGGGGCGGTGGCGGCGAGCACGGACAGGAGCAGTCCTCCGGTGCCCAGCCGGTCGGCGCGCAGGGCGCGATCCTCGCCCTTGAAGGTACTGATGGCGCCACCGCTCGCGGATCTGCTCGTGCTCGAACTGCCCGTGGTCATCGCAGGACGTCCTTCTCTCGTGTTCCTCGTGGGTGGTGTGCTTCGGGTTCGTCGGGCGATCAGGTCGTGCCGAGCGCGCCGGAGCGAGCGGCGCGGAAGGCGGAGAGCGGGTCGCGGTCCGGGTACGACCACGGGGCCGGCGTGGCGTGCTCGCCGATGCGGTGGAACAGGGCGGCGGCCTCGGCGCCGCGGCCCTCGCAGGACTTGGCGTGGGCGAGGAAGTTGAGGTCGATCAGCCGGCGCGGGTGGCCGTCCTGCTCCCACTCCAGCCACCAGTCGAAGGCCGCCTTCATCACCAGCCGGGCACGCCGGCCGACCCAGTGCCCCGAGGCCGTCGGGTCGGGGGACCCGTGTCCGGCGGCGGCCAGCACGCGGTAGCGCTCGGCGTGCGCGACGACCGGGAGGATGGCCAGCGGGGAGTCGGCGGGTGCCTGCTCGGCGGCCCAGTTGGCGAAGTCGTACACCTCGTGCAGCGGGTCGGGGCCGTCGCCGCCGCGCTCGGCGAGCCGGGCCGCCATCAGGTGGTGGGCGTGGTGGTGGTCGGCGTACCGCCCGCGCACCTCGTCGAAGACGCGGACGACGTCCTCGTCGGCGCCCAGGGCGCGCTCCAGCACGAGCAGCCCGAGCCAGGGCGTGGGGTCGGCCGGCACCAGGGCGGCGGCGTCCCGGCACGCCTCGCGGACCCGCGCGGGCTTCTCCCTGCCCCGCAGGGCGCGGTAGACCAGGGCGTGGGCGAGGAGCACCGAGGCGTCGGCGGAGCCGGGGTCGGCGAGCAGCCACTCGCGGGCCCAGGGGGCGCAGTGGGACTCCTTGGCCAGCACGGAGACCCGGTGCCCCCGGCGGTCCCAGTCGTCACCCGTGTGGACCAGCAGGGAGCGGACGGACTGCCAGCGCCCCTGGGCCAACGCGGCGCGAGCGGGGATGAGTTCGGCGTCGTCGAGGGCGTCGTCGAAGGCTTGGGCCGCGCGTTTGCGGCCGCGGCCGAGGGGAGGCGGAGGTGGGGACACCGCGGGAAACTTCCTCACGCGACACGCTAGGTCGTCGTAGCCGGACTGCCATGACCGGATCGCCATGAACTGATCACGCACAGCAAACCGGCAGCCAAGGCTTGGCGTCAAGAGGGACCGTGGCGTTACACGCGTCAACTCCCTTTACTGCAGCGGAACTTGGGTAGCCGCGGTCACCGCCTCCGCCCCGGGGGTCCGTCGGCGGGCCGCACCCCGAATGCGCCGCCTGCCCGGCACCCGGCGGCCACCCGCACTAGAGTCGTCCCCGACGCCCCCGTGACCCGACTGACGATCGAGGTACGCAGCGTGTCGGTTCTGGTTCTGGTCCTCGCCGTGTGCGCCGCGTGCTGTCTGGGTTTCGGTTTCGTCCTCCAGCAGAACGCGGCCGAGCGCGCTCCGCTGGGCGACTTCCTCTCGCCCCGCCTCCTGCTCGACCTCGCGCGGATGCCGTGCTGGCTGGCCGGCACGGGGCTGATGGTGGCCGGTCTGGTCCTCGGCGCGCTCGCACTGGGCGGCGGCGAACTGAGCCTCGTCGAACCGCTCCTGGCGACGAATCTGCTCTTCGCCCTCGCGCTGTCCCGGGTCCGGACCAAGCAGCCGCTGGGGCGCCAGGGCTGGGCCGGCCTCGCACTGCTCGCGGGCGGCGTGAGCGCGTTCATCCTCGCGGGCGAGCCGCGCGGCGGCAATGCGGTGACGGACCCGGTACGGCACTGGCTGATCGTCGGCGTCATGCTGGGGCTGGCCCTGCTGCTCACGCTGTGGGCCGGCCGCGTGCGGCTGACTTGGGGGCCCGCACTGCTGGCGCTGGCCGCCGGCCTGGTGTACGGGGTGCAGGACGCGTTGACCCGGGTCAGCGGCCGGCGCTTCACCTCGGGCGGCCTGGCGGAACTGCTGACGGGCTGGCAGCCGTACGCCGTGGTGGTGCTCGGCATCACCGGCCTGCTCCTGGTCCAGAGCGCCTTCGAGACGGCGCCCCTGCGCCGGTCGCTGCCCGCGCTGACGGCGGCCCAGCCGCTCGCCGGGATCGCCTGCGGGGTCGGCTTCCTCGGCGACCGGCTGCACACCTACGCCGGGGCGCTCGCGTGGGAGGCGGGCGGCCTCGCGGCAATCGTGGCGGGCATCGTCCTGCTGGGCCTGCACCCGGCGATGCCGCAGGGGGCGGGCACGGGGACGGGCGAGAGCGGGCGGGAACCGGCGCTGGAGCGGGGCTGACGGGCACTGCGGTACGGCGGGGCCGGGCGGGGCTGGTCGGCCGGGCGGGCTGCTTCGATGGGCGAGCTGTTCGGATGGGCGAGCTGCTTCGATGGGCGGGCTGCTTCGATGGGCGAGCTGCTTGGATGGGCGGATGAGTTCTGCTGACGAGATCCTCGACGTCGTCGACGAGAACGACCGCGTGGTCGGGCGGGCCCGGCGGGGCGACGTGTACGACCGGGGGCTGCGGCACCGGTGCGTCTTCGTGTGGGCGCGCGACCCCGAGGGACGGGTGTTCGTCCACCGCCGGACGGCTTCGAAGCTGGTGTTTCCCGCGCTGTACGACATGTTCGTCGGCGGGGTGGTGGGCGCGGGCGAGTCGTACGACGACGCGGCGCTGCGGGAGGCGGAGGAGGAGCTGGGGGTGAGCGGGCTGCCGCGGCCGGAGTTCCTCTTCAAGTTCCTGTACGACGACGGGGCGGGGCGGTCGTGGTGGTCGGCGGTGTACGAGGTGCGGGTGGCGGGGGCGGTGTCTCCTCAGGTGGAGGAGGTGGCGTGGTACGGATTCCTGTCCGAGGGGGAGCTGGAGCGGCGGGTCGGGGAGGGAGTGTGGGAGTTCGTGCCGGACGGGGCGGCGGCGTATGCGCGGCTGCGGGCTCGGCGGGGGTGAGTGGTCCGGCGTTTCCTCCTCGCCCGGCGCGGGGCTGGGGCGGGGGGCGGGGGCCCGGGCCGGGTGCCTCCCCCAGTGCCTGAACGGCCTGGGAGGTACCCCCAGCGCCCACCCGCGCCGCCCCGGCGGCACGACTGCCCGCAGCTGGAGGGGGCGGGGCGGCGACTGCACGCAGCTACGGGGCGGGGCGGGTGGGTGCACGCTGCCAAGGGGCGGAGCGGCGGATAGGGTCCCCGGGTGAGTGAATTTGCGCGGAGTGTTCGGTTGTGGTTCGTGCCCGCTGAGGTGCGGCGGGAAGGGGGAACTCCCGATTACCGGTTCTCGCTGGCCAACGAGCGTACGTTCCTGGCCTGGCTGCGTACCGCCCTCGCGCTGATCGGCGGCGGGTTCGCGGTGGACCAGTTCCTGCCCGACCTGCGGTGGGGCTGGCGGGTCGGGCTCGCGCTCGCGCTGCTCGCCGCCGGGGTGTTGTGCTCGCTGCGGGCCGTGAACCACTGGGCACGCTGCGAGCGCGCCATGCGCCGGGGCGAGGACCTCCCCGTCTCCCGCTTCCCGGCGCTGCTCAGCCTGGTCGTGGCCGTGGTAGCGGTCGTCATGGTCGTCGTGGTCCTCGTCGGCTGGGAGGGCTGAGCGTGAGCGGCGCCGACACGGACCCCGCGGACCGCGATCCCGGGCTCCAGCCCGAGCGCACCCGGCTCGCCTGGCGGCGTACCACCCTGTCCGGCACGGTCGTCGCCGTACTCGCCGTGAAGGCCGCGCTGCACGGGGGCGCGACGGCCGTCTCGGTGCTGGCCGTCGCCCTGTGCTGCGTCCTCTGGCTGGCCTTCCTCCGCATCGCCCACGGTCGTATCCGCACCCTCGCCGCGGCGAACAGACCCCGTACGCTCACTCCGCCGCATGCCGCCGCCGCGGCTCTGTGCACGCTCGCTCTCGCCGCCTGCGGGGCGGTCCTGGTTCTCTGAACCCGAAGCCGCGCCCGACCTGCCCGTAACACCGGTCACGTTCCGTCCGCCCACTGGACGACATACCGACCGGTCGGCATCATGTGGGGGTACCGTTCGCCTGCCCCAGGAGAGCCGATGAGCCCCGATCACCCGCCCGGACTCGATCTCGACCGGTTGCGCGTCCTGCTCGACCGCGAGCGGCCCGGCCTGGTGACCGGGCCGCTGTCCGGCCGACTGATCGAGGGCGGACGGTCGAACCTCACCTACGCCGTCTCGGACGGTGCCGCCCGCTGGGTCGTACGCCGCCCGCCGCTCGGCCACGTCCTGGCCACCGCGCACGACATGCGGCGCGAGCACCGCGTCATCAGCGCCCTGCATCCGACGGACGTGCCCGTGCCGCGCCCGGTGCTGCTGTGCGAGGACGAGGAGGTGCTGGGGGCGCCGTTCTACGTGATGGAGTTCGTGGAGGGCACCCCGTACCGCACCGCCGAGCAGCTCGCGCCCCTCGGCCCGGAGCGCACCCGCGCCGCGGTGCTGAACCTGGTCGACACGCTGGTCGGGCTGCACGCGGTGGACCCCGCCGAGGTGCGCCTCGCGGACTTCGGGCGCCCCGAGGGCTTCCTGGACCGCCAGCTGCGCCGCTGGGCCAAGCAGCTCGACGCCTCCCGCAACCGTGACCTGGCCGGCATCGACGAACTGCACGCCACCCTCGGCCGGGAGCTGCCCCGCTCCCCCGCCCCCACGGTCGTGCACGGCGACTACCGCCTCGACAACGTCCTGATCGGCGGCGAGGGCGACGAGATCCGGGCCATCCTCGACTGGGAGATGTCCACGCTCGGCGACCCGCTGACCGACCTCGGCCTGCTGGTGATGTACAGCAGCCCGCTCGGCATGGCCGACTCCCCCGTCTCCACCACCGCCCAGGCCCCCGGCCACCCCGCGCCCGCCGAACTGATCGAGCGGTACGCCGCCCGCTCGGGGCGCGACGTCACGACGGTCGCCTGGTACACGGCGTTCGCGTGGTTCAAGCTCGCCGTGATCCTGGAGGGCATCCACTACCGCTACACGCTGGGCCAGACGGTCGGCCGCGGCTTCGACCGCATCGGCGACCTCGTCCCCGTCTTCATCGAGCACGGCCTGACCACCCTTCAGAAGGGCTGACCCCCATGGACTTCGCGTACGACACACGCACCGAGGAACTCCGCGCCAGGCTGCTCGCCTTCATGGACGAGTACGTCTACCCGGCCGAGCAGGTGGCCCACGAGCAGCGCGCGCGGCTCGCCTCCCCGTGGGAGACCCCGCAGGTCGTGGAGGACCTCAAGGCCGAGGCCCGCCGCCGGGGGCTGTGGAACCTGTTCCTCCCCGACGCCGAGCACGGCGCCGGCCTCACCAACCTGCAGTACGCCCCGCTCGCCGAGATCACCGGCCGCAGTCCGCAGCTGGCGCCGACCGCGACGAACTGCGCGGCGCCGGACACCGGGAACATGGAGGTGCTGGCCCAGTTCGGTGACGAGGCGCAGAAGAAGCGGTGGCTTCAGCCGCTGCTCGCCGGTGAGATCCGCTCCGCGTTCGCGATGACCGAGCCCGACGTGGCCTCCTCGGACGCCACGAACATCACCACGCACATCGAGCGGGACGGCGACGAGTACGTCGTCACGGGCCGCAAGTGGTACATCTCCGGGGCGATGAACCCGGACTGCGGGATCTTCATCGTGATGGGCAAGACCGACCCGGACGGCGAGGACATCCGCCGCCAGCAGTCGATGGTGCTGGTTCCGCGCGACACGCCAGGGGTGACGGTCGACCGGGCCATGCAGGTCTTCGGCTACGAGGACCACTACCACGGCGGCCACGCCGAGGTGACCTTCGACCACGCGCGCGTGCCCGTGTCCCACCTGATCGGCGAGGAGGGCGGCGGCTTCGCCATCGCCCAGGCCCGGCTCGGTCCCGGCCGGATCCACCACTGCATGCGGCTGATCGGCATGGCGGAGCGGGCGATCGAGCTGATGTGCCGCCGCGCGGTGTCCCGCGAGGCCTTCGGCAAGGCGCTGGCCCAGCAGGGGGTGGTGCACAACTGGATCGCGGACGCCCGGGTCACCGTCGAGCAGTTGCGGCTGCTCGTGCTGAAGACCGCCTGGCTGATGGACACCGTCGGCAACCGGGGTGCGCACACCGAGATCCAGGCCATCAAGATCGCCACGCCCCGCGCGGTGGTCGACATCATCGACCGTGCGATCCAGTTGCACGGCGCGGGCGGCGTGAGCCAGGACTTCCCGCTGGCCGAGCTGTACGCGGGCGCGCGGACACTGATGATCGCCGACGGCCCGGACGAGGTGCACCAGCGTTCGCTGGCCCGCCGGGAGATCAAGAAGTACCTCTGACCGCCTTCCCGCGGGCAGCCGGTCAATAGCCGCCCGAGCAGTGGTGGTCGGCGCGCGCGAGGGCACGGAGGAAGACGAGGAGACGGGGCCAGGACGAGGGTCTGCGCGTCATGCCTCCTGGCTGGCTCGCGGACCGAGCAGCGGTCCAACAGATGGACGGCTCGCGGCCCACTGCGGTCTGGAGCGCCGCATCACCTGTGACGTGACCCGGATCGGGCTGCTGGTCGACCCGGTGCGGGCCGGGATCGGCGTGGCGTTCGTGCCGCGCCGGATCGGTGAGCGCGCCGGGCTGCCGTGTGTGGAGATCCGGCAGCCGGAGCCGGGCCGGACCGTCGTACTGGCCGGGCGCGGGCCGCGGCCGCGCAATCCCGCGGCGGCGGCCCTGGCCGATCACCTCACCGGGCGTCTCACGGACGCAGCGCCCGCAGCAGCAGGTCCGCCAAGTGGTCGGCGACCTCCTGCGGGCTGAGCGGGCCGTCGGGGCGGTACCAGGTGGACAGGTGGTGGATGGAGCCGAAGTGGTAGTCCACCACCAGGTCGGCCGGGGTCTCCTTGGTGAAGACGCCGGTCCGCTGCCCCTCCTCGATGAGCGCCCGGAAGCGCTCGTGGTAGCGCCGGCGCTCCGCACGCACCTGCTTGTTCTTCTCCGGGCTGAGCTGGTGCATGGAGCGGAAGAAGATCGACGCGTCGTCGAGGTTCTCGATGGTGGTGACGACGACGTCGGCCGCCGCGTCCCGCACCCGCTTCTCGACCGGCTCGTCGGCGTCCGCGAAGGCGTCCAGGCGTTCCTGCTGGAGGCGCAGCACGCGCGCGTACACCTCGTGCAGGAGATCGTCCTTGGAGCCGAAGTAGTGGTACAGCGCCCCCTTGGTGACGCCTGCCGCCTCGACGATCTCCTGTACCGAGGTGCGGTCGTAGCCCTGCTCGGCGAAGAGCCGGGTGGCGGCGGCCAGGAGCCGCTGCGGCACCGGAGTGCCGTCCCCGTCCGTGGTCCTGGGCACTGCCGTCACCTGCCTTTCCGTTTCGCTGTCCGTTCACTGTCGGGTCCTGCCGCGTAGGGGAACGCGGTTCCCGACGGAGGATCTTCCCACTTTCCGGCTTCGGCGCGTCGGGCAGGGCGCCCGGCGCGGGGCGGGCGCCGGGCGTGCGGTCACCCGGCCGTCGTTTCCTCCCACTGCCGCTGGACCCGGTTCATGCCGCGCATCCAGCGGTCGGGGTCGGCGGCCCGCGCCTGGTAGTACCCGGCGACCTCGGGGTGCGGCAGGATCAGGAAGCGGTCCTCCTCGATACCCTGGAACAGGGCGTCCGCGACGTCGCCCGGTTCGATCGCGGTGGGCCGCAGCACCAGGTCGCCGGCGCTGCCGGTGGCGGCCAGCATGTCGGTGCGCACGCCCTGCGGACAGATGGCGTGGACCTTGATCCCGCGGTGGCGGTACGTCAGGGACAGCCACTCGGCGAAGGCGTACGCGCCGTGCTTGGTGACGCTGTACGGGGCGGCGCCGATCATGGTGAGCAGTCCGGCGGCGGAGACGGTGGAGACGAAGCGGCCGCTGCCGCGCTCCAGCCAGTCGGGGAGCAGTGCGTGGGCCGCGCGGACGTGTGCCATGACGTTGACGTCCCAGGCCAGTGCCCAGACGGACTCCTCCGCCGCCTCCGAACCGCCGCATCCCACGCCCGCGTTGGCGCAGTACACGTCGACCGTGCCGCCCAGCGCGTCACGGGCCTCGGTGATGATCGCGGAGGCGTCGCCGGGAACCGCGACGCCGCCGATCTCGTCGGCGACGGCCTTCGCCCGCACGGCGTCCAGGTCGTTGACGACGACCCGGGCCCCCTCGGCGGCGAATCGCCGGGCCAGCGCGGCCCCGATGCCGCCTCCCGCCCCGGTGACGACGACTCCGGCATCCTGCACGGCTTCCACCATCGGTCTCCTTCGACACGCGACACGCTTCGGGCACTGCCCGCTGCCCGTTGGAGCGCCAGACTAACCAGTCGGTATGTACGGCGGAAGAGGCGAACCGCGGTCTACTCCATTCCCTGCGGCCCGAGCGCGGGTTAGCGTGCGTGCGCATGACACCCGCCGCGATCACGGAGGTCACCGCATGACGCTGTCCAGACGCAACCTGCTCGCCACGACGGCCGCGGTCGCGGCCGGCACCACCACCGCCGCCGCCGTGTCGACCGGCACGGCACACGCGGCACCCGCGGGGCACGGGGGCCGTCGGCTGCGCACCGGCTTCGAGCGCCTCGCGGACGGCGGCTACGCCCCGCTCGACGGGCAGAAGGTCGGCATCGTCACCAACCCGACCGGCATCACCCGCGACGTACGCCACATCGTCGACGTCATGCACGCCGACGACCGGGTGAACCTGACCGCCGTCTTCGGCCCCGAGCACGGCTTCCGGGGCACGGCGCAGGCGGGCGGCTCGGAGGGCCGCTACGACGACCCCGCGACCGGGCTGCCGGTGTACGACACGTACCTCAAGAACGGACAGCCGCTCGCGGACGTGTTCACGGCGTCCGGTGTGGACACCGTCGTCTTCGACATCCAGGACGTGGGCGCGCGCTTCTACACGTACATCTGGACGCTGTTCGACTGCATGGAGGCGGCCTCGCTCGCGGGGAAGCGGTTCGTGGTCCTGGACCGGCCGAACCCGGTGACCGGGCGGGCGGCCCTCGGGCCGGTCCTGCACGAGGAGTTCGCCACCTTCGTCGGGCGGCAGCCGATCGCGCAGGCGCACGGCATGACGGTCGCCGAGCTGGCGCTGCTGTTCAACGGAGAGTTCCTCGAGTCGCCGGTGCCGCTGGAGACGGTGACGATGACGGGCTGGAAGCGCTCGGAGTTCTACGACGCCTCCGAACTGCCCTGGGTGCCGCCGAGTCCGAACATGCCGACGCCGGAGTGCGCGCTGGTGTACTCGGGGACCTGTCTGTTCGAGGGCACGAACCTCTCCGAGGGGCGCGGCACCACCCGCCCGTTCGAACTGCTGGGCGCCGAGGGGATCGACGGGGGCTGGGCCGCCGCCGCGAACGGGGCCGGCCTGCCGGGTGTGCGGTTCAGGGAGGCGTACTTCGCGCCCACCTTCTCCAAGTTCGCGGGCAGGACCGTCGGCGGTGTGCAGCTTCATGTGCACGACCGGGCCGCGTTCGACCCGGTGCGCACCGGCATCGCCCTCCTGGTGACCGCCAGGCGGACCTGGGAGGGCTTCGCCTGGCGGCCGGACAACTGGATCGACAGGCTCACCGGGTCCACGCAGGTGCGCACGATGATCGACGCGGGCGCGGACACCGACGAGGTGGTGGACGGCTGGGAGAGGGAACTGGCGGCGTTCCGCAGGATCCGCCGCCAGTACCTGCTCTACAAGTGACCGTCGACCCGGCCGGTCACCGGTGCGACGTGAACTCCACGACCTGCTGGTAGGTCGGCCGGTTCTGCCAGCCGATGCCGCCGTGCTTGATGCCGCCGAGGGTGCGGTGGATCACCGAGTCGGCGCACCACTGGTCCCCGGCCGAGCAGTTGTCGTCGCCGGGATAGACCTGGGCGGCCGTGCGGCCCGCGGCCTCCTTGAGGGTGGAGACCAGGGTGTCCCGGCAGGCGGCCAGGTCGCCGTCGCCGCAGTACGTGTGCGCGAGCGGGCCCTTGACGGACTCGCCGAGCACGGCCCGGAGGTCCTTGTCGACATAGCTCCACCAGCCGTACTGGAAGGCGCTGCCGGCGTGGGCGCCGGTCGGGCCGTGGGCGGCGGACGGGGACTCGTCGACGGGCAGGTTGCGGGTGAGGGCGGTGTAGAGGTCGGTGCCGAGGCCGGGTTCGAACTCGGCCTTCACCAGCAGCGGCCACCAGGCGTCCAGGGTGCGGATCGCGTCGGCGTGGGCGTACTTCTTCGAGCCCGCCGAGGTCTCCGTGCGCAGGCCGCCGCCCTGCGACAGCCACGCCTTCAGCCCGTCCACGGCCGCCTTCGCCGCCGGGTCGGTCACCGGCGCGGACTCGACCACCTTCAGCAGGTCGGGCAGGACGTCCTCGGCGCGCAGGTCGGCGAGGGCGGCCTCGGCCATGGCCTTGACGAGCGCGGTGCGGGTGACGCCGCCTTCGGCGACCAGCTTCTTCACCCGGTCGTCGAGGAGGTTGCCGCGGTGGACGGAGCCGTTGCCCCAGGAGGCGGCGGGGTAGTCCTTGGCCTGCTTGTTGTTCCAGGAGATGTAGTAGTCCTGGTCGACCGACTGCGGGTGGGCGGAGGCGCCGGTGTACCGGGCGGTGTTGTCGGCCGGGTCCCAGCCCCGCCACTCGTACGCCTGCCGGGCCCAGACCGGGAACTCGGCGTCGACGCCGTCCGCGCGCACCGGGTTGTCTCCGCTGTTGTAGTACGCGGTGTGCTCGGAGTCGGCGTAGAACCAGTTGAAGGTGTAGTTGATGTGCTGGACGGCGCCCCGGAAGCGCTCCGGGCTGTTGAGGTAGTCCGGGTCGTTCAGCATCTGGAAGCCGATGATGGAGTCGGCCTCGTGGAGGTAGGAGGAGCGCAGGGTGGTGTAGGCGACCTTCTTGCCGCCCACCGTGGCGCGGGACTCGACGGGACCGTACTTGGTGCGCCAGACGCGCATCGTGTAGGAGCCGGCCGCCGTGGCGTCGGCGACGGTGGGCTTCCAGGCGTTGTGCCGCTCGACCTTCTCCATGGGCGTGCAGGTGCCGCGGTAGAGGTAGTGGTGGTCGTCCTGGCACAGCTCGACCGCGTAGGTGTCGATGATGTCCTGGCCGGAGGTGGTCGCGCTCCAGGCGTAGTCCTGGCCGCGGCCGAGTTCGACGTACATGCTCAGGCCCGCGAAGGAGGCGCCGCGGGCGCTGATGCCGGGGCCCTGGATCTCCTGGAGCATGAGCAGTTGCGGGGCGAAGTAGCCGGTCTGCGGTCCGAAGACGGCGACGGGGTGGCCGCTCGCGGTGTGCTCGCCGCTGACGACCAGGGCGTTGGACATGCCGCGCCGCGCCGAGGTCACGGCGGTGTCGGCCGCCTTGGCGGAGGCACCGGTCGCGCCCGCCGCGCCGGCGCTGCCCGTACGGTCGTACACCAGCGGTTCCGCCTCGACCGAGCCGGCGTCGGGCAGGGCCCGGCCCTGGGGGTCGTCCGGGGTGGGCAGGTACGGGAAGCTGCCGTCCCGCTGGGTGAGGACCGCCTCGGGGTCGTTGCGCTGGCGGAAGGACTCCCAGACCTTCGTGCCCTCGGCGACGCCGTACTTCTCCTGGGCGGCGAGGAGGGAGAGCGCGTTGTTGACCTCGCCGCCGCCTCCGGCGCCGAAGAGGGAGCCGATGACGGAGGCCAGCGCGATCAGGTCGGTGCGCTTGAAGTGCTCGATGGTGCCGGCGTTGGTGATGGCGTCCTTGTGTCCGGTCAGGACGTACTCGCCGGGGAAGTAGCGGCCCTTGTCGGAGGCGTCGATGTAGGCGTTGACGCCGGCGACGTAGGCGTCGACGTCGGCCAGGGCCAGCTCGCCGCGTTCACCGGCCTTGGCTGCGGCGCTCTCGATCTGCGCCTCCAGGTCGGCCTCGGTGTAGGGGGCGCTGCGCCAGAACTGCTGCTCCAGGCCCTGGTTGGCGGGGGCGCCGCCGGCGAAGGGGGTCAACTGGCCGCGTCCGACGTGCCGGAAGAGGTCCATGAGCCACAGCCGGTCCTGGGCGGCCGCGTAGCCCGCGCCGAACTCGGTGCCGTAGCGGGTGGTGCCGGTGATGTGCGGCACGCCGGTCTTCTTGTCGCGGACGATGGTCACGTCGTCGCGTCCGGCGGGGCGGACGGTGGAGGCGGCCTGGCCGTCCGGGACGCCGAAGGAGGCGTCGTTGAAGAAGTCGTTGATCTTGTCGTTGGTGAGGCCCTTGTAGCCGGCGGCGAGGTCGGCGTAGGGGCCGAGCTGGTCCTCGGCGTGCGCCGGCTGGGTGCCGAACGCCTGGTTGAGGAGGATCTGGGCGAGGGTGGCGTTGCCGTTCTGGCCGGGCGGCAGGATGTCGGAACACTGGCCGCCGCAGTGGTCGTTGGCGACGGCATCGGCGGCCGTGACCTCGGTGGACCCGGTCCCGGCGGCCATCGCCGGGGAAAGCGGTGACAAAGCTCCGGCAATGAGGGCGCATACGGATGCGGTCTTCAGGAACCCGTGGAGACCGCGGGGAGTTCTCAGTCTGTCGAGGGCGTTGCGTGGGGTGCGCCGTGGCATGGCAGCTCCTCCCGACGGGGGTGTGGCGGGACGTTACCGCCGGTATCCCCGAGTGGGAAGGTGAACATGCGTCACTTTTTTGGAGCGGCTGGATCGGCTTATGGGGGGCATCGGAAATCGGATGGAGCCGAATCGGTTGTCGATACGTCTATTCGGCGACGTCCGTACGACGACGCCGAAGTGACCGAAGTACAGGTGCAGGTGTGACGGAGGTGCAGGGCGATGGCCGGTTTCCGAAGTCTGGCGAGACAGGTCCGCGATCCACGGTGCGACCTGGCGCTGCGGCGCTATTCGCTGCGCAAGTGCCTTGAGCGTTTCGCCCCTTACGGGCACAGGGCGACCTGGGACCATCTCTGCTCCCGGGCCGGGTTCGGTCCCGAGGACCGCTCCCCCGACCCAGCGCGGCTCGTGGCCGCACTGGAGGAGCTGGAGGAGGCGCGTTCGGTGTGGCTGGCCTACGAGGTCGGGTTCGCGGAGCGGCGCAGGAAGGAGAAGCACGACGGGCTGCGCAGGCCGGGCAGCGTGGACGACTGGCACCGGCTGACCTGGGGCGGGTTCGGGGTGGCCTGGTGCGACGACCCCCGGGTCCACCCCGACGGGCCGCTGGCGGAGGTGCTGCGCCGGCTGATCTCGGCGCTGGAGCGTGAGCCGGGGTCCGTGTGCCCGGTGTGCGACGGAGAGCGCCTCGTGTGGAAGTACGACCTGGACCACGAGCCCTCGACGGGCCCGGTCTGCACGGACTGCGGCATCCTCGTGCCGCGTCCCGTCCTCACTCCGGACGCGCGGGCGGCCGCCCGCCGGGGCCGGTTGCTGATGTCGGCGTAGCCGGCCGCGGGAGTGTGCCGGGGATGCCGCACTCCCGGTGGCCGGTACGGCACCCCAGTGGCGCCGTTCGGATGGCGCCCGTGCCGCTGCGACGGGCACTCCCCCACTGCCCGGACGGCGCGGGAGGCGCCCCGGCGGCGTTGTCAGTGGCACCCGGCACCATGGGGGAATGGTGCAGTTGTGTGCGAACGGGGCGCGGGGGAGCACCGACGGTGCGGTGGTGCCGCTGTCGCCGGAGGCGGTCGCGGACTCGGTGGCCGAAGCGGTCGCCGCCGGAGCCACGGACGTCCACGTCCACCCGAAGACACCGTGCGGGCGGGACACGCTGTCGCCGCGGGTGCTCGCGGCGACACTGGAGGCGATACGGGCGCGGCTGCCGGCCCGTGTGCCGGTCGGGGTCACGACGGGCGCCTGGGCCGAGCCCGATCCGGCGGCCCGGGTGGCGCGGGTCCGGAGCTGGACGGCGCTGCCGGACCACGCGTCGGTCAACTGGCACGAGCCGGGCGCCGAGGAGACGGCCGCGGCGCTGCTCGAACGCGGGGTGCCGGTGGAGGCGGGCGTGTGGTCCGGCACGGACGGTGCGGACCGGTTCCTGCGCTCACCGCTCGCGCCGAAGGTGTTGCGGGTCCTGGCGGAGGTCACGGACACCGACCCGGCGACCGCGCGCGGCTCGGCGCGGGCCCTGCTGACCGGGCTCGGCACGGCTCACGGCCGCCCCGTCCTGCTCCACGGCGAGGACGGCGGGGCGTGGCCGGTGCTGCGGCTGGCCGGCCGGCTGGGCCTGGCGACCCGGATCGGCCTGGAGGACACCCTGTTCCTTCCGGGCGGCAACCGGGCCGCCTCGAACGCCGAACTGGTCACCGCGGCGCTGACGGAGTGGACCTCCGCCCGCCGCGACGACGCGGAGTGAACCTCGGCCGGCCACGACGACGGCTGACGCCCGGCCACGACTACGACGGCTGACAAGCGGCCGGGCCGGAGGCTGACGGGCAGCACGGCGGCCGGGCCGGAGGCTGACCGGCAGCAGGACCGGGGCCACCGCTCGGTCAGTCGCCGCAGCACGGCACTTCCGGCTCCCGGGCGCCGCTCGGCCGTCGGCCGCTCCTGGCGGCGGAACCGCGTCGCTCCACGAGCAGCCGGGAGCCGGCGCGGCGTTCGCCGAAGGCGTCGTCGGGGTTGGACAGGACGCAGGTCTCCAGGGACAGGCAGCCGCAGCCGATGCAGTCGGTGAGGTGGTCGCGCAGCCGGTTGAGCTGTTTGATGCGCTCGTCCAGTTCGGAGCGCCAGGACTCGGAGAGCCGGGCCCAGTCGTCCGCGGTGGGCGTGCGCCCCTCCGGCAGTTCGGCGAGCGCCTCGCGGATCGTGGCCAGCGGGATGCCGACCCGCTGCGCCGCGCGGACGAAGGCGACCCGGCGCAGCGTGTCACGGCTGAAGCGGCGTTGGTTGCCCGAGGTGCGGCGACTGTGGATCAGGCCCTTGGACTCGTAGAAGTGCAGGGCGGAGACGGCGGCACCGCTGCGCGCGGCGAGCTGGCCGACCGTGAGCTCTTGGAGCTTCTCTGGAATCTGGGGCACCCCTCGAACCCTACCGACCCGGCCACTCGTCCGGCGGGCTCGTTGACACGGACTGCGGGGACCACCATGCTAAGCAGTTGCTTAGACTGACGCAGAGTGCAGACTCGCTTGGACCAGTACGACTTGGGAGGCCGGGACATGGCAGAGCCGAGGATCTTCACGTCCGCCGACGAGGTGAAGGCGGCGGTGGGTGAGCAACTCGGGTACACCGACTGGGTGGAGGTCGACCAGAAGCGGATCGACCTGTTCGCCGAGGCGACCGGGGACCACCAGTGGATCCACGTGGACCCGGAGAAGGCGGCCGCGGGGCCGTTCGGCAGCACGATCGCGCACGGCTATCTGACCCTGTCGCTGCTCCCACTCTTCGGGCCGCAGCTGATTCGGGTCGAGGGCGTGAAGATGGGCGTCAACTACGGCACCAACAAGGTCCGCTTCCCCGCCCCCGTGCCGGTCGGCTCGCGGCTGCGCGCCACGGCGACGATCACCGGCGTCGAGGACGTCAAGGGCGGGGTCCAGGTGAGCGTCGCCTTCACCGTGGAGCGCGAGGGCGGCGACAAGCCGGTGTGCGTCGCCGAGTCGGTCTCCCGCTACTACCTCTGAGCGACCCCCGAGGGTTCGGCCCCCACCATCCGCAGCACGAGGTCGGCGTAGAGCGCGCCCACCTCGTCGGGTGTCCGGGGGCCGTTCACGTTGAACCAGCGGGCCACGTCGATGCAGAGCGACAGCACGGCCAGCGTGGTGCCCTTGACGTCCGGCACGTCGAACTCGCCCGTCGCCACGCCGTCGTCGATGATGCCGCGCACCGCGGCGTCGCACTGCCGGCGCAGCGTGAGGATCTCCTCCCGGGCCTCGGGACCGAGCGCGTCCAGTTCGTACTGCACGACGCGCGCGGTCGTCCGCCGCCCGGCGTGCCAGCGGACGAAGGAGCTGACCGCGCCGGCGAGCCGTTCGGCCGCGCCGCCCTCGCCCTGGGCCGCGGAGCGCAGGATGGCCACCGCCCTGGTGTGACCGATGCGACTGATGCGGTGCAGCAGCTCTTCCTTGGTCTTGTAGTGGATGTAGAGCGCGGCCGGACTCATGCCGGCCCGGCCGGCGATGTCGCGGGTCGTGGTCGCGTGGTACCCGCGCTCGGCGAACGCCTCCACGGCGGCGACCAGGAGCCGCCGGGCCGCGTCAGGCGTGACCTCTTCCCACGGCTCGATGTCGCCGCCCGTCGTCTCGGCCGCCGTACTCATCGCGTGTTCGCCCCTCTCGGTGACAGGAGCACCACCATACCGCCGAAGGTGAGCGGTCGCTTAGGGCCTGTCCGGCGGATCAGGTCGCAGAAGGCCGCGGCGCCTCCTTGCCGCTGGTGGGCGGGGCCTGGCGCGTGCAGTTGCAAGGCGGAGGAGGGAGTCGACGCGATGGGGGCCCCTCCCGCGCGAGCGAAGCCGAGCGTGGAGGAGTCGGCGAGGGACGACAACGCCGTAGATGCGCGTGCCAGGCCCCGCGTCTGCGACAGGATCCGCCGGGCAGGCCCTAAGGGCGCTGGCCCGCAGGGGTGCCGCCCGGCTTCTGGAAGGGGTCGTGCTCGACGAGGATCTTGTCGAGCCGCGCCTGGTCGACCCGGCTGACTATCTGGCCGACCTCCTGCCGGTCCCGGACGATCTTGGCCAGCGTGAAGGCCGAGGTGACCAGGTACAGGACGGCGATGGCGAGGAAGGCCCGCACCCAGGCGTCGGCTCGGAGCTGGTAGATGCCGATGGCGGTGGCGGCCATGGCCACCGCGAACGAGGCGACGGCCTGCCCGTAGAAGGCCGCGGTGTTCTGCTGCTTGACCGGTGTGTCACTCATGGAAAGAAGGATCGGCGGATGTGGCACCCGCCACATCCGCCGAGATACTCAGGCCGCGTACTCAGAACGCCGAAACCCCGGTCAGCGCACGCCCGATGACCAGCTTCTGAATCTGGCTGGTGCCCTCGTAGAGGGTCATCACGCGGGCGTCGCGCAGCAGTTTGCCGGCCGGGTACTCGTCGATGTAGCCGTAGCCGCCGAAGACCTGGAGGGCGTTGTTGGCGGCGCGCACGGCGGCCTCCGAGGCGAAGAGCTTGGCCTTGGAGGACTCGACGGCGAAGGGCTGCCCGCGGTCGATCAGGTCGGCGACCCGCCAGGTCAGCAGCCGGGCGGCGTCCACGTCGAGGGCGATGTCGCTGATCAGCTCCTGGACGAGCTGGTGGTGGGCGATGGTCTTGCCGAACTGCTCCCGCTCCCCCGCGTACTGCACGGCCGCGTCCAGCGCGGCCTGGGCTATGCCGACGCAGCCGGCCGCGACCGACATCCGCCCCTTGGCGAGGGCCGACATGGCGACCGAGAAGCCCTTGCCCTCGGGGGCCAGCATCGCGGAGGCGGGGACGCGGACGTCCTCCAGGACCAGTTCGGCGGTCGCCTGGCCGCGCAGCCCGAGCTTGCCGTGGATGGTGCGGCGGGTCAGGCCGGGCGTGTCGGTGGGGACCAGGAAGGCGGAGACGCCCTTGTGGCCGGGGGCGTCCGTGGAGCGGGCGAAGAGCAGGACCACGTCGGCCCAGGTGCCGTTGGTGATGAACGTCTTGGTGCCGTTGATGACGTAACCGTCGCCGTCGCGCACCGCGCGGGTGGTGAGGTTTCCGGCGTCCGACCCGGTGCCGGGCTCGGTGAGGCCGAAGCAGCCGACGTACTCGCCGGAGGTGAGGCCGGGCAGCCAGCGTCGCTTCTGCTCCTCCCTGCCCCAGGCCGCGACGGTCTTGGCGACCAGGCCGAGGGAGACGGAGACGATCCCGCGCACGGAACTGTCACCGCGCCCCAGCTCCTCCGTGACCAGGCAGTAGGCGAGGTGGTCGCCGCCGCTGCCGCCGTACTCCTCGTCGATGGTGAGGCCGAGGAAGCCGACCTCGCCGAGCTTCTTCACGATGCCCCGGTCCACCTCCTCGGCGCGGTCCCACGCGACGACGTTGGGGGTGATCTCCCGGGCCACGAAGTCCCGGGCGAGCCGCCGTACGGCGCCCTGCTCCTCGCTGAGCTCCAGATTCATGCCGAGTCACCCCACAGAAGACGGACCTTGAACGGCGGACCACCGGGCCCGCGTTGTAAATTAGCACTGCTAGTTTAAAGCCGCAGCCCTACTATGTGCGCCATGGCCCGACCGCGCAAGCCCCTGCTCAGCACCGACCGGATCGTCGAGACGGCGCGCGCGCTGGTGGACGCGGAGGGCCTCGCGGCCGTCTCCACGCGCCGGCTGGCCGCGGAACTGGGAGTCAGCGGGCCCTCGCTCTACAACCACTTCCGCACCAAGGACGAGATCCTGGAGGCCGTCGCCGACTCGGTGAGCGCGCAGGTCGACCTGTCGATGTTCGAGGACGGCCGGGAGTGGCGTACCGCGCTGCACGACTGGGCCGTCTCCTACCGGACGGCCCTGCGCGACCACCCCAACATCGTTCCGGTCCTGGCCCACGGCCCCGGCCGCCGCCCGGCCGCGCTGCACCTCGCGGACGCCGTCTACGGCGCGATGGTCCGGGCGGGCTGGCCCCCGGCCCAGGCCACGTCCATCGGTGCGCTGATGCGGTACTTCATCATGGGCTCGGCGCTCGGTTCCTTCGCCGGCGGCTTCGTGACCGACGCCGGTGCCTACGACCCCGCCGACTACCCGCACCTCCAGCAGGCCCACCTCCTGGCAGAGCAGCAGGAGAAGATCGACGAGCGGGCCTTCGAGACGGGCCTGACGGCGCTGCTGGACGGACTGGCCCAGCAGTACGAGCGGTTCACCCGGGACGGCTAGGGACCCCCAGGGCGAGTAGGGCGGTATCGTCGTCGACGCCGTCGCCGAGCTTCTCCAGCAGGGCGGCCGCGGCGGCGATCACGTCGCCGGGCGCCGTGGAGACCTGCCGGGCGGCGAAGTCCCGCAGCCGTTCGTCGCCGTAGAGGGTGGTGCGGTCGGGGTCCATGCGGGCCTCCGTCAGGCCGTCGGTGTAGAGCAGCAGGGTGTCGCCGGGGTCGAGGACGGCGGTGGCCGGGGTGAAGACGACGTCGGGCAGCGCACCGACCAGCATGCCGCCGGGGGTGGTGAGGTAGTCGGCCGGCCCCGGACCGTCCACCGGGGCACCCGTCGCCCGTCAGGTGAGTACCCCGAGGGCGAGCGCCACGGCGACGGCCAGCACGGAGGCCGGGCGCATCACCGCCCGCAGACGATCCACTGGGTTCCCGGCTCCGGAGGCAGCTGTGCGGTCGTCTTCGACGTTCTCTTCCACACGGCGCGGGTCCCTCTCCTGCGCCGGCGGAACCCGGCTTGACCATCCGTGGTCGGACGGCTGCCCCGTCGTGACGTCCCGGCCCGAGGGGGGACGGAGGCACGCCGTCCCGTGTGGGCTCGGTTGTGGATGGGGTCCGCCCCTGGCCGGGGGATCCTGCTCGGCATGGGCCAGGGGCGGTGAGGGGCACGGGGAGCACCCTCGATCACGCTTCCGTGCGCCTCCGGCCGGAGGATGCAGGCGCAGCTCTTTTCACCCGTGTGAGTGACAACTGCTTCTCCCCGTCCTGGACGCCCGTATCGCCCGCGCCTGCCGCTGGGCTTTGTCCGCCCCGCACCCCCGCCCTGGGCGGGGGTGCGGGGCGTGTTGCGCTCGTACGGGGGCATGCACAGGGGAAGACAGTCAACCGACCGGGTGGCTGTGCCGTCCCGTGTGCAGAGGTGTCGCGATGACGCATGCCCTGGTGCTGAAGACATTCCCCGCCGGTTCGCCCCGCGGCTCCTGGCCCGCCGAGGAGTTCGCGGCCCGCGTGCGCGAGCACGGTCGGGGCGCCGAGGTCGTCATGGATCTCGCCGCGGATGCCTTCCTCGCCGTCGAGACCTCTCCCTTCGCCCCCTCGGACACGTCCGGGCACGAGGCACCGGCCCTGGGGGCCGTGGCCTGACGCGCAGCCGTCAGCGTCTTTCGGTCGGGCACCGGGGTGGCGTACGTGAAGCACACACGCTCCGGACCGGCATCCGAGCGGCCGCTTGCGCACGACGGGCCACCTCGTCCGGACCGGGCGGGTGGCGTGAGCGGCCGTCGTGCGTCGGTCCGGGACATAATGCCGAGGTGCGCAGGAGAGGACAGCCGTCTCCGCGATCGTCCAAGCCTCCGGCGCGTCAGCGGATCCACCTCTGAATCCTTCCCGCCGGCCGGACGACACCCTCGTGCCCGTGCCCGTGCCCGGCCCACGGCACCGAGCCGTCCGCTGCCGCGCCTTCACGTGGGCGGAGGCTCCGTACTCGTCACCAACCGCATCAGGGGAGCTGCGTCCTCAAGTGTGTCGAGGCAGAGATCCGCACCTGCGGCGAGGAGGCGCACGCGGCTGTGGGCGCCACTCGCGACGCCTACGGCCACCGCCCCGGCCTCCCGCGCGGCCAGCATGTCGTGCGGAGTGTCCCCGACGACCACGGGCGTCGCCCACGCGTCGGCCGCGTAACGCGCTGCCGCCCGGCGGACAGCGGTGCGCACGAGGTGCCCTCTGTCCTCATGTTCCTCTCCGAAGGCGCTCACTGACAGGTCGAGGGTCTCGTCGAGGTGGAAGGCCGCCAGCTTCGCGTGGGCGCTGCTCTGGATGTTCCCAGTGACCACGGCGCAGACGACCTGGCGGTACCCGGCCAGCAGGGCCAGAACCTCCCGGGCGCCCGGCAGCGGCTGCCCGGTCCGGCGTGCGTGGGCCATGATGTCCGGCGACTGCCCGCGCAGGGCGCGGAGGAAAGCGGCGACCCCGCAGGGGTCGTCCGCTACACCGTTCAGTCGCAGGACCTCCGGAACGACCCGCAGCTCCGTGCGGCCCCGCATCGTCACGAACGTGGTCATGGGTCGGCCGAACAGGTCCGCGAAGGCCGCCCGGAACGCGGCGGGCGTCGCGCCGGTGGCATCCAGGAGGGTGTAGTCGATGTCCCACAGGACCAGTCGCCGGACTGTGCTCACCTGTTCACCAGCCCTGCGGCAGCGGCGCGCCCTCGGCGTAACCCGCGGCACTGTGGTGCACGCCCACGACCGCGCGTTCGCGGAGTTCCGGCAGCGATGTGGCCCCCGTGTAGGTGCAACCGCTGCGCAACCCTGCCGCGATGTGGTCGATGACATCCTCAAGGCCCTGCCGCTGCGGGTCAAGGCTGAGACGGCTGCTGCTGATGCCCTCGTCGAAGTACGAGGCCAGGGCCTGTTCGACCGGGTCGAGTCCGGAGGACCGGGCGCCGACCGCGCGCCGGGAGGCGATCCCGAAGCATTCCTTGTAACGCTGCCCGTCCTCACCGGTCATCAACGGAGGTGGGCTCTCCAAGGTCCGGGAGAACCACGACCCGACCATCACCGAGGACGCCCCGGCGGCCAGAGCGAGCACGACGTCCCGCGGATGACGGACTCCACCGTCCGACCAGATGCTGCGCCCGAGGCCGCGGGCCGCCTCGGCGCACTCCACGATCGCGCTGAACTGGGGCCTGCCCACGGCCGTCATCATCCGCGTGGTGCACATGGCCCCGCCGCCCAGACCTACCTTGACGACATCGGCGCCGGCACCGATGAGGGCCTCGGTGGCCTCCCCGGTCACCGCCACTCCGGCCACCAGCGTTCGGTCGCCCAGGGCCTCCCGCAGGGCCGCGACAGTCCGACGGGCCGGCTCCTGCGCGGCGTGCGGGGTGTGCAGGACGACGACGTCGGCACCGTATTCGATCAGTGCCTTGGCCCTGGAGACGGCCCCCTGCGTCATGCCGACGGCGACCGCGGTCAGCAGTCGGCCCCGGGCGTCGAGAGCCGGCGGAAAGAGCATCGAGCGAATGGCACCCCGGGGGGTGGCGACGGTGCCGGCCCTCCCAGCGCTCCGCACCAGTGCCATTGCGGCCCCATGAGAGGTCATCCGTAAGAACGCCTCCCGAGGATCGGTGTCCTCGCTGAGCGTCATCGGCTCCTCGGCCAGGTCCCCCACCCGGGTGTGCCCCTCGGCGCCGAGCAGTCGCAGCTCGGAAACTGTGCCCACAGCCGCCCCATGACCGTCCGTCACCACGAGCTGACCGTGTCCGTACCGGCCTGCCACGTGCCGTGACGCGGTGACAGAGGCGTCCGCGGAGACGGTCGGGGCCGTCTCCCACACCGGGTGGGCGGATTTGACGGACCGGATGGCCTCTCCCACGTACTGCTCGCCCAGGTCGTGCGAGAAGACGCCAAGTCCGCCCCGTCGCGCCATGGTTTCGGCCACTCGCCGGCCGGTGACCGCGAGCATGTCGGCCGAGACCAGTGGCAGCCGAGTGTTCGGCGGGTCGTCGGGCGTCAGGTCGACGTGGTGCCGGGAGCCCCCCTGGTAGTCCTGGGGGAGCAGGAACACGTCGGCGAAAGTGAATTCCCCGCGAGTGGGGACTTGGACTGCGTACCGCATGACATTCTCCTTCGTACCGGGCTCGGTCGGTCAGGTCGCAGGTGTGCCTTCTCAGGCTCTCCGTGGTGGGAACCGGTCTGGACGACCGGGGGCCGGACGCGTGTGCGTGGCACCGGGCGTGGCGGTGCTCCAGATGTCCGGCGCATCGTCTTCCAGTCAGTGGCGCGGTGGTGCGGATTCCCGCTGGAGGCAGTCGCGGAGTCGGGTCGGGTTCCGTGTCGAGGGGTCCGAGGGAGTGCGCCGGACGCGGCAAGGGGCTGTCCAGCGCGGCAAGAAGGGGCTGTCCAGCGCGGCAAGGACGCGCTCGACTGCACTCCTTCGCCCGTGTTCCGTTCCCCGTGCGGCAGTACGGGGCGATGAAGTGGGGGGCTGGCGCCTTTCCAGTTCGCCCGTCGGTGGGGGGAGCGAGCCGCTGCCAGTGAGGCCGGCAGGTCGGGGAGTGAGCGCACGCGGCATCGAACAGGTCCGGTGCGAACTCCGGGAGATGCGACGTCCCGCTGGCCTTGCGACCGCACGTGGTTGTCTCACAGCTCCTTCCCCACACTTCGTGCGCCATGCGCGCCGCGCACGCCATGACACCGGACTACCGCGCCGCCGGATGGCCGTGACACCTCGCGTCGCCCGCCGCGAGCCCGCAGGGAGGTCGACCGCGGCACCGACAACACCGGGAGATGGCCGGCCGGAGCGACCCTTCCCAGCCACCGGTCGGCAGGTCCCGGTCCTGCCGGTCGCGACGGGTCCGCCGGCACAGCGGCCCTGAAATCTGCGTCGAGCCAGGGATTTGCGCGTCGGCAGGATGTCTCAAACCCACCGTGGACGAAGAGTACTTAGGGCATCACGATGAGTGGCAACCAGGTGGTTCCCCGGCTCGGCACCGGCCGGGCCCCTCGGATCTGTCCTCCTCCTCGACGGGACCGCCCATGCACCATGAGGCACTCATTGACGGGGCGGATCCCGATCCGCGCTGCCCGACCCACCACCTGCCCCACGACCTGGGATCCTCGGACGATCCCTACCCGGTCCTGGAACCCCTGCGGGCCGCCGGACCGGTCGTCCGCGTCCGGCTGTACGAGCGGTTCGACGTGTGGTGGGTGACCACTCACGCGGCCGCCTCCGCCGCCATGGAGGCGTCGGAACTGTCCAGTGACCAGAGGCACGTTCACCCGTCCTTGGCCCAGCACGTGTCACCGATGCGCCTGGGTCTGATCGACAAGGACGGTCCCGAGCACGCCAGGCTGCGCACGGCCACGCTGGGTGCGTCCTCGGGCGGGGCCCTGCCTGCGTTCCGCCGGCACGCCGGGGCTCTGTGCGCGGAACTCGTCGGGGCCTTGCCCCCGCAGCGCACCACCGATCTCGTTCCCACCTTGATCGAGCCACTGGTCGACGAAACGATCGCGGGGTTCCTCGGCCTCCCGCAACAGGTCGACGCGGTGCTGCGCGCGCATGCCGACACCCTCGTCCGTCCGATGACCGGCGAGGCCATGAGGACGGAGATCACCGAAGCCCGCCGGGCACTCCGGCAGCATGTCCGCGCACTTCCGCAGCTGCGGCCTCCCTGCGCGGGGGCCGCCGGTTCGCGTGGTGAAGCGCTGCTGGACGAATGGACCGACGTACTGCTCCAGATGTACGTGGCCGGCCGCCGAAGCACCGCCGACTTCCTCTCCACGCTGGTTCTGGGGGTGCTCGCGCAGGATCGCTGGGCCGAGGGATGCCGCACGCCGCTGGCCCGCCGACGGCTCTGCGACGAGTACCTGCGGTTGGACGGCCCGATCGTGCGGGGTGTGTGGCGTTTCGCCCGGACAGACACCGTCCTGGCCGAGACCCCGATCAGGGCGGGCGACATCGTGATCGTCTCGCTCGCCCTGGCCGATCGCGATCCCGCCGCCTTCTCCCTTCCCGCCGTTCTCGACCCGGGGCGCACTCCCAACCGGCATCTCCAGTTCGGCCACGGCCCTCACCGCTGCACCGGCGTACCGCTCGTGTACGGCCTGGCCGACGCCCTGCTCGCCACCCTCACCCAGCGGTATCCCGACGCGAGTACCGCGGGCGGCGACCTCGCCCGCCGGTCCGGTCGTCACAGCATCTTCCGCGGCCCCGCCCGCGTAATGGCCGCTCTCGGCCCCCGGCAACCGGTCTGACGTGTGCCGGTGCCCGTCGATGTGCTCGCGCCCGCCACCGGGTCGGTTCCGGTCCCCGGACATGCTGGAGGAAGTCATGAAGCGCGTAGACATCGCGTGGCCCGCCCTCGACGCGAAGGTCACCGCCGTCCTCGCCGAGGACCTCAATCCCGAACTGGCACGGGCCTGGTGGGACATGCTGCCGTACCGCAGCGTCCAGAGCCACGCCGTGGTGGCCGACGGCCACTTCTACCACCTCGCCCCCGGCGCGGAGCCCGTACACACCCCGCACCGGACAGCAGAGGACCGCAGTCTGGCGCCCGACGGCAGCGTGTACCTCTCTCGTCTCCAGCACCTCCTGATCAAGTACGCGCCGCTTCTTGAACCCACCGTGTGCGCCCGCATCGCCCGCATTCAAGAAGAGGACCTTCCGACGCTTCGCCAAGTGGCCGAGCAGTGCTGGGAATCCGTGTACCGCACCAAGCGGATCCTCGAGGTGCGCGTCACCCGTCACAGCGTCCCTCCCGACCACTGGCGCCTGCCCGCCCAGCCCGGGGTCGTCGACCCCGACGCCCAGGCCCTGCTCGACGACCTCCACACGCACACCGAGCGCATCTGGCTCAGCCCGCCCGCCGATCTGCTGGCCCTGCACCGGGGAGACGTCCCGCTGGGCAGCCGTGGCCAGTACTTCTCCACGCTGGTCTACGTCAACGGAGAACTGCGCCTGCTCGGCTCCACCACCCTCAACCCCCTTGTGGCCGCCACCTTCGACCCGGACATCCCCCTGGCCGCGCTGCGCACACTGCTGCCCCGCCTGACAGCCATGCAGGCCGAATTCCTCGGTCACTGCGGTTTCCACGACCTCCATTCGCTCATGCACCGCACCCACCGCGCACTCCCCGCCCTGCGGACCACGGAAGAGTTCCGCTCCGTGACCACTGCCCTCGCTCTGTACGTGAACTGCCTGCGCCGATGGGCTCTGCACCTGTTTCCCTGGCGGCACGGCGAGGAACACCGCTTCTCGCCCGTCGCGGACCGGAACCGCTGACGCCGTGGACCTCGGACTTGCCGGACGCTGCTACCTCGTCACCGGTGGCAGCTCCGGACTCGGCTTCGCCGCCGCGCAGGCCCTGACGGACGAGGGCGCGCGAGTCGTCGTCTGTTCACGCCACCCCGACCGCGTCCACCGTGCCGTCGAACGGCTCGCTCCGCACCACAGCGTCGGCGTCACCGCCGACCTCCTGGACCCGGGCACACCGGAACGGCTCGTGCGCACCGCCCACGAAGCGTTCGGCAGACTCGACGGAGCCCTTCTGGGAACGGGCAACAGCACGCGCGGCACCGTCCTCGGCGCGACCGACGACGACTGGCGCGCGCACTTCGAGCTCCTGTTCCTCGCCGTACTGCGATGCGCGAGAACGCTCGCGCCCGCGCTGCCCGGCGACGGAGCGCTCGCCCTCCTCCTCTCCACATCCGCCAGGGCCCCGCTGCCCGACTTCGCCCTCTCCACAGGGCTGCGCCCCGGCCTGGCCATGGCCGCCCGCAGCCTCGCTGCCGAACTCGGCCCCCGCGGCATCCGCGTCCTGTCCCTGCTCCCCGGTCGCTTCCCCACCGGGGCCGCGCCCCTCGGACCGGACGAGAGCCCCCGGCGCATCTCCCTGCGCCGGTACGGTCGGCCCGAGGAGTTCGGCCGCTTCGCTGCGTTCTGCCTTTCCCCCGCCGCCGGCTACCTGACCGGAACAGAGCTTGTCCTGGACGGCGGAAAATTCTGACCGCGCCCCGCACCTCCCGCCGCCGGCCGCCATGCCTCCCGCCGGGCCCCTGCTCCACCCAACCGCTCCTGTGTACCCCGACGAGTTCCGCCACCGCCCGGCCGCCGGTTCGCGCCGGTCGAGCGCCGCTGCCGACGGAACGCAGCAGGGCTCGTGACAGGGACCGCGGTCACAGCGGTCCGGGAACGGTGACGGGGCTGGTCGTTCCACGTGGCGAAAATCTCCTCGAACCAGCCGCTCGGCCCTCCACGGCGTTCGGTCCCCGGCAGCGTGAGCAGCCGCCGTACAGCGGCGTCGCGGCAGAGCCGTGAGCGAAACGACGGGAATCTCAGCCACGCCATGCGCAAACGCGTTCTTCTCCGTGCCGGGGAAGTGCCGCACGGGGCGCGCGTTCCACGTCATCCGTCCCATGCGGCACAAGCTGCCCTGCAGTACCCGGTACACCCGTCCGAAGAAGCACGTCCTTCGACGGAGACTCCGGGTACCCACCAGGACCGCCCCAGTAGGAGGAAGACTCCATGAACGGTGATTCGGGCCGGCGAGCTGCCGGCCCCGGCGAAATCGACGAACTCAAGAAATGGATTGGGGATTTCCTGGCAGAACCTCACGAAGACCTCGGCAGGGAAGGAAGCGTCTGCCCGTAGAAATGACGTTCTACCTCATCGGACAGGCGAAGGAGTTGCTCTTCAAGCTGGTGCACGAGGAGGTGTCCGCGGCACGCTTGGCTCTCGTCGTCGACCGGGCTGACGAGGCCACCTGGAACCTTCGCCGAGCGACTGCGGCGCTCGGATCGCTCACCACCACCTGGGATGTCCTCGCCGGGATTTCACCAGCCGAGTTCAATGCGTTTCGGGAGCACCTCGGAGCAGCCTCAGGCATCGACTCCTACATGTACCGCATGCTGGAGTTCGCGCTCGGGCGGAAATCGGAAGCCATGGCACGTCGGCACGCGGACGTGGCCGGAGTGTCGGAATCCGTCCACCGGGCCCTGTTCCGCAGCAGCGTCTACGACGAGGCCCTGGGACTGCTGGAGCGGCGCGGCCTCCTCGACGACGGATCCGGCGACGGGGCACCGGCCACCGAGGCCGCACGTCGGGCGTGGGCCCGCGTCTACGACGAGCACGGCCCTTCGAGCGACCTGTTCCGACTGGGCGAAACGCTCATGGACGTCGCCCATGCGTTCAGCCAGTGGCGTGCGCTGCATCTGCTCCTGGTCGAACGCACGATCGGCAACAAACCCGGCACCGGAGGCACCACCGGGATCGATTGGCTGCGGCAGGCTGCCGAGCACCGGTTCTTCCCCGAGCTGTGGGAAGCACGTTCCCTCCTGTCGTCCAGTTCCGCCGCGTGGTCATGAACAGGGGAATCAGGCGTACCGCCGAACACCTGCAGGAAGGCGACGGCATGACACCGGGCGACCATGTGGCTCAGCAGGTGACCGAACGCTACCGAGCACTGAGCCCCGCTTCGGCGCGAGCCTTCGAGGAGATCGCGGTCCTGGTGAAGCGTGCGGGACGCGGTTGCCTGCTCGTCCTCAACCCGCAGCACAATCCGACGGGCACCAACTGGGCCGCCGACAGGGTCGAAAGCACCATCAGCCCGGCTGCGGCGCACCATGCGGCCGTTCTCCTGGACGACGCGTACTACGCTCTCCACACGCCTGGTGAACAGCCCACCAACGCTCTGCTGATGCTGGTCGAGGGGATACCGCGGACCAGCGCTCCCTGGCTCGCCACCAGAACGCTGGGCAAACAGTTCCACTGCAACGGCTGGGGTCTGGGTGCCCTCACCTCCCGGCCGGAGGTCCTGGCCGACTTGGCCCGCTTCACGCAGGAGCGTTCCTACGGCTGTGCGCTGCCTCTGCAGGCCGCCATGGCGGCCTGGCTGAGGAAGGAGGAAGCGGACGCGTTCCTCGATGGGCTGCGGCGCGGATACGCCGCAGCCCGGCGGCAGGTGGCCGACAGGCTCCGTCGCGACCTCGGATTTCCGCCTGACGCCGTGCACGTCGGGACCTGCAGTGCCTACCTCAGGTTCCGGGTACCGCCCCGCTTCGTGCGCGAGGGCTCGGAGGCGCACTACCGTCGGCTGTGCATGGCCGCCGGGGTACTGCCGGGAGCGGGCAGCATGACCGTCCCTGCGAGCACACCGTCCGTCCGGCTCGGCCCACCCACCGCCTACGTGCGCCTCTTCCTGGGGCAGCCCGGACACGTCCTCGACGAAGCGCTGGACCGGCTCGCCCGCGCGGAACTCGGTTGGTGAGACCTCCTGGCGGCCGCGGCGGCCGGTTGCGCCATCCGCCCCCGGAGGGTGTGTCATCCAAGCGTTTCAGCAGTCGCGGCGCACACGGTCGTCCCGGCCTTGCGGAAGGTCACGCACCACGCGGCGGTGTCTGCCTGACGGTCGACGGCACCGGCTTCGATGCGCACCGGACCTTCCAGGGTGCACAGGTGACGAAAGGCGAGGTCCATCGAGCGCACGGTGGCGCCCGGGGACGACGCCGCGAGGACGACCTGCCGCGTCGCCTCGGCGAACACCCGGCCCGTCACATGGTCCGAGGACGGCGGCAGCAGGTAACGGTGCGGGGCCGGCAGGCGCAGCAGGGCGACGAAGCGGCCGTCCGGTCGTCGGCTCAGGCCGGCCACGACCTGGTTCTCCGGCCGCGCGCGTACCGCGTGGAGGACGCCCGGCTCGGGTGGCAACGGGTGCTGGACATCGCCGGCTCGAGTGACCGACGGACCCCGCCAGGCCCGGTAGAGACGCCGTTCCAGGATCCCGGCCAGCGTCTCCCCGACGGCCACCGCCTCCCTGGTCGTGGCGGAGGTGATCACGCAGGACGCTCTCACCCGTCGGGTGCGTCCACTGCGGGTGGCCCGGACCAGGTCGACCCGGCTCCTCGCCAGCAGCCCGCCTCTCGTCTCGTCCAGGGGAGGTTCCTTCACGAGCAGCCGACTGCTGGACCAGGTGTTCAACGGCACCTCCCTGTCTCGCAGCAGACCGGCGGACTGGAGGGCTGCGTAGGCGCACTGCTCCACCACGGTGCGCACGAGAAGGGCATCGTGGGGAGTGTTCCGGCTTCCGCGATCACCGAAGTAGGGATGCGGAGTGGGGATTCGGAGACTGCAGAGGTAACCCGCTTCCTCCGTCTCGCGGAAATGGGATATGACGGTGTCGTCGCCACATGCCACGCCGGCCAGTCCGGGTGGCACGTGGGGCGCGGAGAAGTCCTCGCTCACATGTATCGTCTCCGTGATCAGCTCGAGTGCTTCGGGGCGATGGGGTTCCTGTCGGGGGAAGTCGTGGTGCTGAGCGCCGTCGCCTCGCGGTGGACGCTACGGCTCGACGGCTGCGGCGAGCGACGTCAGGTGGGCCGATCTGGCCTGCGCGGTCTGGCCCTGGATCAGCAGGAACAGGCCTTCCCTCGCGAGACGCTGTGCCGGACGGTCGAGATCCATCGCGCGGCCGCCTCCTGCGACCACCGCAGCGGTCGTGGCGGTGCGCATCAGGTGGTAGGCCCGTGTCCGCAACTCCAGGCGTTCGGGCACACGTTCCTCCGGCTCCAGGTGCTCGTCCAAGGCGTAGGCGCGTCGGCGCACCTCGTCGAGTCGGGCACGGAGCGTCCGGCTCGTCGATTCCGCGTCCGGAGACTGCTCCAGCAGGCGCAGGGCCGCGTACGCCACCCCGAACACCGCCGGGGAGGTGTTGGCACCGCGTGACGCGTCGTGACGCGCCCAGGCCTCCTGCGGTACCCGCAACACCACGGATTCGTCCGAGAGCCACAGCCCTCTCAACTTCAGCGACACCGTCCGGCTCGCGGACAGGGCCGCGAGCCGCATCGGCGGTGAGGCCTCGAGCCCGGGCCGGTCACGTGCGTCGGCGAAGGCGAACACCACCTCGGCGTCATCGCTGATGCCCGCCAGCAGCATCACGTCGTTCAGCCCCCAGCCCGTGTACCACGGTACGGCCCCGTCGAAGCACCATCCTCGCCGCTGCGGAGTGGCACGGACCAGAACACGGGGGTAGGCACGCACGTGCGCGTAGGCGACCCCGGACAGCAGCTCTCCCGTGGCCAAGGGCCGCAACAAGCTGTCCCGCGCGGGTTCTTCCGACCGGGCCAGGAGGCGGACCGGGGCGTGGTGCTGTGTCTGGACGAACCATGTCGCACAGCAGGCGCCCGCCAGGATCTCCTGGATCTCCCGGGCGACCGCGTCGGGAGCCCCAGCCCCTCCGTACGCTGCGGGGGCACTGGTTCCGAGGAGACCGGAAGCACGCAGGGCATCGATGTGGGAGACGGGCACGGTCGTCCGGTCAACTCGCTGCGCGTGGGGCGCGAGGAGGACCTCGGCGAGCCTGCGGGCCTGGCCGGTCAAGGGATGAGGTGTCGAGTCCACTGGAGGCCCCTTCGGGTCGACGCTCCTGACGAAACGCCTCACATCAGCATGCCCGTCGCCCGACGCGATGTCGAGGAGCGCACGAGGCCCCCTACGAGGACGGCTTCGCTTCCGACGGGCCGCACGGGCGACCGGTACGGGGATGCGCTCGGCGTACCCCGGGGGAGTGCGCGCGTAGAAAAGCGCCGCCTTTTCACCACGTGCTTCATCTCGGTCAGGCCTCCCGCCCCCCTGGTTGTCATGCTCGCATCCTTGGAGCAGTGCCATCTCGGGCGGCTTTCCTCCGCCGTCCCTCCACGCACACGCAGCGACGCGTTGCCGAGCGGCGCGCCTGCGACGTGTCAGCCATCCCGACAAAGGACACCCATGCGTACACCTCGTCGCATCGCCTTCGGTGCGGTCGCAGTCGCGGCCGGCGCTCTCCTCGTGGGAGCGAACACCGTTCCTGCAGCGGCCTCCGAGAGCGCGATCACCGGTTCCTTCGAGTACAGCGACCTGCTGGGCGGCAACAACCGCATCGTCGACCCCAGCGAGGGAACCTGCTACTACGTCACCAGCGTCGCACTGAGCGGCTTCAACAACACCGACGCGCGCGCCACGACCTACACCGACCTCAACTGCACCGTCCTCGGAACGGTGGTCAACCCGGGCAACGCCGCCGTGTTCCCCTTCGCCTCGGTCCGGTTAACCCTGCCGTAGCACCGCGGCGTGTGCCGTCAGCAGTCGTCCGCCGGTGTTCCGCACGGGGCATCGGCGTCTGCTCATCCGGGCGCGGCCAGCGCGAGCAGGACTACGGCGCCGACGGACAGGGGATATCCGATGCGCTGCGTCCGAGTGGGTCGCTCCCGGAGGACGACGCGTGCCAGGAGGGTGGTGGCCGCGGGGTACAGCGCGGTGAGGACGGCAGCGATGCCCAGCAGCCCCTCGCGTGCGGCGTACTGGTAACAGAGGTGGGCCGCCAGTTCAGCGAGCCCGGCGGCCAGGCTCAGCCGCCAGGGGAAGGGAGTACCGTGCTGGCGTCCCGAGCGCGCTCGGCGTGCAAGGCAGGCACCTGCGGCGAGGGCGCACGTGGCGGTGAGGTAGGCGATGGCCAGCGGCGTGAGCCCTGAAGGGGACGCGGTGCGGCCGAGGAGAACGAAGAAGGCCGAGAAGGCGACGCCCGAGACGGTCGCGTAGGCCACCGTGGCCTGCTTCGGGGTGGTGGACGGGATGGCCCCGGGCGTGACGACGAGGGCCACTGCGATGACGGCGAGTGGGGCTCCCACCCAGGCAGTCGGGCCGAGGCATTCTCCGGTGAGGAGGGCGAAGCCCAAGGGCAGGGCTGCCACGAGCACCGCTGCCAGGGGCGCCCCGGTGGTCATCGGGCCACGGGCGAGTGCCGCGTACAGGCACAGGCTGTCCGCCGCGGCGGACAGTCCGGCACCGGCGCCCAGGAGCAGGTCGCTGCCCGCGGACCGGCCGGTGACGAAGGGCAGGCAGAGCAGCAGGGCCGCGGTGGCCGTCGTCTGCGCGACCAGGAGGACGGCCGCGGGGTGGCGTGCGCGGGCGCCCAGCCCTCCGGTGAAGTCCGAGACACCGTAGAAGAGGGCGGCGCCCAGCGCCAGAAGGACGGTCACGATGCCGGATCGTCGCTCGTGGTGGCTCGCGTGAGGCGGCGCAGTCCGGTGGGGGTGACCGCGAAGTTGTCCTCAATCTTGAGGACCAGGAGCCGTCCGTCCACCTCGACCGCGGTCTCGGGTTCCAGGGCGATGACGTGACCGACGCGCAGGGTGCAGTCGGTGTCCATCCGGGACGCCCCGTTCACGGAGGGAAGTTCACAGCAGCGCAGCCCGACGCCGTGCCAAGTGCCGTACGGGGTCGGCGGCAGGTGGTGGCGGATGAGGTAGGCGTTGACGGTGTCGTGGACGGTGGAGCACCGCACGCCGGGGCGGGCGGCGTTCTAACCTTCCTGGTAGGCGGCGAGCAGGTGCGTCCAGGCCCGGGCCACGGCCGGGGACGGCTCCCCGACGAAGCCGGTACGGGCGGCGTCCGAGGCATAGCCTCCGGGACCGTGGCAGCCGGTGTCCAGGAAGAAGGGTTCGCCCTCGCGCAGCGAGGCCCCGTCTGCAAACCAACTGCCGCTAGCCTTCCGGACGTTGCAGACGGAGTGGGTCAGGAACTCCGCTCCGAGAGAGTGCTGGTGCCCGGCGGCCACGGCGAGCAGGTCGTGGTCCCGCATGCCCGGCTGGACCGACCGCACCGCCTTCTCCAGTGCGGCGGCGTTGATGCGGCAGGCGATGTCGATCAGCTGGATCTCGCTGTCGTCCTTGATCGCCCGCAGCGTGGGCCCGCAGCACGAACGCCGGCGGGTGACCGCCGGAGGCGAGGCGGACCCTGGTGCGGCCGCGGGCGGCGTCCGGTTCGACGACGCCCACCACGGCGGTGCAGTGGCGCGGGTCGGCCTCCAGGCCGTAGCGGTCGTAAAGGACGGCGTTGAGCGTGGACAGGGCGCTGACCGGGTCGGAGTCGTGGAAGATGTGCCGCCCGCAGGGTGTAGCGGGTGAGCGAGGTGACGGCGGCGGCCCTGGGGCCCTTGCCGCTCACGTCGCCGAGGAAGAAGGCCCAGCGCCCCGCGCCGAGGGCGAACAGGTCGTAGAAGTCGCCGCCGAGCCGGTCGGGCGAGGCCGTGTAGTAGTAGGAGGCCACATCCAGGCCCGGGACGGTGGGAAGGTCGGCGGGCAGCAGGGCCTGCTGGAGCACGGCGAGGGCGTCGGTCAGCCGGGCCCGGTCCGCCTCGGAGCGGGAGCGTGCCGCCTCCGCCTCCCGGCGCGCCGCCTCGGCCAGGTCGCGGGCCTCGTCGGCGGCCCTTCTGCGGTGCAGCAGTTCCTCCTCGTAGGCGCGTCGGTCGGAGGCGTCGAAGACCGTGGTGCGGATCAGCACCGGCTTACCGTCGGCGTCCCTCTTGACTGCGGCGGAGACGAGCACCGGCAGCCGTCCGCCCGTCGCCGTCCGCAGCTCCAGCGCGATCCCGCCGATCTCGCCCCCCGCAGCCCCAGCAGGGGTGCGAAGTGGGTCTCGTAGTAGAGCTTCCCGCCGACGGTGAGCAGGTCGGCGAAGCGCATCCGGCCCACCACCTCGCGCCGTTCGCGGCCGAGTCAGTCCAGCAGCGTCGCGTTGACCTTGACGACGGTGCCGTCCATGGCCGTGGAAAGGAAGCCGCAGGGCGCGGCGTCGTAGAGCTCCTCGGCACTGTCCTCCGGGCCGGGGGTGGCGGCCGAGGGCACCCAGTTCCTCCGGTCCTCGCCGGGCGCGGGGTCAGGAGTCCGGCCGGGGGCCATGGACACGGTCCAGGAAGTCGAGTACGGCGTCGGCGGTGGCATCGGGGGCGCTGAGCTGCGGGCAGTGTCCGGTGGCGTCCAGGGTGACCGGCGCCGGGGACGCGCGACCGCACGAACGAGCCGACCCCCCGGGGAGCGATGGCGTCCTCCTCGTATTCGAGGACCAGCGTCGGCACTTTCAACCCGTCCAGGTCGCCACGGTTGTCCGACAGGAACGTGGTACGCGCGAAAACCCGGGCCATCGCCGGGTCGGTCGCGCAGAAGGTGTCGGTCAGCTCCTGGCCCAGCTCCGGCCGGTCGGGGTTGCCCATGGTCACCGGTGCCATCGCGGACGACCAGCCGAGGTAGTTCGAGTCCAGCGAGGCCAGCAGTTCCTCGATGTCGGCCGGTGTGAAGCCGCCGCGGTACCCGTCGTCGTCGATGTAGCGCGGGGAGGGCTGACCATGACCAGGGATCCGATCCGCTCGGGTGCCGTGCGGGCGGCCAGGACTCCGGCCATCGCGCTCACCGAATGCCCGACGAACGTCACCCGCCGCAGGTCCAGCGCCCGCAGGACGTCGACCACGTCCTGTGCGTAGCCGTCCAGCGACGCGTACCGCTCGGGGACCCAGGCAGACGGGTCGGACCGGCCCGAACCGACGTAGTCGAACAGGACGACCTTGTAGCGCCCGGCCAGCCTGGGCACCACCAGGCGCCACATGCTCTGGTCGCAGCCGAACCCGTGGGCCAGCACCACCACCGGCCCGTCGGCGTCGCCGGTCACCGTCACGTTGCTCCGGTGCCGTACGTCCGCCTCCACCATGCCGCCTCCCGCTCGCACACGCTTTCAACCCCTCAAGGAAAGAATAAATAGACAAAAACCATTATTTCCTCCACCTGTCTGGTGCCCGCTTCCTCGGCCCGGATGCTTCGGTCTTCGCCCAACCGTCCGTGTCGCATGCTGGGGGCATGACCTCGAAGGACCCGGGCGCACCCGGACTGGCGCGACTGGCCGGGCTGATCGCCGACGAGAGCAGGGCCGCCTGCCTGCTGGCACTGCTCGACGGACGGGCGTGGACCGCCGGTGAACTCGCCCGGTACGCGGGGGTGGCCGCCTCGACGCTGAGCGAGCACCTCGGCAAGCTCGTCGCGGGCGGGCTGCTCGCCGAGGAGCGGCAGGGGCGGCACCGGTACGTGCGGCTCGCCGACCACCGAGTCGCCCAGCTGGTGGAGGACCTGGCCGCGCAGACGGCGCCCCAGGCACAACGTCCGCGCACGCTGCGGGCCTCCAGCGCCGGGTCGGCGATGGCCGCGGGCCGCACCTGCTACGACCATCTCGCCGGACGGCTCGGGATCGCCGTCACCGACGCGCTCACCGTGCGCGGACTGCTGCGCCAGGACACCGGTTTCGCACTCACCGACGCCGGGCTCACCTGGTTCGACACCGCTGGGATCCTCCTGCGGCGTACCGGGCGCAGGCCGCTGGCCCGGGCCTGCCTCGACTGGACCGAGCGCCGCCCGCACCTCGCCGGCGTCGCGGGCGCGGCGCTGTGCCGGCACGCGCTGGACAGGGGCTGGTGCGTGCGGATCGGCTCGGAGCGGGCGGTGAAGGTGACTCCGGCGGGCGAGGACGCGCTGTCCGAGCTGCTCCGGATCGACCCGGTGTCGCTGCGCTGAGCCGTGCCGTTCTCCCCGTCCGAAATCCGCCGGTCGTCCCGACCTTCCCTTCCTAGCCTCGGGAGCATGATGCGTACCACCACGTCCCGCCGTCCGGAACTGCTCGCGGCCGGTGCGGCCACCGTCACCGTCGTGCTGTGGGCGTCGGCGTTCGTCTCGATCCGCAGCGCTGGCGAGGCGTACTCGCCGGGCGCGCTGGCGTTCGGGCGGCTGCTGTCGGGCGCCCTGGCGCTCGGCGTGATCTGTCTGCTGCGCCGGGAGGGCGTGCCGCCGCGCGCGGCCTGGCTCGGGATCGCGGTATCGGGGCTGCTGTGGTTCGGCTTCTACATGGTCGTCCTGAACTGGGGCGAGCAGCAGGTGGACGCCGGTACGGCCGCCCTGGTCGTGAACGTCGGGCCGATCCTCATCGCGCTGCTGGGCGCGCGGCTGCTGGGCGACGCGCTGCCGCCGCGGCTGCTGGCGGGGATGGCGGTGTCGTTCGCCGGTGCGGTGACCGTGGGCCTGTCCATGTCGGGCGAGGGAGGCTCCTCGCTGCTCGGGGTGGTGCTGTGCCTGCTGGCCGCGGTGGCGTACGCGGGCGGAGTGGTCGCGCAGAAGCCCGCGCTGGCCCACGCGAGCGCCCTTCAGGTGACGACGTTCGGCTGCCTGGTCGGGGCGGTCCTCTGCCTGCCGTTCACGGGCCGGCTGGTGGCGGAGGCGGCCGACGCGCCCGTCTCCGCGACGCTCAACATGGTCTACCTGGGCGTGTTCCCGACGGCGCTGGCGTTCACCACGTGGGCGTACGCGCTGGCCCGTACGACCGCCGGCCGCATGGGCGCGACCACGTACGCCGTGCCCGCCCTGGTCGTGCTGATGTCGTGGCTGGCGCTGGGCGAGGTGCCGGGCCTGCTCACGCTGGCGGGCGGCGCGCTGTGCCTGGCGGGCGTGGCGGTGTCCCGCTCGCGCAGGCGCCCGGCCTCGTCCTCGGAACACCCCGAGCCCGCGACGGAACCGCGTCGCGAGGACGCGGGGCGGCTCTAGGTGTGCCGACCGGACGGGTGGGTGACGCGGCCGGCTGGTGGGTAGCCACCGATGCCGGAGTGGGGTCGGTGGTGGTTGTACCAGTCCGGCCAGTCGGGGAAGGCCTCCTGGCGGTCGGCGGTAGATGTCGCAATCCATACCGAACCCAGAAGGCCCTCACCTGTTCAAGATCCCTCAGTCGAGACCTGGCTCACCCGTCCACAACCTCCCGGGACAGAACAGCTAGAAGACCACCAGCGCCCGCCCGCCCTTGCCCGCCAGCATGTTCTCGAAGGCAGCCGGGATGCCGTCGAGGGCGATGCGTTCGGTGACCAGGGCGCCGAGGTCCAGGCGGCCGGCGCGGGCGTGTTCGGCGAGGACCGGGAGGTCACGGGCGGGGTCGGCGTTGCCGTAGACGCAGCCGGAGAGGGTGCGGCCCCAGTGGAAGATCTCCAGGGCGTTGAAGGTGACCTGCTGGTCCTTGCCGCCGATGCCGACGACCGTGGTGCGACCGCCGCGCCGGGTGGACTCCCAGGCGGTGCGGATGGTGGTCGCGCGGCCCACGCACTCCACGGCGACGTCGACGCCCTGCTTGCCGGTGAGGGCGCGGACCTCCCGGGCGGTGGTGTCGGAGGCGAGGAGGTAGTCGGTGGCGCCGGCGGCGCGGGCCAGCTCCTCCTTCTCGGGGGACACGTCGACGGCGACGATCTTCGACGCGCCCGCGATCCGCGCCGCCTGGAGGGTGGCGAGGCCCACTCCCCCGACGCCGTAGACCGCGACCGTCTCGCCCTCGCGGACCTTCGCCGAGTGGTGGACGGCGCCGTAGCCGGTCAGGACGGCGCAGCCGAGCAGTGCGGCCTCGGTGAGGGGGATGCCCTCGGGGGCGGGCAGGAGGCAGGACGCGGACACGACCGTCTCCTCGGCGAACGCGGCGACGTTCAGGCCGGGGTGCAGATCGGTGCCGTCGTCGGCTCGGTGGGCGTGCACGTTCGCTGCGCCGGCCAGGGCGTTGGCGCACAGCCACACCTCGCCGAGCGAGCAGGCGTGGCAGGTGCCGCAGGACGGGGCCCAGTTGAGGACCACGTCGTCGCCGGGGGCCACATGGACGACGCCCTCGCCCACGGCGACGACGGTGCCGGCGCCCTCGTGGCCGAGGACGGCGGGCAGCGGCACGCGCATGGTGCCGTTGGACAGGGACAGGTCGGAGTGGCAGACCCCGGCGGCGGCGAGCTTCACCCGGACCTGCCCCGGGCCGGGCTCGGGCAGCTCGATCCCGGTGACCTCCAGGGGGGCGCCTACGGCGGGGACGACGGCGGCACGGACTGCGGTACGGACGGCCATGAGGTGAAGACTCCCCTACGGGCTGGAAGCGGGCTGAAGGCGGGCTGGGGGGCGTCGTTTGGATCTTGCCGGGGTCGCCCACAAGCACCCTTGCCTGGAGCCGACCTGGTCCAAACGACACCCCCTAGAACTGGAGGGACTTGGTCTGGAGGTACTCGGCGAGCCCGTGGGTGCCCAGTTCCCGCCCCACGCCCGACTGCTTGTAGCCGCCGAAGGGCGCCACCGGGTTGAACCGGCCGCCGTTGATGTCGACCTGCCCGGTGTCCATCCGGCGGGCGAAGGCGACCGCCTCGGCCTCCTCCCCGGCCCAGACGGCGCCGGCGAGGCCGTAGACCGTGCCGTTGGCGATGCGCAGGGCGTCGTCCTCGTCCTCGTAGCGGAGGATGGACAGCACGGGCCCGAAGATCTCCTCCTGGGCGATGGTCATGTCGTCGGTCACGTCGGCGAAGACCGTCGGGCTGACGAAGTATCCCTGCTCGCGCGGGGCTTCGGGGCCGCCCGCGACCAGACGCGCACCCTCGGCGACGCCCTTCTCGATGTAACCGCGCACCCGCTCCCGCTGCTTGGCGTTGACGACGGGACCGATCCGGTCGCCGTACTTCGCGGCGGCCTCGGCGGCGAGCGACACCGCCTCGTCGTACTGGTCGCGGTGGACGAGCATGCGGGTCCAGGCGCTGCACGTCTGGCCGGAGTTGGACATGACGTTGGCGACGCCGACGTTGACCGCCTTGGCGAGGTCGGCGCTCGGGAGGATGACGTTGGCGGACTTGCCGCCCAGTTCGAGGGCGACCCGCTTGACGGCGGCGCCCGCGGTGGCGCCGATGCGGCGGCCGACGGCGGTGGAGCCGGTGAAGGAGACCAGGTCCACGCCGGGGTGTTCGGCGAGCGCCTGCCCCGCGACCGGGCCGAGGCCGGTGACCAGGTTGAAGACACCGGCCGGGACGCCCGCCTCGTGCACCGCCTCGGCGAAGAGCTGGGCGATGAGCGGGGTGTCCTCGGCGGGCTTGACCACGATCGTGCAGCCGGCCGCCAAAGCCGGGGCGACCTTCGCGACGATCTGGTGGAGCGGGTAGTTCCAGGGGGTGATGGCGCCGACCACGCCGACCGGCTCGTGGTGGACGACGGACGTGCCGACCTTCTCCTCGAAGGCGTACGTCGCCGCCAGCTCGGCGTAGGAACCGGCGACCGCGATCGGGACGGCGGCGTGCACGGCCTGCGAGAGCTTCGGCGGGGAGCCCAGTTCGGCGGTGACCGTCTCGGCGATGTCGTCCTTGCGCTCCACCAGCACGTCCCGCAGGGCGGCCAGGCGTGCGGCGCGTTCGGCGGGCGGGGTGGCGGCCCAGCCGGGCAGGGCGGCGCGGGCGGCCCGGACGGCGGTGTCGACGTCCAGGGCGTTGCCCGCGGGGACGCGGCCGATCACCTGCTCGTCGGTCGGGTTCACGACGTCGATCGTGTCCCGGCCGACGGCGGGGCGCCAGGCTCCGTCGATGTACATGCCGTCGTGTGCCTTCATCGCGTTCCTTCCGGGCGGGCCTCGTCGTCAGCCCCAAACTAGCGCCGATAGTTTTACGGCACCAGGGGCTCCCACGATGGTGGCGCGGCTCACCCTCCCGGAGTGCGACATACGTCCGGGATCACTCCTCCAGGTCGGGCAGTCGTGCCGGGGCCGGGCAGATCCGGTCGCCGTGCTGGTCGAAGACGAACAGGTGGGCGAGGTCGACGAGGAGGGGCACCTGCATGCCGTGGCGCAGGTCGATGTCGGGGGTGGTCCGGACGATCAGGTCGCCGGGCAGGCGGCCGTCGGGGGCGGCGACCGCGGGTTCGGGCTCCTCGGGTTCGTCCATGACGACCACCGGACCGGCGCGCAGGGCGCCCGCCCGTTCCCGCAGCCGGTCCAGGACCGTGCCGTCGCGGCGACGGCGCCCGGCCGGGCGGGTCGCGAGGCGCGGGGCCTCCAGGTCGGGCACGACGGCCGGCTGCGAACCGGTGTTGAAGTGCACCAGGACCTCGTGGCCCTGGAACTCGACGTGCTCCACGAGACCGGTGAGCAGCACCTCGCCGGGGCGGGCGGCGGAGGGCTTCGCGATCCGTACGGCCTCCGAGCGCAGGCCCACGATGACCTCGCGGCCCTGCTGGACGCGGAGCAACTGGTGGTCCAGGGAGAGCGGTTCGGGCAGGCGCAGGAACTGCTTGCCCAGGCTGATGGTCATCGCCCCGTCCAGCGGGGCGCGCACGAGGCCGCGCAGCAGGTTGATGCGCGGGGTGCCGATGAAGGCGGCGACGAAGACGTTGCGGGGCAGGGCGTAGACCGCGCGCGGGGTGTCCACCTGCTGGAGGACGCCGCCGCGCAGGACGGCGACCCGGTCGCCCAGCGACATGGCCTCGGACTGGTCGTGGGTGACGTAGACGGTGGTGACGCCCAACTCCCGGGTCAGCCGGGTGATCTCGGCGCGCAGGTGGTTGCGGAGCTTGGCGTCGAGGTTGGACAGCGGCTCGTCCATCAGGAAGGCGGTGGGGTGGCGGGAGATGGCCCGGCCCATGGCGACCCGCTGGCGTTCGCCGCCGGAGAGCTGGGCGGGGAAGCGGTCGAGCAGGTCCTCGATGCCCAGCATCCGGGCGGTGGCGTCCACGCGCGGGGTGTGGTCGGTCTGCGGGTCCTCGACGCGCAGCGGGAAGCCGATGTTCCCGCGGGTGGTCATGTTGGGGTACAGGGCGAAGTTCTGGAAGACCATCGCCATGCGCCGTTCGGCCGGGAGCAGGTCGTTGGCGTACTCGCCGTCCAGCGTCAGCCGCCCCTCGGTGATCTCCTCGAGCCCGGCGATCATGCGCAGCACGGTCGACTTGCCGCAGCCGGAGGGTCCGAGCAGGACGAGGAACTCGCCCGGCGCGATGTCCAGCGACAGCCGGTCCACCACGCGGACGCCTCGCGCGTAGGTCTTGCTCACGTCGTGCAGGGAGATGGCGCGTGTCATGGAGGTGCCCCCGGGGCTCACTGAGCGCTGGTGCTCCGCGGTCGGACGCCCTCGTGCGGGTCGTACGGGGCGTGTGAGTCACGGAAGTTAACGGACCGTGCCCGGCCGGGGGAAGACACCGGACCGCAACTCGGCACGAACGTCCATCTGGTGAGAAAGCGGACGGCCGGATTCAGGGCTCGGGGCGTCTCACTGGGTGATCAAGACGAGTCGGCTGCCGGTTCGGCCTCCGGATCAGCCGTCCGAGTCGGCGTCCCGGCCGCAGTTGCCGCCGGACCGGCCGGACGCGCGCACCGGTTCACCGGCCGCCAGGGTCGCCGTCGCCACCGTGCGCGTCCACGATGCGCCGCGGGCCGCCCACACGACGCAGGCGCAGCCGCCGGCGACGAGGAGCAGGAGGACGGAGAGAATGATCAGGATCACGTTCGTCCCTTGGCTGGCCGGCACGGGCGGCCGTCGGCGACCCGGTCCGGGACATCATGCCCGGCCGCCGGGGAACGTTGGCCGGCCACGTCCGCCGAAGGGGTCCGCGGGGCGACGCCCGAGGAGAGCAGGAGGAGGGCGCCCAGCATCACGAACGGCGCGGCCACGCCCGCGACGCCGGCGATCAGACCCGCGGCGGCGGGGGCGGCGACCTGGCCGAGGCGGTTGCCGGTCAGCCGCAGCGCGAGAGCCGTGGAGCGCGCCTCGTCGGGGGCCGCCTGCACGACCGTCGTCATCGACAGCGGCTGGCCGACGCCCAGGCAGAAGCCGAGGCCGACCAGCATCGGCGCGAGTGCCCACATCGGCACCGGCAGCGCGACCCCGGCGCACAGCAGGGCGGCCAGCAGGCACGTCGTCGTGAGCAGCACCGTGCGGCCGAGGAGCCGCAGCAGGGGCGTCAGCACGAGCCGGCAAGCGATCGTGGCGGCGGCCCGCAGGCTGAGCAGTGCACCGATCACGGCCGGGGAGATCCCCCGGTGCTCGCCGACCACCGGCAGGTAGGCGGTGAGGATGTCGGTCGCGGACAGCACGGAGAGGCTGATCAGGATGCCCGCGGGCACACCGCGGGCCCGCAGGATGCTCCCCACGGGAACGCGCGGGCCCGGCACCTTGCTCGAGGCGCCCGCCGTCGGGTGCTCTATGCGCCACAGGGACGTGACGGCGACCGCGGCGACCGCGCCCGCCACCACCAGGGCGAGCGCGCTGCTGCCGGCCATGTCGGGGCCGCCGATCAGCGCGCCCGCGGCGATCGGGCCGATCAGCTGGCCGAGCGAGGCGCCGATGGTGAAGTGGCCGAAGTTGCGGTCCTGTTCGTGCGGCGCGGACTGGCGGGCGACGAGGGACTGGGCGCCGATGACGAAGCAGAGGTGCCCGAGGCCCATGACGCCGCTCCACAGGGCCATCGCCCACAGCGACCCGGCGACGCCGCTCAGTGCGCAGCCCCCGGCGATGAGCACCACCCCCACGGGCAGCAGCGGCGCGCAGCGGCCGTGGTCGGTGCGCCGGCCCAGCGGAACGGCGGCGAACAGCGGCAGCAGCGCGTACACACCGGCGATGACGCCGACGGCCCGTTCGTCGGCGCCCAGCGCGAGCGCCCGGTAGGAGACGGCGGGCCGGGCCATCGACACCGCCCCCTGCGCGAAGCCGAAGGCGATGACGAGGCGGAGCAGCCAGCCGCGGTTCCCACCGGGCGCCATGATCGTGTCCCTTCCTGATGGTCCGACGGTCAGATGATGCCGAACAGAATGCCCGCCGCGAGAATCACCAGGCTCGTCAGGACGGCCCACTTGACCACGAAACGGGTGTGGTCGCCGAACTCGACCTTGGCCATGCCGACCAGGACGTAGACGGCCGGTACGAGCGGGCTGGACATGTGCAGCGGCTGGCCGACGATCGAGGCGCGGGCGATCTCCAGCGACGACACGCCGTGCGCCTGGCCGGCCTCGGCGAGCACCGGCAGGACGCCGAAGTAGAAACCGTCGTTCGACATGAAGTAGGTGAGCGGCAGGCTCAGCAGGCCGGTGACCAGGCCCATCTGCGGGCCCATCCCGTCGGGGATGGTGTCCACGAGCCAGTTGGCCATGTGGTCGACCATGCCGGTGCCGGTGAGGACGCCGGTGAAGACGGCGGCGGCGAAGACCATGCCGGAGACGTTGAGGACGTTGTCGGCGTGGGCCGCGACGCGGGCCTTCTGGTCGGGGATGTGCGGGAAGTTGACCGTGAGCACGAGCGCGGCACCGATCAGGAAGAGCACCGGGATCGGCAGCAGCTCCATGATCATGGCGGTGAGCAGCGCGACCGTGAGCAGCGCGTTGAACCAGTACAGCTTGGGGCGCAGGGTGGGCCGGTTCGGGTCGAGCCCCTTGAAGTCGTCACCGGACTCGGCGTCGGATTCGTCGCCGGACCCGGCGTCCCCGTCGGCCGCCGCGCCGGAGCCGCCCGCCGCACCGCGAGCCGCACCGGCACCGGCACCGGCACGCGCACCGGATGCCCCGGCGGCCGCACCCGCACCGACCAGCACCGTCTCGCTCTCCTGCTCCTGCTCCCGCACCGGCGCCTCGTCCAGCGACAGCGTGCCCACCCGCCTGCGCTCACGCAGACCCAGCACGTACGCCAGGACGACGACCGCGACCAGGCCCACGGCCAGGGCCGGGATCATCGGGACGAAGATGTCGGTGGCGTCGACCTTCAGCGCGGTGGCCGCGCGGGCGGTGGGGCCGCCCCAGGGCAGCGTGTTCATCACGCCGTTGGCCATCGCGGCGACGCCGGTCATGACGACCAGGCTCATCTTGAGCCGCTTGTACAGCGGATACATCGCCGAGACCGTGATCATGAAGGTGGTGGAGCCGTCGCCGTCCAGCGAGACGATCGCGGCGAGCAGCGCCGTGCCGACGACGATGCGCATCGGGTCGGCCTTGCAGAACTTCAGGATGGCCCGGACGATCGGGTCGAAGAGCCCGACGTCGATCATCACACCGAAGTAGACGATCGCGAACATGAGCATCGCCGCGGTGGGGGCGAGGCTGGACACGCCGTCGATGACGTAGTCGCCCAGATGGGCGCCCTTGCCGACGAACACGCAGAACAGCGCGGGAATCAGCACGAGCGCCGCGATCGGCGACATCTTCTTCATCATGATCAGGACCAAAAAGGTCGCGATCATGGCGAAGCCGAGGATGGTCAGCATGAGTGAGTACCTAACGTTCGCCCTTGAACATCCCACCGGGCAGGCGGTGCGAGCGACGTTAGGTGGCGTGCTGGAGCGTTAACAAGACGTTGACATACGAGCAATAAGCGCAAAACTCCAGGTCACAGCCGTGCACCGGTCAGCGGGGTCAGCTCGACGGGTACGCCGTTGAGGACGGCGTTGCCCGAGAGCGGGTCGAGCATGCCGCCGTCGAGGAGCTGGTTGACGTTGACGCCGGGATCGCCGGCGGCGTGGGTCTGGCGGGTGCCGGGCCGGTCGTGGCCCCAGCCGTGCGGGAGGCTGACCACGCCGGGGCGCACGGTGTCGGTGACCTCGGCGGGCGCGGTCACCGCTCCCCCCGCGCCCTTCACGCGGACGGCCTGCCCGTCGCGCACGCCGAGCCGTGCGGCGTCCTCGGGGTGGAGGTGCAGGGTGCAGCGGTTGGAACCGCCGGTGAGGGCCGGGATGTTGTGCATCCAGCTGTTGTTGGAGCGCAGGTGGCGGCGGCCGACGAGGACGAGCCCGGCGGAGCGTTCGGCGCGGGCCCGGGCCAGGCGCGGCAGGTCGGCGGCGATCGGCTCCGGCAGCAGCTCCACCTTGCCGCTGCGGGTCTTCAGCGGCTGCGGAAGGCGCGGGCGCAGCGGGCCGAGGTCGATGCCGTGCGGGTGGGCGAGGAGGCGGGCGAGGGTCAGTCCGTCCGGCCGGGCGCCGAAGCCGTCGCCGTAGGGGCCGAGGCGGAGCATCAGGTCGAGGCGCCGCTCGGGGCCGTTCTCGCCGGTGAGCAGGGCGGTGAGGTCGCCGGGGTCGCGGCCGTGCACGGGCGAGTACGGCTCGCGCACGGCCTTGGCGAGGGTCTGCTCGATCACCATGGCGTCGACGGTGGCGGGATCGGTGCCGTGCGCGCCGGTGACGGCCAGGGTGAGCCGGGTGAGGATCTCCGTCTCGGCCATCCGGCCGGGCTCCAGGGGGACCGCGGCGCGGGTGTAGCGGACCTGGTTGCGCACGGCGAGGGTGTTGAAGGCGAAGTCGTGGTGCGGACTCTGGGCGGGCGGGGGCGGCGGCAGGACGACATGGGCGTGGCGCGAGGTCTCGTTGAGGTACGGGTCGACGCTCACCATGAAGTCGAGGGCGCCCAGTGCCTTGTCGAGCCGGTCGCCGTCGGGCGCCGACAGCACGGGGTTGGCGGCGACGGTGAGCAGCGCACGGACGGGCTCGCCCGCGCCGGTGGCGGTGTCGATCTCCTCGGCGAGGGCGGACAGCGGCAGTTCGCCCTTGGCCTCGGGATGTCCGCTCACCCGGGAGTGCCAGCGGCCGAGCGCGAAGCCGCGGCCGGGTCCGGCGGGGCGCGGGGTCCGGTCGGTGGCGGCCTGCGGGAAAAGGGCGCCGCCGGGCCGGTCGAGGTTCCCGGTGAGGATGTTCAGGACGTCCACGAGCCAGCTGGCGAGGGTGCCGTGCGGGACGGTGCAGCTGCCGATGCGGCCGTACACGGCGGCGGTGGGGGCGGCGGCGAGTTCGCGGGCGAGGGCGCGCGTCGTGCCGGCGTCCACGTCGCAGACGGCGGCGACGGACTCGGGGGTGAAGTCCCTTACGGCTTGGCGCACTTCGTCGACGCCCGTGACGTGCGGGGCGAGTGCGCCGAGGTCGACCAGGTCCTCCTCGTACAGCACGTGGGCCATCGCGGCCAGCAGCAGCGCGTCCGTGCCGGGGCGGATCGCCACGTGCCGGTCGGCGAGCTTCGCGGTGCGGGTGCGGCGCGGGTCGACGACGGTGAGGGTGCCGCCGCGGGCCCTGAGCGCCTTGAGCCGGCCGGGGAAGTCGGGGGCGGTGCACAGGCTGCCGTTGGACTCCAGCGGGTTGGCGCCGATCAGCAGGAGGTGGTCGGTGCGGTCGAGGTCGGGCACCGGGATGGCGTTCGCGTCGCCGAAGAGCAGCCCGCTGGAGACGTGCTTGGGCATCTGGTCGAGCGTGGACGCGGTGAAGAGGCTGCGGGTCCCGAGAGCGCCGAGCAGGACGTTCGGGTAGAGGGCGCCGGCCATGGTGTGGACGTTCGGGTTGCCGAGGACCACGCCGACGGAGTGCGGCCCGTACCGCTCGACGACCGGCCGGACGCCGGCGGCCACCGCGTCGAAGGCCTCCTCCCAGGTGGCCTCGCGCAGGACCCCGTCCCTGCGGACCAGGGGTGTGCGCAGCCGGTCGGGATCGGAGTCGACGGCCCCGAAGGAGGCGCCCTTGGGGCAGATGAAGCCGCGGCTGAAGACGTCCTCCCGGTCTCCGCGGGCCGCGGTGACCGTGGTGCCGTCGACGGTGAGGGCCAGGCCGCAGGTGGCCTCGCACAGGGGGCAGATACGCAGGGCGGTGCGGGACACGGGTCCTCCCGTAGGGGGCGGCGGCGCTCGTCCCGGGTGAGCATACCGACCGGTAGGCATGTTGGGGAGAGGCCGGGCGTGCGGACGTCGCCGGGTACCCCGGCCCGTCAGTCGAGTACGCGCCCGAGATATGCCCGCAGCAGCTCCCGGGCCTCCTCGATGATCTGCTCGTCCCCGTCCGGTGCGACCCGGAAGGCGAGCTGGACGAGGGTGTCGGCGGTCTCCACGGCGACCAGGAAGACGCGGCGCAGGTCGTCGTCGGGGCGGCGGCCCAGGTAGCCGGAGAGCAGTTCGGTGAGCCGCTCGGCGACGCGGTGGTTGGGGACGGCGTGGCGGTCGCCGACGGGGATCTGGTTGCCGAAGTCGATCAGGGAGAAGCCGGGCGCGGTCCGCTTCATCGCCAGGTACTCGTCGAGCACGGCGTCCAGCGCGCCGCGCCAGCCGCCGTCCTCCGTCTCCGTCAGCCGTTCGGTCACGCGCTCCGCGTAGCGCTCCAGGTTGCGCTGGGCCAGCGCGTCGGCCATCTGCCGCTTGTTGCCGAAGAAGCGGTAGACCGAGCCGATGGGGACGTCCGCGCGCAGCGCCACGGCCCGGGTGCTGAGGGCGTCGTACCCGACCTCGTCGAGGAGGTCGGCGCAGGCGTCGAGGATCCGGGTCAGCCGTTCGGCGCTGCGCCGCTGCACGGGGGCGCGGCGGAGCGGGGTCGCGTGGGACACGGTCCTCATGATGCCCTGCGGGACCGGTCGGGTGAACCGCGGCCTCCGCATCGGCCGGGGAAGCCGCGCCGGGCGTGGTCGGCGTTCACCGGTCCGTCGCCGGTTCGGTGACCGTCCGGCCCTCGATGTCCTCCGGCTGCGTCGCCCCGGTCGGCTCCGCCTCCGAGGCCGTGATGTCCGCCGTGCTCTCGACGGGCTCGCCGTCGACGGCCCAGACGGTGTCGTCGTCGGCGTACAGGCGGACGGTGAGCTGGTGCGTGCCGCGCGGCACCAGGTCGGCGGCGAGGCGGTAGCGCGGGCCGCGCAGGCGCGTGAGGTGGTCGCCGTCGAGGAAGAGGCGGGCGACGCCGCGGCCGGCCACCGCCTTCGCCTCCGTGCCCTCCGGCGAGAACCGGAAGTCGCGGACGGTCAGCCGGACGTCCCAGCTGTCGTCGGCCTCGGGCTGCACCTCGATCCCGACCTCGGGGGCGCGCTCGGCGTCCACCTCGCGGTAGCGCCGGCCCTCCTCGTCGGCGGTGTCGAGCAGCCTACCCACCGGCGTGGCCGAATCCCCGGCCTCCGGTTCCCCCACGTCACCTGAGTCGCAGCCCGCCGATCCCGTCAACACCAGGACACAGACCGCGAGCACGGCGAGCACTCCCCGCGTCCACGACATGACGGGAGACTAGAACACGGGTCCGACACTCCGGATCCCCCGGGGGTCTGGTTCCGGTCATCCTCGCGGCGGACGGCCGGGGAGGAGCGGAGCGGGGTAGTCCTCTTGCGCCCTCTTGCGCACGGGAAACCGCAATCCTACGGTGTGCCATAGGAATCGATGCGTCACAGGAACCGGGTCGCGAGGATTCGGGTTGCGAGGGAGCGAGCGATGAGCGGGGACGCGCGGAAGACCGCGGAGGGGCTGTCCTATCTGTCCGGTTTCGGCAACGAGCACAGCTCGGAGGCCGTGGCGGGCGCACTGCCCGAGGGCCGGAACTCGCCGCAGCGGGCGCCGCTGGGCCTGTACGCGGAACAGCTGAGCGGCACGGCGTTCACGGAGCCGAGGGCACACAACCGACGGTCGTGGCTGTACCGGATCCGTCCGTCGGCCGCCCACCCGGCGTTCACCCGTTCCGGCAACGGCACGATCCGCACGGCGCCCTTCAACCAGGCCGTGCCGGACCCGAACCGGCTGCGGTGGAACCCGCTGCCGGTGCCCGGGCCCGCCACGGACTTCGTCGCGGGGCTGTGGACGCTCGGCGGCAACGGCGACGCGGCCCAGCGCACCGGCATGGCCGTGCACCTCTACCACGCGACGGCGTCCATGGAGCGCGTGTTCAGCGACGCCGACGGCGAGCTGCTGATCGTCCCGGAGCGCGGCGGTCTGCTGCTGCGCACCGAGTTCGGGCTGCTGCACGCCGAGCCGGGCCACGTCGCGCTGATCCCGCGCGGGGTCCGCTTCCGCGTGGAGCTGCTGGACGGGGACGCCCGCGGGTACGTCTGCGAGAACTACGGCGCCCCGTTCCAGCTCCCCGACCTCGGCCCGATCGGCGCCAACGGCCTGGCCAACGCCCGGGACTTCCGGGCGCCGGTCGCGGCGTACGAGGACGACGAGAGCGCGCCCGGCCCGGTGGAGGTGGTCAACAAGTTCTGCGGCAACCTCTGGACCGCCGAGTACGACCACTCCCCGCTCGACGTCGTCGCCTGGCACGGCAACCACGTGCCGTACGTCTACGACCTGCGCCGTTTCAACGTCATCGGCACCATCTCGTACGACCACCCGGACCCGTCGATCTTCACGGTGCTCACCTCCCCGTCGGACACCCCGGGCCTGGCCGGCGTGGACTTCGTGGTCTTCGCGCCGCGCTGGCTGGTGGGCGAGGACACCTTCCGGCCGCCGTACTTCCACCGGAACGTGATGAGCGAGTACATGGGCCTGATCGAGGGCGCCTACGACGCCAAGGCGGAGGGCTTCGTGCCGGGCGGCGGCTCGCTGCACAACATGATGTCGGCGCACGGCCCGGACCGGGAGACCTTCGACCGGGCGAGCGCGGCCGAGCTGAAGCCGCAGCGGATCGACGACGGCCTGGCGTTCATGTTCGAGACCCGGTGGCCGGTGACCCTCACCCCCCACGCGGCCCGCGCCGAGCACCTGCAGCCCCGCTACGACGACGTCTGGCAGGGTCTGCAGCGGCACTTCCGCCCCTTGCACTGAGGTTTCCCCTACCGGTACGGATGGCCCGTGACCTCCTTCGCCCCGGACTCCATCGTCCTGAACCGCAAGCTGCCGCTGTGGTACCAGGTGTCGCAGTCGCTGCGCGCCTCGATACTCGGCCGCTCGCCCCGGGACCCGCTGCGCCTGCCCACCGAGGAGCAGCTGGCCGGGCACTACGGGGTGAGCGTGCTGACCATGCGGCAGGCGCTGAAGGAGCTGGAGGACGAGGGGCTGATCACCCGGCACCGCCGGCGGGGCACGTTCATCGAGCCGCACGCCCGCCGGGGCGCCCCGGTGCGGCTGCTCGGCTCGGTGGACGCGATCGTGGCCCAGCAGTCCGGCATGAAGGCCGAACTGCTGGACCACGGCACCGCCCCCGTGCCCCCGGAACTCGCCGAGTTCTTCCCGGAACTGCCGGAGGTGGCGACGTACCACCGGCTGCGCTGCGACGAGAAGACGGGCGAGCCGACCAACCACGCCCGCAACTACGTCCGTCCCGAACTGGCCGGACGCATCGACCTGGACGACCTCGCCCGGTGGCCGATGACCAAGGTGCTGCGGGACGTGGTGGGCACGGACATCAGCCGGATCACGGACACCGTTCAGGCCCGGCTCGCGGACCCGGAGACGGCGCGGCTGCTCCAGGTCCCGCTGCTCAGCCCGATCCTGCACTACACGGGCATCACCTACGACACCGACGGCCGGGTCCTCGACGTGGCGGTCATCCACTACCGGGGCGACCGCTTCTCCTTCACGGTCACCCTGGACGCCACGTGAGGCCGCGGTGCCTCGTCGTACGATGCCGGGCGTGACGCACGACGACGCTCCGCCGCTGGCGGACCTCATGCCGTGGTCCGTCGCACCGCCGCGGCTCGGCCGGGGGTGGCCGGCGGCTCCCGACCCGGGTTCCCTGAAGGCCCGTTGGGACGCCCTGCTGAAGGCCGCGGGGCCCGACCGCGCGGTCCTCTTCGAGCCGACCCGCTCGCGCACGCCGTACTCGGCGGTGGGGCGGCTGCCGGGCGGCGCCGGCGGCACCGAGCGGCTGGCGCGCGCCTCGGGGCCCTGTCCCGAGCCGGTCCGGGTGCTGCGGGCTCCGTTCGACGAGCAGTGGCTGATTCCCGACCACCGGCTGATCGACGCGGCCCGTCCGGAGTTGTGGCGCGTGGCGGACGAGCGGCAGGTGTTCGCCGTGGAGATCCCCGACGCCGCCGGACCGCCGCTGCTCCTCGCGACCTCGCTGCCGCCGCTGTTCGGACCCGCCCGGATCCGGCCGCTGTACCGCCGCCCCGGCGGCGCGGAGCCCAACCTCGCACCGGGCCTCCTGGACCACCTGTCCGCCCGCCTCGGCCCGCGCCCCGGCCCGCTGGACGTGCTCGCCTGGTCGGTGGCGGCCGTGCGGCCCGGTTCGGCGGTCCCGCTCACCACGGACCCGGAGCTGTGGGAGCACGGCGTCGAGCTGGGGCGGCGCGCCCTGTGGCTGATGCGCCGCGACGGAGAGCGCCCCAAGCTGCCCGGAGGCCGCCGCCCGTACGTCCGCGCCCCGCTGCCGCCGCGCCCCCTGACTCTGCGCTACGGCCGGGACGAGGAGGCCCTCTTCCTGGACGAGGGCCGCATCTCCCCCGTGCCGCCCGGCGCCTGGGACTTCGAGGTGGGCGGGGCAGGGGTGCTCGAGCAGTGGTTCGCGGCCCGCACGGCGGAGGGCGAGCCGGGCACGCTGACCGCGATCCGTCCGGCCGGCTGGCCGCAGGCCTGGACGTCCGAGCTGCTGGAGCTGATCACCGTGCTCGCACTGCTGGCCGAAGTGCGGGACGAGTGCCGGGAGTTGACGGTCACGGACGGGATCACCGCCACCGAGCTGCGCGAGGCGGGCGTACTGCCGGCGCCGGCGGCGGCCCGTCGGCCGGCCTCGGTCCTGGACGAACGGGAGGAGGGGCCGGAGGGGCAGCTTGCACTGCTGTGACCCCCGGCGGAGCCGGGGCCCCGGCTCAGGCGAACCCGTCCAGCACCCGCGTCAGCGCCCGCTCGAAGACGCCCTCCAGGTCGATCGGCCCCGCGTCCTCCGCGAAGGACGCCGCCAGGCGCGGATAGGCGCCGCTCGCGACCTGCCGGCCGAGGTAGGCGATGCGCGCCGCGTTCTCCTGCTCCTCGGACCAGGGCAGCGAGCGGGTGCGCTCGGCGGTGGCGATCTCGTTGCCGACGTACGTCGTCACCACGCCGTTCACCATCGCGACCAGCTCCATCTTGGTGCCGTAGGACCCCTCGAAGGGGTCGAGGCAGGCCAGACAGTGCTCCAGGTAGCGCAGGGCGTTGGGGCTGAAGCCGTAGACGGGTGACATCAGCCGGGGCAGCCAGGTGTGGCGGTGCATCAGGTCACGGGTCTGGTGGGCCACCCGGATCATGTCCGCGCGCCAGTCGCCGCTGGGCTCCCACAGCTCGTGCTCGCCGCTGACCGCGTCCATCATCAGCTCGTACAGGTCCTCCTTGCGGGGGACGTAGTTGTACAGCGACATGGTGCCGCAGCCCAGCTCACCGGCGACGCGGCGCATCGTGACCGCGTCCAGGCCCTCGGCGTCGGCGATCCTCACCGCGGCGGCGGCGATGTCGGCGCGGGAGTACGCCGGTCTGGGCCCCCGGCCGGTGCGCTCGGGGCGCGACCAGATCACCTCGGGTACGGCCGCTCGGCCCGCCATCGTGCATCACCTCGGCCACCATCCTAGTTACGTACAGCGTACGTAGTGCGCTATGGTCGACGCATGACAACTACGTACGCTGTACTTAGTGAGGGTCTGGAGAAGCGCTTCGGCACCGTGCACGCACTGCGGGGCCTGGATCTCGCGGTGGCCGAGGGCACCGTCTGCGGGCTGCTCGGGCCGAACGGGGCGGGAAAGACCACGGCGGTGCGGCTGCTGACGACCCTGCTGCGGCCGGACGCGGGGTCGGCCCGGGTCGCCGGTCACGACCTGGTGCGCGAGGCGTCAGCAGTGCGGCGCCGGATCGGGGTGACCGGGCAGTACGCGTCGGTGGACGGCGACCTCACCGGACGCCAGAACCTGCGGCTGTTCGCCCGGCTGCACAGGGTGCGGGACGCGTCGGCGCGCGCCGACGAGCTGCTCGACCGCTTCGGCCTGGCCGAGGCCGCCGACCGGCCCGCCGCCACCCTGTCCGGCGGCATGCGGCGCCGCCTCGACCTGGCCGCGAGCCTGGTGCGCCGGCCCGACGTGCTGTTCCTGGACGAGCCGACGACCGGTCTCGACCCGGCCAGCCGCAACCGGATCTGGGACGCCGTGCGCGCCCTGAAGGCGGACGGCACCACCGTGCTGCTGACCACGCAGTACCTGGACGAGGCCGACCGACTGGCCGACGACATCGTGCTGGTGGTCCGGGGCCGGGTCGCGCACACGGGGTCGCCTGCCGAACTCAAGGCGCTGGTGGGGGCGTACGCGGAGGCCGTCGTCGCGGACGCGGACGCGCTGGCGGGGGCGGCGGCGGTCCTGGACCGGCTGACCGGTGCCGAGCCGGTGCTGGACCACGAGCGGCGCACCGCCGGCGCCGTCAGCGCCGATCCGACGCTGACCCTGCCCCGCCTGGTGCGCGAACTCGACGCGGCGGGCGTGCCCCTGGTGGACGCGAGCCTGCGGCCGCCGACCCTCGACGACGTCTTCCTCCGCCTGACCGACGGCGGCGGCAGCGGCAGCGGCAGCGGCAACGGCAACGACGACGGCAAGGAGCTGGTGGCATGAGCACGGTGACGACGAGGCCGTACGACCCGGCTCACGGATCGGATCACGGCTCGGCGTACGGTCTGGCTCACGACGGGGCGGCCATGCTGGGCCGTCAGTTGCGGCGGGCCCGGAACAACCCGGGGCTGCTGATCCTCACCCAGACGATGCCGATCACGATGCTGCTCTTCTTCGGCTACGTCTTCGGCAGCGCGCTGGCGATGCCGGGCGAGGAGTACCGGGCGTTCCTGGTGCCGGGCCTGCTGGTCGCCACGGCCGCCAACGGCATCATGACCGGGATGTTCCAGGCCGCCCAGGACACCCACCGGGGCGTGACGGACCGGCTGCGCACGCTGCCGGTGAGCCGGGCCGCCGTGCCGCTCGGGCAGTCGGTCGCCGACGTGCTGGTCACGGCCGCCGGGACGGTGCCGCTGCTGCTCGTCGGGCTCGCGGTGGGCTGGCGGGCGGAGGGCGGTGCGCTCGGCGCGGTGGGCGCGGTGGGGCTGCTGCTGCTGTTCCGGTTCGCGACGACGTGGATCGGGATCTTCCTGGGGCTGCTCACCCGCAACGAGGAGGCCGCCGGTCAACTGGGCGGCGCGACCTTCCTCCTTCCGCTGCTGTCCAACGCCTACATCCCGACGGACGGGCTGCCGGGCTGGCTGCGCACGGTCGCGGAGTGGAACCCGATCAGCGCGGTGACCACGGCGCTGCGGGACCTCTTCGGCAACGCGCCCGTGCCGGAGGGGGCCGCCTGGCCGGTGTCGCATCCCGTGGCCGGGTCGCTGGCCTGGTGTGCGGTACTGCTCGCGGTGTTCGTCCCGCTCGCCGTGCGCCGGTACGCGCACGGGGGCCGCTGAACGAGCCGGGGAGCGTCACCGCCGGTGGGGAGACGGCGGGACGCGGACGCGGCACGGGAGGGTGAGAACGCCTGCGGGACGGACGCAGGGTGTCGGGTCCGTCGGGGACGGTCCGCGCTCGGGGAGCACACCGGGGCGCCGCTGCGTGCCGTGGGGATGACGGACGAGTGCCGCGGCGCCGCGCCGGGAGGTGTGACCACCGGCGCGCGGGCCTCAGTTGCCGCCGAACAGCGAACGGCGCAGTCGGCGCAGCGGCGCGAACAGCGAGACGCGGCGCACCCGGGCGCCCCTGTTGCTGGACTTGTGCGCGGGCTCACGCGCGGTCAGCTCACGCATCAGCGACGTCGCCTCCACGGTCTCCCGCGGCGGGAGGGCGGGCCCTCCGAGTACCGCGAGATGACGGTCGAGGCGCGAACTGCTCGCGCTGCTGCCGCAGGTGATCGCAGGGACCCTTGCCCTGCTGCGCACTGTTATCTGTTCCATGTCACTCCCCACCCGTACGAGTCCACCCGGCCCGGGCAGGGTAACCCTATCGTCCCGGTACGGCATGCGTGTATCGCGGTCACAGGATTCACCTTCCCCGTAAGGGGGTTGACGACTACTCTCCGAATCCAACAGATTCCAGGGCGAGTTGGACAACCGGCGCACTCGTCGGCCGGGCCGACCCCCCGGCCGGTTCGACCGTCACCGCGAGTGACGTGTCGGAGCGGCGCAGCCCGGACGCGATCAGGGGCGTGTCGCCGTCGATGAGCCCGAGGGGGCGCGGCTCGGCGCCGGGGCGCATCAGCCAGAGCTGGCGCACGCGGTCGCCCGGCGGCTCGCCGTATCCGCTCAGGGTGACCACCGCACGCCCCTCGAACGCGGAGGCGACCACCGCGACACCGCGGCCCCGCTCGTCGGCGGCCCTGGTGGCGCGGGCGTCCGGAGCCGAGAGAACGTGGGCGATCTCACGTGCCCTTTCCCGTGCGGAGTCCAGCTCGCCCTGGGTGCGGCCCGCCTGCACGGCGAAGAGCGAGGCGACCACGAGCGCGGCGGCGGCCGTCGCCGTGGCGAACGGCACGAGCAGCAGTCGCGTCCGGGAGCCTCGGGAGCGCCCGGCCGGCGGCCGGCCGCCCCACACGTGGGCGGGCAGCCGCAGGGCGGGCCCGGTCGAGGGCGCGGGCTCCTGCGCGGCGGTGCGTACGGCGGCCAGGACCCGTGCGCGCAGGGCGGGCGGCGCGGGTGCGGCCGTGGACCAGGCCAGCCGGACGGCGTCCTCGGCCAGCGCCCGCACCTCGGCGGCGCACCGCTCGCAGCCCTCCAGATGCCGTTCGAAGCGGACCCGTTCGGCGCCGTCCAGGGCGTCCAGGGCGTAGGGGGCGGCGAGCGAGTGGAGGGCGCCGCGGCGGCGGCCCGGCAGTAGGCGGACGAGGCTCATGCGGCACCACCCAGACAGTCGCGCAGGCGGCCGAGCCCGTCTCTCATTCTCGTCTTCACCGTGCCCAGCGGGAGGCGGAGGCGCTCGGCCACCTCCCGGTAGGTGTAGCCGTCGTAGTAGGCGAGGGTGACCGACTGGCGCTGCAGGGCGGTCAGCCGGTCCAGACAGCGGCGCACCCACTCGCGTTCGAGCCCGGCCTCGACCTCTTCGGCGACCTGGTCGTAGGCGGGGTGGCGGGCGCGGCGGGCCTCGCGCCGGTCGCGTTCGCCGGCCGCGCGGGCGCTGCGCACCCGGTCGACGGCTCGGCGGTGGGCGACGGTGAGGATCCACGACAGTGCGCTTCCCCGGCGCGGGTCGAACCGCGCGGCGGACCGCCACAGTTCGAGCAGCACCTCCTGCGTGACCTCCTCCGACTGGGCGGGGTCGCGCACCACCCGCCGTACGAGGCCGAACACCGGGCCCGACACCAGTCCGTACAGCTCCTCGAAGGCCTTCTGGTCGCCGTCCGCCACGAGCATCAGCAGCTCGTCCGCCTCCACCGGTCCCCCTCTCCGCGGACCGCGCTGCGGTCCGTCGACGTCGTCGCCGGGCGCGCGTGGCGTGCGCCCTCGGCAGGGGTTACGGACGAGCGGCCCGAAAACGCCAGTCGCCGGGTCGGATCGGTTCCGCCGGGACGCGAGGGAGCCGGAGACCCCGCCGGGCGGGGTCTCCGGCTCCGTTTCTCCTTCTCCTTCCGCTCCGGGTCAGGCGGCGCCGTTGAGGACCGGCAGGTAGCCGCCGGACTGGCCGGCCGCGGTGGGGTGGTACGACTCGCCGATGTTCAGCCAGTTGACGCTGTGCAGCCAGGAGCTGCCCGAGCACAGCTCGTGGCCGGTGAAGGTGGTGCGGACGTCGCCGAAGGTGAAGCCGTGGGCGGCGACGCGCTGGGCGATGACGGTGTTGAGGTGGTCGGAGGCGTTGTTGATCGCCTTCCGCTTGGTCTCGGACAGGCCGATGCAGCTGGTGCCGAGCTTGTAGAAGCGCGGGTAGCCGATGACGACGACGTGGGCGTTGGGGGCCTTGTCGCTGATCGCCGAGTAGACGCCGTCGAGCTTGCCGGGCAGCGTCGAGTCGACGTACGCCTCGGCGGTGGCGATCCGCGACAGGCAGGAGCTGTCGGACTGGAGCACACACGCCGTCATGACGTCGCCGAAGCCCGCGTCGTTGCCGCCGATGCTGATGGAGACGAGGCCGGTGGCGGAGCTGAGCGGTCCGAGTTGTCCGGCGAGAACATCACCCGTACGGGCGCCGGAGCAGGCGGTGAAGTCGAACGTGGAGGGCGAGTGGGCGGCCGCCCACAGGTACGGGTGGGACTTCGTGCTGCGCTTGCAGTCGCCACTGGAGCCGATGTAGCTGCCCGATCCGACCCCGGAGGAGTAGGAGTCGCCGAGGGCCACATAGCCGTCGGCTGCGGCGGGTTGGGACGCCTGGGCGGTCGCGGCCCCGGTGAGGGCGGCGCCGGTGGCGAGGAGGAGTGAACTCAGGAACCCGACAAGTCGGAAACGTCTCATGGAACCTCCCTTAGCAGGTTTGCTGCCACAACCGTGGTACCGGCTACGCGCGTTGATAGGAAGTGTCCATGCCAAAAATTGGCTGACACTCGTTCAACTCGGGACCAGATCAAGGGGATGGTGGTGCGGAACGGGGGCGGCGCGTCGGGCTTCCGTTCGACGTGTGTGCCCGGGAAAGCGGGTGCGTGCGGCGGTCGGGTGCCGGATCATGGCGGCATGTCCGTGAACCCGCACGAAGTCCTGCCGATCCGGCTCAACGTGGACGACAGCGACTCCCCGTCCGACGTCGTCGACGCGCTGTTCCTCGGCCGTTTCGCCACGGGTGAGCAGCCGTACTCGCACGCGGCGAACATCGACCGCGTACGGTCCGGTGCCACGCTGCTGCCGCCCGGCGCACGTGTGCTGCGGATCGCCCGCGACGACGACCGCAGCGCCACCCTGGCGGAGGGCGAGGGCTGGACCCTGCTGGTCTCGCGCTGGACCCGGGGCGCCGACGTCACGGTGACGGCGACCAGCGCCGACCTGGCCGAGAAGGTGCTCGGCCAAGCGACGGACGGGGCGGCGGACGAGCCCGAACCGCAGCCGGAGAACGTGACGATGGGCTTCTGGTACGTCTCCCCGCGGCGCGGCCCGCACCGCACCACCCGCCAGATCGCCGCGGGCACCTGGGACGAGGTCCGGGCCAACTACACGGCGCCGGTCGCGGAGGCGATGGACGGCCTGATGAAGACGACGCCCGAGGACATCGCGGGCCGGCTGCTGCTCCTGCACGGCCCGCCGGGCACGGGCAAGACCTCCGCGCTGCGCACGCTGGCCCGCTCCTGGCGGGACTGGTGCCAGGTGGACTGCGTCCTCGACCCGGAGCGGCTCTTCTCCGACGTCGGCTATCTGATGGACATCGCCATCGGCGAGGAGGACGCGGCGGGCAGGGGCCGCTGGCGGCTGCTGTTGCTCGAGGACTGCGACGAACTGATCCGCGGCGAGGCCAAGCACACGGCGGGCCAGGCGCTCTCCCGGCTGCTGAACCTCACCGACGGGCTCCTCGGCCAGGGCCGCAACGTCCTGGTGGGCGTCACGACCAACGAGGACCTGGAGCGCCTGCACCCCGCCGTCGTCCGCCCCGGCCGCTGCCTGGCCCGTATCGAGGTCGGCCCGCTCACCCGCCGGGAGGCGGTGGACTGGCTCGGCTCCGAGGAAGGGGTCGGGCGCGAGGGCGCGACGCTGGCGGAGCTGTTCGCGCTGCGCCGGGGCACCTCGCCCACCGCGCTGCCGGAGCCGCGGGCGGGCACGGACGCCGGGCTGTATCTGTAACACGGTGCTTCGATGGGGCTATGCCCCTGTTCGTCGGCACGTCGGGCTGGCAGTACCGGGACTGGCGGGACGCCTTCTACCCGCCCGGTCTGCCGGTCCGGCGCTGGCTGGAGCACTACGCGGCCGCCTTCGCGACGGTCGAGATCAACAACGCCTTCTACCGCCTGCCCGCCCGGGAAACCTTCGCGGCGTGGCACGAGCGGCTGCCGCCGGACTTCACGGTCGCGGTCAAGGCGAGCCGCTACCTGACGCACATCAAACGCCTGCGCGACCCGGCGGAACCGGTCGACCGCCTGATGACCCACGCGGCCGGCCTGGGCGACCGTCTCGGCCCGGTCCTGCTGCAACTGCCCCCGACCCTGCGCGCCGACCCGGACCTCCTGGACGCCTGCCTCGCCTGCTTCCCGCCCGGCACCCGGGTCGCGGTGGAACCGCGACACGCGTCGTGGTGGACACCCGAGGTCCACGAGGTCCTGGTCTCCCGACAGGCGGCCCTGTGCTGGGCGGACGTCCGCGCCCGCCCGGCCACGCCCCTGTGGCGCACCACCGACTGGGGCTACGTCCGCTTCCACGAGGGCCGGGCCGGGGCGTGGCCGCACTACGGCCGCCGGTCACTGTCGACGTGGCTCACCCGCATCGCCACGACCTGGCCGGCCACGAGCGACGTCTACACCTACTTCAACAACGACCCGAACGCGGCGGCGGTGACCGACGCGGTGCTCTTCGCCAGGCTGGGGTGCGCTTGTGGTCTCACGGTCACCCGAACACCGCTAGGGGCGCGGGGCTGAAACATTTGCGGCTGCGCCGCGTGGGCGCGACAAGCCACAACGCACCCGCAGCCGAAAATCAACCCACGCCCTAACGGCGCTCACCCGTAAGCCGCCCGCAGGGCGTCCCGCACCGCGTCGAGCGCGTCCCCCTCACCGAGCCCGAGCCGCCGAGCCCGCTCGGCATACCCCCGCGCCGCCTCGGCTACCTCCCGCTCCGCCGCAGAACCCGCGGCGGCGACAAACGTTCCGTTGCGCCCCCGCGTCTCGATCACCCCGTCCGCCTCCAGCGCCCGGTACGCCTTGGCGACCGTGTTCGCGGCGAGCCCGAGGGACTCGGCCAGTCCGCGGACGGTGGGCAGCCGGTAACCGACCGGCAGGGCGCCCGACCGCGCCTGTTCGGAGATCTGCGCGCGCACCTGCTCGTAGGGCGGCGTGCCGTCGTCGATACGGATCTTCAAGGTCACCCGGTGATTGTCCCGTATCCCCGGGAAAATGAGAGGCACCCGACCGCCCGGCCGCCGTAGCGTGCGCCTCCATGACCGTTCTCGTACGCGATCTGCGTCCCGACGACCCGGCCGACCTCGCGGCCTTCACCCAGGTCCGCCATCGCGCCCTGCCGTACATCCTGTGGACGCCCGAAGCCGTCGTCCACCGGCTCGTCCACACCCACCCGGACGCCCGGAGCCGGTCCCTGGTCGCGGAGGAGGACGGGGAGGTGATCGGCACGGCCCAGATCGGGCTGGTGCACGACAGCCCGGCGCCCGGTCAGGCCTTCCTGAACATCTACGTCCACCCGGAGCGGGAGCGGCGCGGCGCCGGCGGCCTGCTGGTGCGTACGGCCGAGGAGTACCTGACCGGGGAGGGTGCGACCAAGCTGTACGCCTGGGCGCTGGACGGGCCCGCCAACCTGGCCTTCGCCGAGCGGCACGGCTACCAGCGGCGGCGTGCCGCGTACTTCCTCCGGCTGGATCTGTCGAACGCCGCGCTGCCGCCCCTGTGGTCCCCTCCCCCGGGTGTCGAGCTGCGCACCGCGGCCGACTTCGCGGACGATCCGCGGCCCATGTTCGAACTGGACGCGGAGACGGTCGCGGACGAACCGAGCGATGTCGACCTCGCGTTCACGGACTACGAGACCTGGCTGGCGGAGACATGGCGGCACCCGCTGCTCAACCGCGAACTGACCACCGTCGCGGTCGTCGACGGCCGGCCGGCCGCCTTCAGCGTCGCCTACACCGACGGCACCCGGTACTCGACGGCGATGACGGGCACGGTCCGCGACCGGCGCGGCCGGGGCCTGGCCAAGCTCGCCAAGACCGACTCCCTGCACCGGGCCCGCGCGGCCGGGTACACGGAGGCGCTCACCGGCAACGACACCGACAACGGCCCGATGCTCGCCATCAACAAGTGGCTCGGGTACGAGATCTGCGCGACGGAGGTGCGTCATGTCCGCGAACTCGGCTGAGCCGACGGCCGAGGTGAGCGTCGTGCTGGTCAAGGCCGGCCGGACGAAGATCCGGTACGCGGCCACGTTGCTGCACGACGACGGCACGCGCCTCGCCGTCCGCGCCCCCTGGGCCGGTGACGGCGTGCGCGACTTCGGCTTCGTGCGCTTCGAGGCCGGTGACGTCTTCACCGAGTACTACTGGCGCGACCGGTGGTACGCGGTCAAGGAGGTCCGCACCGCGGCCGGTGCGCTGAAGGGCTGGTACTGCGACGTCACCCGCCCCGCCGAGCTGACCGGCACCGAGCTGGTCGTCGAGGACCTCGACCTGGACCTGTGGCGCTCCGCCGACGGCACGGACGTACGGCGTCTCGACGAGGACGAGTTCGCCGAGAGCGGGCTGGCGGACCGGGACCCCCGGGCCGCCGGCGCCGCCGTGGCCGCGCTGGACGAACTGGAGCGACTGGCCCGCGGGGACGGCTTCACCGGCCTCCTCGCATAACGCACCTCGCCCGGCGCACCGCCCGGCTCATCCGTACGTCGCCACCACCGCGTACCGCTCGTCCGTCACCTCCCTGCCCCACAGCGACGGGTCGTCCGACAGCCGCTCCACGCGGGCCTGCCCGGCGAGCGGGGCGAGCAGGGCGGTAAGCCGGCCGGCGGGTATGCCGACGGGGGCGACGCTCCCCCACACGCCCTCGACGAGGACCAGCCGTCCACCGGGGCGCAGCAACTGCCGCCAGTGCCGCAGTGCCCGGCCGGGGTCGGGCAGCGTCCACAGCACGTGCCGCACCAGCACGGTGTCGAAGCGCTGCTCGCCCACGGGCGGCGCCGCGGCGTCACCGGTCAGGAACACCGCGTCACGGCCGGCGAGTTTGACCCTGGCCCGCTCCACCATGGCCGGGGAGAGGTCGACGCCGGTGACGCGGTGCCCCCGCTCGGCCGCGAGCAGTGACAGGCTGCCGGTGCCGCAGCCCAGGTCGAGCACGTCGCCGGGCCGCTCCGGCAGCCAGGAGGCCAGCCGGGCGGCCCAGGCCCGGCGCACGTCCGCGTCACGCAGGCCGTGGTCCGGCTCGTCGTCGAAGGAGGCGGCCAGCGCTTCCCAGTCGACACCCGGCGCGGTCGCTTCGTCACTGTTCTCACTCATGCGCCCAGGGTGACACCCGGCACTGACAACGGAGTCGGAGCGCGGGAACGTGACAACCGCCACTGACAGGAATGCTTCGATGAGTAAGTCTCGGGGAAGGGGTCTACCTCCGTGAGAACGCGGAACCCGGTGGATCCGTAAGGAGGCAGCCATGCGCCGTCTGACCGTGCAGAAGCCCCTGAAGAAGACCGACGCCCGCCGAGTCCGCGAGGAGATCGACGAGCGCCCCTCGGGGCGCCCGGAGGTCCGCAAGGACATCGCGCGCACCTGGTGGCCGGAGGGCTGACCGGGCAGGGCGCGCCATGAGACGTCTCAGAGCAGCCGCTTGCGGTAGTGGACGCGGTCGTAGGGCCCGTCCACGCGGCGTTCCACGACGTCGTAGCCGTACTTCGGGTAGATCTCCTGGTTCTCCCACATCATCGCGTTCGTGTAGAGCCTGACCTCGGGCAGGCCCAGCGCACGCGCGTGCGCGTCCACGAACCGCAGCAGCCGCCGCCCCACTCCCCCGCCGTGCGCGTCGGGGTGGACGGCGATGCTGTCGAGGGACAGATGGTCCGGCCGCGCCTCCACGACGACGAGACCCGCGACGCCCTCACCGGGCCCGTCCGTGACGAACACCTTCCCCGCCGCCACGTCCGCCGCGTGGTCCGCCTCCATGGGCTGCGGCACCACGCCGATGCGCGCCACGTAGGGGCGGTACGCGGCGTCGGTCACCGTCTTGACCGCCGGCACGTCCGAGGCGACCGCCGGCCGGATCCGCTGTCCTTCCATGCCGTGAACGGTAGCTACCTCAGGCCAGCCTGAGGACTCCCTTAACGCGACCATAAGGATCTCCGTCACCCGCCTCCAGCAGGCGATTCCACGGTGTCCTGGGGCTAGCTTGCTGATCAACCCCACGGGTTCCGGCCCGAGTTCCCCAGTCCCCCGTGATCGTTTCGAGGAGTACCGCATGCCCGCACCGTCCGCGTCCCGCAGGGCCGCCGCCGTCGCCGTCGCCGGTCTCGCCCCGCTCGCCCTGACCACGCTGGCCGCCGCTCCCTCGTCGGCGCACGGTTCGATGGGCGACCCGGTCAGCCGGGTGTCGCAGTGCCACGCCGAGGGGCCCGAGAACCCCAAGTCGGCGGCGTGCAGGGCGGCGGTCGCGGCGGGCGGCACGCAGGCGCTCTACGACTGGAACGGCATCCGCATCGGGAACGCCGACGGCAAACACCAGCAGCTGATCCCGGACGGCAAGCTGTGCAGTGCCAACGACCCGGCCTTCAAGGGCCTGGACCTGGCCCGCGCCGACTGGCCCGCGACCGGCGTGAGCAGCGGCTCGTACACCTTCAAGTACCGTGTGACGGCCCCGCACAAGGGCACCTTCAAGGTGTACGTCACCAAGCCCGGCTACGACCCCTCGCGGCCGCTCGGCTGGGGCGACCTGGACCTGTCCGCCCCGGTGGCGACCGCCACCGACCCGGTCGCCTCGGGCGGCTTCTACACCTTCTCCGGCACACTGCCCGAGCGGTCCGGCAAGCACCTGCTGTACGCGGTGTGGCAGCGCTCGGACAGCCCGGAGGCGTTCTACTCCTGCTCGGACGTCACTTTCGGGGGCGGCAACGGCAGCAGCGGCGACGGCAGTGGCGGCGACACGGCCGGTGGTGCCGCTCCGGCACCCGAGGCCTCCGCGCCGTCCGAGGAGCAGATCGCGGCGGCGGCCGACAAGTCGACGATCGAGCACCGCGGTCACGGCGACCAGGACGCGGAGACCACCACGGACCCGACGGCCCCGGCGGCCGCCCCCGACGCGCCGGAGGGGGCTCCGGAGGGCGCCGCCGAGCCCAACCAGGTCAAGGCCGCCGGCGGGGGCACCGGAAACCTCGCCGAGACCGGCGGGGACGGCACCACGCCGTATCTCGCCGTCGGCGGCGCGGCCGCCCTTGCGCTCGGCGCGGCCACCCTGTTCGCGTCGGTCCGCCGCCGCGCCGCGACCGGTGGCCGGCACGGCCGCTGACCCGGAGCACGGGGGAACGCGGGGGAACGCGGGGTCCGTCCGGCGGCTCAGGCCGGGCGGACCCCGCGTGGCGTTCGCCGGTGCGCGGGTGCGCCCGTCAGCCGAAGACCGAGGCGCAGGTGGTGGGCGTGGCGTGCGCCGGGTCCAGGGCGTTGGTCACCTCGTGGAAGGCGATCCGGTCGAACAGCCCGATCGCCAGGTGCTCGGAGAGATCGAGCGGGCACAGGTCCTGCAGCAGGACGTTGCGCACCCCGGGACCGTCGAGGAACTGGCTGCGGTACGGCGTGACCACCTCGTCGTACTTCGTGGCGAGGACGGTGTAGCGCACGCCGGGCACGGTGTCGCCGCCCGCGTTGAGCTCGGTGAGGACGTCGGAGCCGACGACCTGGTCGGCGAGGGCGGGGGTGTGCTCGTTCAGCAGGTCCTCGGCGCCGGGGAAGTACGGCAGCAGGCGGGTGAGGCCGGACAGCGTGGTGCCGTGGTTGCTGGGCGCGATGCCGACCAGGGCGTTCACCTTGTCCGCTCCGCCGAGGAACCTGAGGTAGTAGCGGGGCATCATGCCGCCCTGCGAGTGGCCGACCAGGTCGGTCTCGGCGGCGCCGGTCGCGGTGAGCACCTTGTCGACGTAGGCGGCCAGTTGCTCCGCCGACTTCTCGACCGGGCCGAGCCCGTGGAAGAGCGGGACGCCGGGCAGTTGGCCGTAGTCGAGGGAGAAGACGCAGTAGCCGCGGTTCGTCAGGTAGGGCGCGAGTCCCAGCCAGTTGTCGACGGAGTTCCCGAAGGTGCCGTGGACCAGGACGACGGGGCGTGGGTGTGCGGCGGAGGGCTCGCAGGTGAAGTCGTTCCAGCCGGAGCTGGGGCGCGCGTCCGCGGCGGGTGCGGCGGTGGCGGTGACGGCGGGGAGGAGGGCGACCGCGGCGGTCAGCAGCAGCGCGGTCAGTGGTCTGAGCAGTCGGCTCCAGGGCAGCATCGGGTGAACTCCTTGCGGATGTGGGGAGTTGCGACGGCAGGACGCCCTGTGATCCGGATCACGGGATGCTGTTCACTCGTCAAGTTACGGGCGAGTAGTGCAAGTGTGAAGTTACGCGTCAGTAAAAACTTCCAGTGATAACCCGGCGATGACCGACGCCGTCGACGCCGCAGGCGAGAGGGCCGGGTTCACCAGGCGGGCCGGATCGGCCCGCCCGGCGCCACTCGCAGCAGGCCGTCACGCAGCGCCCGCACCCCGTCCTCGCCGAGCACGTCGGCCCACGCGCCCACGACCTCGGCGGCCGCCTCCTCCGCGGCCCGCGTACAGGCCCACCCCGACTCGGTCAGCACGACCAGCCGGGCGCGCGCGTCGTCGGGATGCGGCCGGCGCTCGACGTATCCCCTGCGGACCAGGTCCTCCACGAGCTGACTGGCGGCCTGCTTGGTCATTGCGAGGTGCACGGCCAGGTCGGTGACGGTCGCACCGTCCGGGGCCAGCCGGGTGAAGGCGAACCCGTGCGCGGGCCGCACCCCCTCGAAGCCACGGGCGACGACCCCCTCATGAATGCGCTGCGTGAGCTCGCCGGCCGCGGCGAGCAGGGCGGCGGTCAGGACCATGGCGTCGGAGTTCTGCACGAGGGCATTGAAACACCCTTGACACATTGGTCAAGCAGCTTGACCATAGAGGCGCCACGGAAATAGTCAACCTACTTGACCAATTACCAGAGGAGCCCCGTCATGCCCGTCGTCCGCTCGTCCGCCGGCACCACCCACGAGATCCACGGCACCCGTTTCGTCTCGTACGCCAGTCCCCGCACCGGCAGCAAGGAGCTGTGCGCCTGGCGGGGCGAGATCCCGGCGGGGACGAAGGCGCCCGCGCACACCGTGAGCCGGGAGGAGGTCTTCCATCTGCTCGCCGGCGAACTGCTGATCACCCTCGACGGCCGCACCGAGCGCGTCACCGCGGGCGACACGGTGATCATCAATGCCGGGGCGACCCTCGCCGTCGAGAACCCCGCCGACCGGGCCGCGACCTCCTGGGTCACCACCTCCGTCGGCCTGACGGCGGAGCTGGCCGACGGCACCCGCATCGCTCCCCCGTGGGCCAACTGACCCGCGGGCGGGGACTCACGCCGCCAGCGACCCCGGCATCACCGCCCGCGGTCCGAACTTCGCCCGCGCGCGGTCCGCGACCTCCTCGATCCGGCGGACCTTCTCGTCCACGGGGTCGAAGGTGAGCTGGTGGGAGGCGTGCTCGGCCGGCGTGAGGCTTTCGGCGCGCAGGGCGATCGAGCGGACCCGGGCGCGCTGGAGGCCGAGCGCCTCGTACAGGTCGTACGCGGTCCGGGTCAGGGCCGCCGAGTGCGCGGTCGGCTCGGACAGGGTGCGGCTGCGGGTGGTGGCCGACCGGTCGGCGTAGCGGACGGTGAGGGTGAGGGTGCGGCAGACCTTGCCCACGGCGCGCAGCCGGGCACCCAGTTCGTCGGCGGCCGAGAGCAGGGCGCGGCGGTGCCGGTCGGGGTCGAGTTCGTCGCGGTCGAAGGGGCGGTCGGCGGCCAGGGACCGGGAGACGCCGTTGGGGACGACCCGGCCGCGGTCGACGCCCCGGGCCTTCTCGTGCAGCTCGCGGCCGGCCTTCGCGCCGACCAGGCGCTGGAGCGTGGACAGTGGCGCGGCGGCGACCCGGCCGAGGGTGTCGAGGCCGTACTCGCACAGCGTGCGCGCGGTCGCGGTACCGACGCCGGGCAGCGCGGCGACGGGCTTGCCGGCGAGGAAGTCCCGCTCCTCACCGCCGGGCACCGCGCGGGTCAGTCCCGGCCGGGCGTCGCGCAGGGCCATGCGGGCCAGCATCGGGGCGGGTCCGGCACCGATCACGCAGTCGACGCCGTACAGCGCGAGGGCGCGGACCCGGATCACCGAGGCCAGTTCCACGGCGTCGCGCCCGAAGTACCGCTCGGCGCCGCGCAGGTCGGCCAACGCCCCGTCGGGCGGCAACGCCTCGACGACCGGCGTGAACTCCTCCAGGAGCCCGAGCAGTTCGGGCAGGGCCGCCTCGCGCGTCGGCGGCAGCTGGAAACGTACGCAGAGGATCGTCATCCCGCACTCCCCGGACTCTGGTGCCACAACTTCCTTCCGACCGCGGGCCCTTCGCCCGCGGGGCGCAGATCGGCCCAGGGGTGCATCTCGTACCCGGTGGACATGCGGATCGTCCGCTGCTCCATCGGGTCCTGGGCCGCGGAGCCGGCCGGCGCGGGCCGTCCGTCCGAACCGGCGAGACGGCGGCGCGCCGGATCGCCCCCGGGATCGCCGTCCCCGTCCGCTCCTCGGGTCCCGCCCGCTGCGGCCAGCCGGGCGGCGACCCCCTCCAGGCCCTCCTCCCGGCGGATCTCCAGCAGGTCGGCGAGGTTCCAGGCGGCGGAGCCGACGACGCTGAGGCTGCGCGGGCCGCGCCGCTGCACCACCCCGCGCACCAGCAGCAGCCAGGAGTGGAAGACGGTGTGCGCGCAGGCGTCGTGCGAGTCGTCGAAGAAGGCGAGGTCGACCAGGCCCGAACCGTCGTCCAGGGTGGAGAAGATGACCCGGCGACCGGACCGGATCGGCGGGGTCTGGGTGGCCGCCTTGGCACCCGCGACCAGCACCGTCTCCCCGTGCCGCGCCTCGCGCAGCCGCTTGGCCGACACCACGCCCAGCTCGCGCAGGAAGGTGCGGTGGTCGTCCATCAGGTTGCGCGAGGCGTCCATGGAGAGCACGCCGAGTTCGGCGCTGAGCTGCTCCGCCGAGGTGAGGTCGGGCAGCCCGACGGAGGCGGTCTTCCGGCCGCCGGCCAGGGGCAGTTGGTCGCCGCGTCCGCCCCGGGCGCCGCGGTGCAGCTCGGTCAGGTGCAGTTGCAGGTCACGGCGGTTGGCGCCGAACGCGTCCAGGCCGCCGACCTGGGCGAGCCGCCCGGCCAGCGGTCTGCTGGGGCGGGCCCGTTCCCAGAAGTCGAGCAGGGAGGCGTAGGGCTGCCCCGCGGCGATCCGTTCCGCCTCGGCCTCGCTGATGCCGTGCACGTCGGAGAGGGCGAGGCGCAGGCCCCAGGCCTTCGCCCCGCGTTTCCTTGATTCAGACACCAGTTCGATCCTGTGTGCGACCCCGGACTTGTTCACGTCCAGCGGCAGGATCGGCACCCCGCGCCGCCGCGCGTCCGCCAGCAGCAGCCGTTTCGGGTACATCCCGGGGTCGTGCGTGAGCAACCCCGCGTAGAAGGCGGCCGGGTGATGGGCCTTCAGCCACGCCGACTGGTAGGTCGGCACCGCGAAGGCCACCGCGTGCGCCTTGCAGAAGCCGTAGCTGCCGAAGGCCTCGACGATCTCCCAGGTCCGCCGGATCGTTTCCGCGTCGTAGCCGTTCGCCGTCGCGTGCTGGGCGAACCACACCTTGATCCGTCCCTGCGACTCGGGGTCGGAAAGACCGCGCCGCACCCGGTCCGCCTCGCCGCGTCCGCAGCCGGTCATGATGTCCACGATGTCGATGATCTGTTCGTGGAAGACGACGACCCCGTACGTCCCCGCCAGCGGCTCCGCCAGATCCTCGTGCGGATAGCGCACCGGCGCCCGGCCGTGCCGGGCCTCGATGAACGGCCGCACCATGTCGGCGGCGACCGGACCGGGCCGGAAGAGCGAGATGTCGACCACGAGGTCGTGGAAGGTCGACGGCTGGAGCCGCCCCACCAGGTCCCGCTGCCCCGGCGACTCGATCTGGAAGCAGCCCAGCGTCTCGGCGGACTGGATCACCCGGTACGTCGCGGGGTCGCCCTCGGGTACGGCGTCCAGGTCGACCTCGGTCCCGGTGGCCCGCTTCACCTCGGCGACCGCGTGCGCCATCGCCGACTGCATCCGCACCCCGAGCACGTCCAGCTTGAGCAGCCCGAGGTCCTCCACGTCGTCCTTGTCGAACTGGGCCATCGGGAAGCCCTCGCCGCTGGTCGGCACGACCGGCGTACGGGAGAGCAGGGAGGCGTCGGAGAGGAGGACGCCGCAGGGGTGCATGGCGACGCCGCGCGGGAGGGCGTCCAGGCCCTCGACCAGCTCCCAGAGCTTGCCGTACCGCCCTCCTCCGTCCCGCCGGGACTCCCCCGCCAGCGCTTTGAGTTCGGGCAGCTCCTCCAGGGCCGCGCGGGCGTCGCGGGCACGGATGTGCGGGAAGGACTTGGCGACGCGGTCGATCTCGGCCGGGTCCATGGACAGGGCGGCGCCCACGTCGCGGATGGCGTGCCGCACCCGGTACGTCTCCGGCATGGCGACGGTGGCGACCCGCTCGGTGCCGAACCGGCCGATGATCGCGCGGTAGACCTCGAGCCGGCGCGCGGACTCCACGTCGATGTCGATGTCGGGCAGGACCACCCGCTCCTTGGACAGGAACCGCTCCATCAGCAGCCCGTGCTCGACCGGGTCGGCGTGGGCGATGCCGAGGAGGTGGTTGACGAGCGAACCCGCGCCGGAGCCGCGCGCGGCGACCCGGATGCCCATGTGCCGTACGTCGTCCACGACCTGGGCGACGGTGAGGAAGTACGAGGCGAAGCCGTGGTGGGCGATGATGTCCAGCTCGTGGTGCATCCGCTCCCAGTACTCCCGATGGCCTGGGCGCCGGTCGTAGCCGCGCCGCACCATGCCCGCCGCCGCCCGGGAGGCCAGCGCCCGCTGGGCGGTGCGGCGGCCGGCGCCGACGAGGTGCGGCTCGGGGAAGTGGACGGCGCCCATGCCGAGGTCGTCCTCGGGGTCGACCAGGCACTCGGCGGCCGTCGCCCGGGTCTGCTCCAGCAGGCGGTGGGCGGCCTCGCGCCTGAAGCCCGCGGACTCGACGATCCGCTCGGCGGCGTCCCGCATGGCACCGGCGTCCTTGAGCCAGGCCTCGCCGGAGTCCAGTTCCCTGGTGGCGTCGATAGGGACCAGGCGGCGCGCGGCGTCCAGGACGTCGGCGACCTCGTTCTGGCCGGGGTCGGCGTAGCGGACGGCGTTGGAGAGCACCGGGCGGATGCCCTGCTCGGCGGCGAAGCCGACGGTGCGGGAGGCCAGGCGCAGGGAGCCGGGGCCGGTGCCCTTGCGGCCGCGCCAGACGGCCTCCAGGCGCAGGGCGTCGCCGTAGACCTCGCGCCAGGGGGTGAGGAGCCTGGCCGCGCGGTCGGGGCGGCCGGCGGCGAGGGCGCGGCCGACGTCGGAGTCGGGGCCGAGCAGGACGGTCAGGCCGTCGGCGTGGTTGTCGGGCCAGGACAGCAGCGGGGTGCCCTCGGCCGTGTGGGCGGCGGAGACGAGGCGGCACAGGTCGGCCCAGCCTCGGGCGCCGTCGCGGGCGAGGAAGGTCACCCGCGGGGCCGACTCGTCGACGAAGGCGCCGCCGCGCACGGGGGCGCGGCGCCGGTCCCGGCGTACGGAGGTGTCCGTACGGTCGGCTTCGGGCTCGGGGGCCGCCACCGCCAGCTCCGCGCCGAACAGCGGACGGACGCCCGCCTTCGCGCAGGCCTTGGCGAAGCGGACCGTGCCCGCGAGGGTGTCGCGGTCGGTGAGGGCGAGGGCGTCCATGCCCCGTTCGACGGCGCGCTCGGCCAGTCGCTCCGGGTGGGAGGCGCCGTAGCGGGCGGAGAACCCGGAGACGGTGTGCAGATGCGTGAAACCCGGCATCACGCACCTCCCGACTCATGAACCGACGCATGACCACGTAGGCCCGAACGCCATTATCGAACGCCTGTTCCCAGCTACTCCACCCACCATACCTCCATCTTCGAATGTGTGTACGACATCCGTTCGGCCGCGTCCCACCTGCGCAAACACCCCCCGACCCGGACTGTGGGGACATGTCACACACACCGGCGGGCTCCCGCACGCGCAGCGGCTCCTTCCTCGGTGAGGTGAAGGACGCCGTCACCCCGCGGGCCACCCTGCTCGTGCTCGGCGTGATCGCGCTCCAGCTGCTGTTCATCGCCTCCTACGTGGGGGCGCTGCACGACCCGAAACCGAAGGACGTGCCCTTCGGGGTGGCCGCGCCCGGCGCGGCCGCCGGGCAGACGGTCGAGCGGCTGGAGCGGCTGCCCGGCTCCCCGCTGGACCCGCGCACGGTGGCCGACGAGGCGGACGCCCGGAAGCAGATCATGAACCGGGAGATCGACGGCGCCCTGATCGTGAACCCCGGGGGCGGCCAGGACACCCTGCTGGTCGCCTCCGGCGGCGGCACCGCGCTCGCCACCACCCTGGAGCGTGTCGTCGGCAAGGCGGAGCAGGCCGAGCGGCGCACGGCACGGACCGTCGACGTGGCCCCGGCCTCGTCCCACGACTTCAACGGGCTGTCATCCTTCTACCTGGTCGTGGGCTGGTGCGTCGGCGGCTATCTGTGCGCCTCGATCCTGGCGATCAGCACCGGTGCCCGGCCGTCCAACCCGCGCCGGGCGGCGATCCGGCTGATCGTGATGGCGCTGGTCGCGATCGTCGGCGGGCTCGGCGGCGCGGTGATCGTCGGGCCGATCCTGGGCGCACTGCCCGGCGGTGTGCTGGACCTGTGGGGGCTCGGCGCGCTGATCACCTTCGCGGTGGGCGCCGCCACGCTCGCCCTCCAGGGCGTCTTCGGGATCGTCGGCATCGGTCTGGCGATCCTGCTGGTGGTGATCGCGGGCAACCCGAGCGCGGGCGGCGCCTTCCCGCTGCCGCTGCTGCCGCCGTTCTGGAGGGCGATCGGCCCGGCGCTGCCGCCGGGCGCGGGCACCTGGGCGGCCCGCTCGATCGCCTACTTCAAGGGGAACGACACGACCGCCGCCCTCCTGGTGCTGTGGGCGTGGGCGGTTCTGGGGACGGTGATCACGATGCTGGCGTCCGTGCTGCCGCGCCGGGGACGGCAGGAGGAGGAGCTGCCGCCCACGCCGGTCGCGCCGGCCGGCTGACCGCCGTACGGGCACGGGGGCACGGCCCCGGGCGGGCGCACGGAAGCCCACGCGGACACGCGGACACGCACAAGTGCGCGCGGACACGCGGAAGTCCCGCCCCTCGCGCGCGGGACGGGACTTCACAGGTGTGCGGGTACGGCTCAGCCGATCTGCGTACCCGTGGCCGACAGGGCCTCCGTCACCGGCTGGAAGAAGGTCTCGCCGCCCGAGGTGCAGTCGCCGCTGCCGCCGGAGGTGAGGCCGACGGCCTTGTCGCCCGAGAAGAGCGAGCCGCCGCTGTCGCCGGGCTCGGCGCAGACGTCGGTCTGGATCAGGCCGTTGACGATGTCGCCGTTGCCGTAGTTCACGGTGGCGTCCAGGCCGGTGACCGTGCCGTCGTGCACCTGGGTGGTGGAGCCGCTGCGGGTCACCTGCATGCCGACGGTGGCCTCGGCGGCGCCCGAGATGGCCTGCGAGGAGCCGTTGTAGAGGTTCACCTCGCTCGGGTGGTCCACGTCGGCGGTGTACTTGACCAGGCCGTAGTCGTTGTCCGGGAAGCTGGAGGCCGCGTTCTCGCCGATGACGTTCCCGGAGGAGTCCGACCAGGTCGAGATGGACTCGGTGCAGTGCCCCGCGGTGATGAAGTACGGCTCGCCGCCCTTGGTCACGTTGAAGCCGAGCGAGCAGCGCCCGCCGCCTCCGGTGATGGCGTCGCCGCCCGAGACGAAGGGCTTGTACTCGCCCTTGGTCCGCTTGAGCTCGGCCTTGGCGCCCAGTCCGTCGACCACCTTGGTCAGCTTGGCCAGTTCGGCCCCGGAGACCGTGCGGTCGGCGGTGACGACGACCTTGTTGGTGGTCGGGTCGGTCGCCCAGGACGTGCCCGGGATGGTCGCGTCCTCGGTGAGGGTGGTGCGCGCGCTCTTCAGGTCGGCGAGCGAGTTCTCGACGACTCTCGCCTTGGCGCCGGCCTCCTCGACGGTCTGCGCGGCGCTCTCCTCGAGCACGTTGACGACCAGGCTCTTGGCCCGTGCGTCGTAGTACGTGCCCGCCGCGTCGGTGCCGAGGTCACTGAGCAGCGTGGAAGCGAGCTTTCCGGCCGCCGTGACCGACAGGGTCTCGGGCGCCGCGGCCGTGGGGGCCTCGCTGGCGTTCGCGGTCTGGAAGGTGACCCCGGCCGCGACCAGTGCGGTGATGCCCGCACCTACCACGGCGACCCGCCGCCCGGGTATGCGTCGGTGCTTCAACTCACGTCCTCCTGTGGGGGTCGGTACACGAGGTTGTGGGGACCCCGTGCACCGGAAGGCTGGTTGACGAGCGTTAACTCTCCCGATCCCACAGGCCGTACACAAGGTCGACTTCAGGACGTGCGCACGACAACTCCAGTGCGGTCACACGGCCTTCACCGACTTCGCCGTGGTTCCGCCGCTGTCGAGCCTCTGGGAGGCGGGGGTCGACCTCACGCCGTTCGGCGCGGCCGAGCCCCTGGGACGGGTCGAGGGCAACGCCGAGCAGGACCTGGCCGAGCTCCCCGGATCCTCGGTCTGCTGCGCACGCCGGACAACAGCGCGCAGTGCGGCCCCAGCCCTCGCTCGGCCGGCTCGACGAGCCGGTCTCCGGGTACAGGACCACCGGGATGCCCGTGCGACTGGAGATCACCGGCACGGCACGGCCGCCGGCCGGCGGCCTGGAACTGTCGGCCTGCCGCATCGTCGAGGAGGCGCTGACCGACGTGCTCGAACACACCGGCCCCACCCGGGTCGCGGTGACGCTCCACTACGGCCGGACACACCTGCGCGTCACGGTCGAGGACGGCGGTGGCGGCGGAGCCGAAGGCGGCGGCCACGGCATCCGCGGGATGCGGGAACGTGCCGCGGTGACGGGCGGCAGCCTGGACGCCCGCCGTACCGCCGACGGATTCGTGGTGACCGCCCGCCTGCCGGTCGGGGAGAGCGGGGAGGTCGAGGACGAGGCACGACCATCCGTCTTCTCGTCGTCGACGACCAGGAGCTGATCCGCGTCGGCTTCCGGCTGTCCCTGCAGCCCCGGGACGACCTCGAGGTGGTGGGCGAGGCCGCCGACGGCGGCGAGGCACTCGACCGGGCCGCCGCTCTGCGGCCCCGACGTGGTGCTGATGGACATCCGCATGCCCGGCATGGACGGTGTCGAGGCCGCCTCCCGGCCGACCGCCTCCGGCTCCCCGCCCCGGGTGCTGATCCTCACCACCTACGACCTGGACGAGTACGTCTTCGGCGCGCTGCGGGCGGGTGCGTCGGTCTTCCTGGCGGGACCGCGCACAGGCCGTGGTGTCCGCCCACGGGAACGGCATCGTCTCGCCCGGCAGCACGGGTTGAGCCCCCGCACACCGTCGCTCCGGTGTACGGGGGCTCGTCACGCTGCCGGTCTCGCTCGGGCGTGACCCGGAACAGGCCGGGTCACGCCGCCGGGCGGTCTAGTAGACGCTGACGCCGTAGGCGTTCAGGGCCTCCGTCACCGGCTGGAAGAACGTCGTACCGCCGGAGGAGCAGTTGCCGCTGCCGCCGGAGGTCAGACCGTACGCGGTGCCGTTGCTGCCGTAGAGCGGACCGCCGGAGTCGCCGGGCTCGGCGCAGACCGTGGTCTGGATCAGACCGCCGACGATGTCGCCGCCGCCGTAGTTGACGGTGGCGTTCAGGGCGGTGACCCGGCCGCTGTGGGTGCCGGTGGTGGAGCCGTCACGGATGACGGTGGTACCCACGCTCGGGGTGGCCGCGCGGGTGATGTCCACACCGCCCGCGGTGCCGGGCTTGCTGACCGAGGTGTTGGTGTACCGGACGATGCCGTAGTCGTTGCCCGGGAAGCTGGACCCGGCCGTCGAGCCGAGCACGGTGGAGTGCCCGGAGTTGGACCACCAGGTGCCGGCGCCGTCGGTGCAGTGACCGGCGGTCAGGAAGTACTCGGCGCCACTGCTGGTGCGCACGTTGAAGCCGAGGGAGCAGCGCCAACTGCTCGCGTAGATGGCGTCGCCGCCCTGGATGAGCTTGTTGAACGTGCCGGGGGTGCGCTTGATCGTGAGCGCGCCGGCCTTGTCGCCGGCCTGCTCCTTGATCTTCGCGATCTCGGCCTGGGAGACGGTGCTGTCGACGGTGAGCAGCACCCGGCCGGACTTGCTGTCGACGGCCCAGGCGGTGCCGGGGACGTCGGCCTGGAGCACCGCGCCGCTGGCGCTGTTCAGTTCGGCGGCGCTGAAGGTGGCCGGGGTGGGTGCCGCGTTCGCGCTGGGGATCGCGATGGCGGCGGCGGCCACGAGGCCGGTGGATACGGCGATCAGCCGAGTCCGTCTCGTGATGCCGCTGCGGGGGTTGGTGCGCTTGATCCTCACTTTTCGTTCCTCCACAGGGGAAGTCGGGGGCCCCTCTTGTGGGGTTGGGGGCCCGTGAGGCGCAGCCAGGGACGGGCCCTCCGGGTTCCGGAACGTCGTGCCCCTGACAAGCGCTGAGGTTGGAGTATTCGGCCGAACGGCCGGTCGGCGCAAGAGTGCCTTTCGGCCGTCAAGCTTTGAACGACTTTTACCCGACTCTCCGTCACCTACCGTTGACTTTTGGTGCGGTTCACCCTTCGCGGCCTAGGCGGAGATGTCCGGAAGTCGCCCCTCCGGATGACCGGGCCTTCCCCTCCGAGTCGAGCCGCGCCAAGCCGACGCGAACCGGTGGTGGCTGACGGGGCCTCAGCAGCTGCAACCGCAGTCGCACCCGTCACAGCCGCACCCGTCGTCGCCGCAGCAGTTGCTGCAGCAGTCACAGCAGTCGCAGCAGTTTCCGCAGTCGCAGTTGGAGCAGAGCCCTTCCCTGCGCTGACCGCTCCACGGGTCGTGGTGGGTGCCGCAGCACATCTGGCACGTGCAGGCCAGTCCGAGCCACACGGCGCAGCCCGCGAGCAGCCCGCGCCGGTCGCGACGCGGCGGCTCCGGGGGCGTCGGACCACCGGGACCGCCGGGCGCGCCGGGGGTGCCCGGGGTACTGCCGGGAGGGGCGTACGGATGGCCGGCGTGGGCGCACGAGACGGTGCCGAACGCGCGGTCCACGGAGGTGCCGAGCTCATGCACGAGCAGCCGGTGCACCAGCCGCCCGTCGGTGAACTCGGCTTCCCGCAGGGCCAGCCGCACCCCGTGCACGGCGTCGTCGGCGAGCCGCCGGGCCTCGGTGAGCGGCGTCCCGGTGGCGGTGAGCGGGTTCCAGGCGCCGCACGCGGCGTCGGCCGCCCGGTCCTCGACGGCGTCCAGGAGGTGGGCGAGTCTCCCGAAGAGCCGGCCGGCCTCGGCGAGCGGCGCGGCGTTGTCCGGGCGGCCGGCGAGGTGCGCGGTGTGCGCGAAGGCGGCGGCGGTCGCGGTCTCGGTCGGCTCGGTGACGGTGAGCAGTGGCGTACCGGGCCCGGCGAGCGCCTCGATGCCGCCCTGCCGGTCCACGGCGTCGACCAGTACGGCGGTGTCGAACCCGACGGCGCTGCCGCCGCGCGCCCCGGCCGCGTCCCAGCCGCCGGCGATCCGGCGGGCTGCGAGGGCCACCGGCCGGCGGGCCAGCAGGCCGTCACCGTCGGCGACATGGTCGCGCACCTTGGCCGAGGCCAGTACGAGAGAGACGGCCGCCGCGAGCCGGGCCCCCTCACCGTGTGCGACGGACGCGGTGCGCATCCCGCGCAGCGGGCAGGGTCCTGCGGTGCGCCGGCCGGCACCCGCACCGCCGCGCGCCGCCTGAGCCTCCGTCAAAACCGATATGAGCAGTCCGTCATAGTTCGTCACGATCCGTGCGAACTGTCCGTGGTCCTTGCGCAGCGCGAGGCACAACCCGCACAAATGAGCCATCCACTGGCTCGCGAGGCCCTCCCCGAGCCGGTGCCTGCACGGCCTGACGATTCCGAACACGACGCTCCCCCGTGATTGGTACGACGCTGAGCTGCGGCATCGTACCGACCACCGCCATCACCCGTACGCACCCGCCCTCACCCGTGTGCCGTGAAGAATCATATTTCACTCACAGTCAGCAGCCGTTTGGGAAACGACCCTTGGGACACAAGGACTCTCGACGGATCCGCTGTGCACCAGTACCGTCACAAACCCCCCGCGCGGCGTCTATCCACTTGGCGCGACGTCCGCATCATGGATGACCATAGGGATGCGGAAGCACGAAAGACCGCTGTGAGAGGAGGCGTCCATGGGATCGGTACGCAAGGCGAGTGCGTGGCTCGGCCTCGTCGACGACAACGATGACGAGCGCTACTACGACGACGACTACTCCGAGGGCAACGAGACCGGCGACGCCTGGGTCACGGACCCGCGGGTCAAGGTGGCCTCGGACGTGGCCGAGGAGAAGGGCCGCCGCATCGCGACGGTCACCCCGGACAGTTTCCGGGACGCACGGGCCATCGGCGAGCTGTTCCGGGACGGCGTCCCGGTCATCGTCAACCTGACGGCCATGGAGGGCACCGACGCCAAGCGCGTCGTCGACTTCGCGGCCGGACTCATCTTCGGCCTGCGCGGTTCGATCGAGCGGGTGTCCACCCGGGTGTTCCTGCTGAGCCCGGCCGACACCCAGGTCATCAGCGGCGAGCCCGCCGCGCACCGTTCCGACGGTTTCTTCAACCAGAGCTGAGGCGGGGCCGCGCACCACGGCCCCGCCCCACCCCGCCGGCCTCCTACCGGTACCGGCTTCCTACCGGAAGGCGTCGAGTCCGGTGAGCGCCTTGCCCAGCACCAGCTGGTGCATCTCGACGGTGCCCTCGTAGGTGAGCACCGATTCCAGGTTCGTCGCGTGCCGCATCACGGGGTATTCGAGCGAGATCCCGTTGGCGCCGAGGATCGTACGCGCCGTACGGCAGATGTCGATGGCCTCGCGGACGTTGTTGAGCTTGCCGAAGCTGACCTGCTCGGGACGCAGGCGGCCGGCGTCCATGCGCCGCCCGAGATGGTGGGCGAGCAGGATCCCCTTGTGCAGTTCGACCGCCATGTCGGCGAGCTTGGCCTGGGTCAGCTGGAACCCGCCGATGGCCCGCCCGAACTGCTCCCGCGACTTCGCGTACTCCAGGGCCGCCTCGAAGGAACTGCGCGCCGCCCCCATCGAGCCCCAGACGATCCCGTAACGGGCGTGCGACAGACAGCTCAGCGGCCCGCGCAGCCCGGTCGCCTCCGGCAGCACGGCATCGGCGGGCAGCCGTACGTCGTCCATGACCAGCTCGCTGGTGACGCTGGCCCGCAGGGACCACTTGTGCTTGATCTCGGGCGCGGAGAACCCGGCGCTGTCGGTCGGGACGACGAAGCCCCGGACGCCCTCCTCGGTCTGCGCCCAGACGACGGCGACACCGGCCACCGAGCCGTTGGTGATCCACATCTTGCGCCCGTTGAGCACCCAGTCGCCACCGGCGTCCCGCTTGGCGTGGGTGCGCATGGCGGCCGGGTCGGACCCGTGGTCGGGCTCGGTCAGCCCGAAGCACCCGATGACCTCACCGGCGGCCATGCGCGGCAGCCACCGCTGCTTCTGCTCCTCGCTCCCGAAGCGGTGGACGGCGTACATGGCGAGGGAACCCTGCACGGAGACCAGGGAGCGGATGCCGGAGTCGGCCGCCTCCAGTTCCAGACAGGCCAGCCCGTACTGGACGGCACTGGCCCCGGCGCAGCCGTACCCCTCCAGGGACATGCCGAGCGCGCCGATGCCGCCGAGCTCGCGCGCGAGTTCCCGGATCCCGGGCAGCTCGCCCTTCTCGTACCAGTCCGCGACGTACGGCAGCACGCGGTCGGTCGCCCAGCCCCGTACGGTGTCCCGGATCGCGAGATCCTCCGGCTCGAGCAGGTCGTCGATGCCGAGGGGGTCGGCGGGGTCGAACGCGGGCAACTTGGGGGACGCGGCCATGGGACACCCTCCGGAACTGTTAAAACTAGCGCCGCTAGTCACGGCTGTCGTCGCCGACGTTACGATGCGGCGCTCCACACGTCCACCATGCCCGTCACCCACCCACGCACCACCTGTTCGCCGTCAAGAGCGGAGTGGACGTCGCCCGTGGGGCTGATCCACCGTCGGCGGCTTGCGGTACGTGCGCGGCAGCAGGACACGGCCGCCCGCTGCCTCCCGGCAGCCCCCTCGACTGCCGACGGCCTTGCGGTCGAAGCGGACGACTACGAACACGGGGCACTCGGGGCACACGGGCCGACCGCCGAGGCTCCTCAGCCACCCGCAAGCAACGCCCGCCCCTCGACCGACGGCGAACGGGTGGTGCGTGGGTGGGAGACCCTCGAAAACGGCCCACAGCCGCCGACACTCCCCAGCCACCCCGGGCGACGCCTCCCGGCTCACACCGAGACGCGGGACTGGGACTCCACGGCCCCCCGGGGCGCCGGCACCGCGGCCTCCTCGCACTGCATCACCCGCGGCAACCGCAACGCCATCACCGCCCCCAGCAGCAACAACCCCGCACTCACCACCAACGTCACATGCAGCCCGTGCACGAACGCGTCCCCCGCGGCCCGCCGCAGCGCGACCCCCGCCGGCCCCCCGAGCTGCGCGGCAACCTCGTACGCCTCCCCCAGCGAATGCCCCGCCGCCGCCGACGCCGACGACGGCACCCCCGGCACGCCTCCCGTCAGCCCGGGCGCGTACGCCGCGTTCATCACGCTGCCCAGCAGGGCGATACCGATCCCGGCGCCCAGCTGGTACGAGGTCTCCCCGATCGCCGCCGCGCCTCCCGACTGCTCCTGCGGCGCCTCGCTCAGCATCGACTCGTACGCCCCGAACAGCGTCGTCTCCAGACCGAAGCCGAGCAGCACGAACCCGGTCAGCAGCAGCGCACAGTTGTCGGCACGGCCCATCGCCGTCAGCAGCAGCACCGCGAGGGCGGTCAGACAGAACCCCGCGCACACCATCCGCCGCGGCCCGAACCGCCGCAGCAACCGCGCGCCCGCCAGCCCCGCCGCCATCGCCGCGAAGGTCAGCGGCAGCAGCCGCAGCCCGGTCTCCAGCGGGGAAAGACCGAGCACCAGCTGCAGGTACTGCGCCGCGATCAGCTCGAGCCCCACCAGGGCCAGCATGGCCAGCACGATGCACCCGACCGACGTACTGAACGCCGGCCGCCGGAACATCGCGAGGTCCACCAGCGGATACGTACGCCGTCGCTGCCGGCGCACGAAACCCGCCAGCAGCGCCGCGCCCGCCGCCAGCGGCAGCAGGGTGAGCAGGCTGGCCACCGGCTCCCCGCCGCCCAGCCGCTTCACCCCCAGGACCACGCCGAACAGACCGCCCGCCGCCATCAGCGCGCCGACCACGTCCCAGGGCCCGCGGCCGTCGCCCTTCGACTCGGGCAGCAGCAGCCGCCCCACCGGCAGGCTGACCAGCATGAGCGGGATGTTGACGAGGAAGACCGAGCCCCACCAGAAGTGCTCCAGCAGGAAACCGCCGAGCAGCGGACCGACCGCCGCACCGACCGCGGCCACGGCGCTCCAGATGCCGATGGCCAGCGCCCGCTCCCGCCGGTCGGGGAAGACCTGCCGCAGCATCGACAGCGTCGCCGGCATGATCATGGCGCCGCCGACGCCGAGCAGCGCACGGGCCGCGATCAGTACCTGGGCGCTCTCGGCGACGGCCGCGAGCGCGGAGGCGACGCCGAAGAGGGCGTAGCCGAGCAGCAGGATCCGTCTGCGGCCCACCCGGTCGCCCAGCGTGCCGAAGAGGATCAGCAGCGAGGCACAGACGAGCGGGTAGACGTCGACGATCCAGAGCAGTTCGATGGCGCCGGGCCTGAGGTCCTCGGTGACGGCGGGGACCGCCACGTGCAGCACGGTCGCGTCGACGGCGACGAGCAGCAGGCTGACGCAGAGGACGACCAGGACCACCCAGCGGTTGGCACCGGCCCCGGCCGCCCGACGGCGCGGCGCGGCGGCAGCCGTGGTCGTCCCGGACATGTACGTACCTCCAAGATGTTCCCTCGCGTCCGGCGGGCCGTGGGGTGGGGACTCCCCTGCGGCTCGGCCGGAGGGGAGCGGGGGCTCCGGGCCGTGCAACGGAACGCGAGTGATTCGCCAGAGTACGCCAGACCGTGCGATGCACACGTGGCAGGCCTCACACATCCCGCCTCACCCGTGTGGCGTGCGCCACTGCGGCCGCCGTCCCGCGCGCCCGGCGGACCGGCGGCCCGCGCGCCCGGCAGATAATCGAGTCCGTGACCGATCTTGACACGCGCACCGCGGGCCGCCTCGGCGCCCCGGGTCCGTCCGGCGCCCTGCGCCGGGCCGCCCCGGCGCTCCTCGGCTACGCCGCCGTACGCGCCCTGGGCCTGCTCGCCCTGGCCGTGTGGAGCGCCGCGCGCGACAAGAGCGCGTACACGCTGCTCACGGCCCGCTGGGACTCCCTCTGGTACACCAGGGTCGCCGAGCTGGGATACGGCTACGAGGTGCGGCTGCCGAACGGCGACGTCCACTCCGACCTGGCCTTCTTCCCGCTGCTGCCCTGGCTGGAGCGGCTGGGCGCGGCCGTCTCCCCGCTGTCGTACGCGGACGCGGGCTTCGTCGTGAGCCTGCTCGCCTCGCTCGCCGCGGCCTGGGGGATCTTCGCGGTGGCGGACCACCTGTACGGCCCCCGCACGGGCGTCTGCGCGGTGCTGCTGTGGGCCGCGCTGCCGGTCGGGATCGTGCAGTCGATGGCGTACAGCGAGTCCCTGTTCACGGCGCTGGCCGCCTGGTCGCTGTACGCGGTGCTGACGGGGCGCTGGGTGACGACGGGAACGCTGGCCGCGCTGGCCGGGCTGACCCGCCCGGTGGGGCTCGCGGTGGCGGCGGCGGTGTGGGCGGCCGCGATCGCGGCGTACGTGCGCGACCGGCGCGAGGACGGTACGGACGGCGGGCGCGGCGTCCGGCGGGTGCTGGGCATGCTGATCGCGCCCCTGGGCGCCGCCGGTTACGTCCTGTGGGTCGGCCACCGCACCGGCAAGGGCCCGTTCGGCTACCTCGACGTGCAGGCCGGCTGGCGCAACGGCTTCGACGGGGGCGTGGCCTTCGCCCGTTTCGTCGCCGGGAAGTTCACCTCGTTCCCGGCGGCCCTGGCCGGCGTCGGGCTGATCGTCGCGGTCGTGCTGCTGGCCCGGCTGTGCGTGGTGTGCGTACGGCAGCGCCAGCCGCTCCCGCTGCTGGTGTACGCGGGGATCGTCACCGTGCTCGCCCTGTGCGCGTCGAGCTACTTCGGCTCGAAGCCCCGGCTGCTGCTGCCCGCGTTCCCGCTGCTGTTCCCCCTGGCCGTGGCCCTGGCCCGGCCGCGTACCGGCAGGTCGGCGGCGGTCGTGTGCGGTGTCGCGGTGGTGTCCGCCGTGTACGGGGCGTTCTGGCTGAACGGCTCCGGGCCGCCCTGACCGGCGCTCCGGGCCGCCCCGGCCGGCGCTCGGGGCCGCCCCGGCCGGCCGGGGTGCCGCCCGATGACCGCCGGGGCAATTCCGTACCAGCATTCGGTGAACTCATTCATAAGCACGATAAAACCGCCGACCGGACAGATCAAAGGAATTGAAGTCCACGGCCGAACCCGGATTGCGGATTACCCGGAAATAGGGCACCTGCTGAGAGGAATCCCACATCACATCGTCATCACAAAGCCGTTGATTCGTCAGAGATCACTCCTCACTCGCTGTAACGTCGATTGGGTGCGTACCGAACGGAAGCCCACCCGTCTGGACCGGGTGTTCGCGAGACTGGACCGGGAGCCGGAACGACCGGAGCTCCTGGACGCGCCGGAGATGTCCCGGCACAGGTTCGCGCTGTTCGCCGGAACCCTCGCGTTCTACCTCGCGATCGTGTGGGCCGTGGTGATCACCTCGTGGCTGGTCCGGCTCGACTGGCAGGTCATGTTCTTCCGGCCCTACCAGCAGTGGCCCGAGATCCACGCGTTCGTCGACTACTACGTGGTGCTCGGCCAGCGCGGACCCACCGCCGTGATGGTCGCGGCCTGGCTCGGCTGGCGCTCCTGGCGGCAGCACACGCTGCGTCCGCTGCTGGCCCTCGGGGTCTCGCTGCTGCTGCTGAACGTCACGGTCGGCGCCGCCAAGTACGGCATGGGCCGCCTCGGACCCCACTACGCGACCACGATCGGCGCCAACGAGATGTGGCTCGGCGGCGATATATTTCCGAGCGGTCACACCGCGAACGCCGTCGTGACCTGGGGCATCCTCGCCTACCTGGCCTCGACGCACCGTGCCCGGCGCTGGCTGTCCGCGCTGTCCGCGGTCACCTCGCTGGGGGTGGGCATGTCCACCGTCTACCTCGGCACGCACTGGCTCAGCGACGTGCTCCTGGGCTGGGCGGCGGGGCTGCTGATCCTGCTGGCGCTCCCGTGGTTCGAGCCGCTGATCACCCGTGCGGAGGCGTGGATCCTCGGCCTGCGCGACCGCTGGTACGCCCGCCGCGGCCGGCGGAGGACAGCGCGGCGGCTGCCGGTCGCCCGGCCCGTCGCCCTCACGCCGCCGGGCTCCGGCCCGGCGAAGACACCGGCCCGCGAGCCGGTCGCCGCGCCCCGTGCCGCCCGTGCCCCGGCCCACCTGGCGCCGGGCCCGCACACGGCCCGCTCGGACCGTCCGCCGGTGACCCCGGCCGGCAGCCGTCGGCCGCCGCACGCCGACCGCCACCCGCGCAGCTCGGCCCCGGCCGCACGCCCCCTGTCGGGCGGCTGAGCGTGCCGTCGGGGACGCGTGAGGCGGGTCTCAGCCCTTCCAGGCCCGGGAGACCCGGCCGTCCTTCACCTCGAAGTTGAGGCGGCCCACGCGGTACTCCATGGTGATCACCGTGCCCGGCGCCAGGGACCGCACCGTCGACCAGCCCCGCTCCCGCGCCAGCCGTTCGGCCGCGCCGGAATCGAGGCCCACGTAGGTGTCCGGGCTGTCCTGGGGTTCGGCCGGTGGGGTCGGAATCGGTGCCATGCCGCCACGCTATGCCCTGCCCCGGCGGCGGGGAAGCCCACGCCGGTAACACGGGTCACGGGTGCACCTACGGTCACATTTCTGTCACAGGATCATGATGCGCGTTTTGTTGGAACGCGTTCACACGGACGGATGGTTTCGCCCGAGTTCCGGAGACCGCCCAGGTGAATTCTCACGCGTCGCCGCACTCCGTCGAATAGGTGAGCGGAAAAGGCGCACGGGCCGGCCCGGCGGCACTCCGCATTTCACGCCCGAACACTCCCGAACACACTTCCGCGCGCCGTGCGGAAGGGCTCGCGGATCGCTTACACGAATCGAACATCGGACACACGGACGGTCCCGTCCCGCGCATCCCGCACGGTCCGGCTTCGGGCGGCGTCAGGCGTCCAGCGCGGCGACGGCGAGCGACAGATCGTTGTCCCGGGTGTAGTACGGCCCGGCCTCCACGGGACCGTGCGGCGTCCGCACGCGGGCGCGGGGAAACGTGAAGACCGGGTTCTTGTCGGCGACGTCGTCCAGCAGCCGCGCGAGGCGCACCGCCGGGCCGTGGTCACCGGCGGGCCGCAGCCACAGGTCCCAGACGCCCGGCGCCAGGCCGTCGTAGGGGACCGTGAAGGCGAACTCGGTCCGCTCGGCGACGGCCTCCACCCGGCGCACGCCGCCGCCGTCCCGGCCGCTTCCTCCGTCACCGGGCCGGGCGCGCAGCTCCGCGTCGGCCCCGGGCACGAGCTGGGTGCCGTAGACCCGCCCGCGTACGGTCAAACCGCTGCCGGCGAGGCGCAGGTCCACCGCCTCGGCGTGCGGGGCGCGCAGCCAGCTGCGGACGGTGAGGTTGCCCTGCCGGGTGGCGTAGGGGATGCGGACGGCGACGTGGCCGAGCAGCCCGCTGGGAGTGCGGTCGGCGAGGGGGCGCAGATCGGTGACGCCGGGCACCAGGCGCCGCGGCTCGCCGTCGGAGAGGCGGGCGTAGGCGTCCCAGCGGCCCTCGGGAAGGGACACGCTGCTGGGCAGCGCGGCGCGCAGCCGGCCCTCCGCCGCCGGGGCGAGCGGCAGGCTCACCGTGTCCCCGGCGGCGTCGGCGGCCTCGTCGGAGCCGCGGCGGCGCAGGATGAGCAGGGCCGCCCCGGAGTTTCCGCGCGCGGCGACGTCGAAGGTCAGACCGCCCGCGGAGTCGCCGATGCAGTCGGCGCGCAGCGGGGCGGCCGGCGGGGCCGGCGTCGTCATGCGGTGCGGTTCCTCCCATGGGCTTGTCGTCGTCCGGTTAGACCCGGAACCCCGCCTTCTGGTTGTCCGTGTCCGATTGCGATGTGGTCACGACCGGGGCGACCGCTCGGCAACAACCATTTCCAGTCACCCTGTTCATTCGCTGATTTCATGATTTGTCGACTCACGGGCAGGCAGACGAGAGCTGCCTTGTCGACTCAACCCCTGTTCACGGCAGCCGACTTGGAGGCGCGGCGACGGTCGTGGCGCCCGGAGGACCGGGTGGGTCGCATGGTTCGATTCCGTCGGCCACGGGGCGTGACTCCCGCCACGGATCGCCCGTTGTCTTTGCATGAGCCGGGACCCGCCCGGATCACGGCCCGGGAGCCACCCGGTCCGGCCACGACCGCATCCCGAGGGAGCCACCCGTGCCGCGCATGCTCGACGTCAGCGACGACGTACGCGCCGAGATCGGCGACGAAGAAGCCGACCGCCTGCTGGCCGGGGAGTCCGCCCCGGGCAGCTACGACTGCACCTCCTGCCGCACTCCCGGCGACTGTGAGCAGGAGCGCACCAGCACCGTCCTGTTCATCGGGGACGAGACCGCCGTGCTCGCCTTCGCCCACGCCGGCTGCCTGCCCTCGCAGGTCGTCAAGGTCACCGAGGAGCAGTTGCAGGGGGCCGTGCGGTCCATCAGCGCCGACCAGGCCCGCTCCGAGCCCGCTCCCGCCGCACCCGAGAAGGCCGCCCCCGAGCAGGCCGTGCTCGGGGTGACCAGCGGACTGATCCTCATCGCCGGGGAGCTGCACCCGGCCCTCGTGGTGGAGCCGACGGCGCCCATCGCGCGGCCCGGCACGGTGGGCTCCGGCGACGACTTCCTGCCGCTGCTGATCGAGCAGGGCTTCATGCCGGTCACCGAGCTGTCGACCGCGCCGGCCGTGTTGCACGGCTGGTCGGTGCTGCTCGCGATGGGCCAGCTGCACGCGGTGCTCCAGCCCGGGACGAACGGCGGCCGGCCGGTCGCCTGGTGGCAGGCACACCAGCCGCTCCAGGTCACCGAGGGCTGGCGCACGGCGGCCAACAAGCACCAGCAGGTGCTGATGTTCGCGGCACCCGTCGGGTCGATCGGCCGGCAGCCGCGCGAGGACCTGCTGCGGGACGCGCTGGACAAGGCGGCGGCGAACGGACAGCTGGTCGCGGCCGCGCTGCCGCTGGCAGGGACCTGAGCCCCGTCACACGGCCGCCGAACGGCCGTCCCGTGGGCCGCATCCCTTCCCGCGCGAGGTCGTTTGGACATACGTGTACGCATACGACGCCTTCCACCGCCACGGCGGCCCCTCGGCCACGCCGATCTACGACGCGCTCTACGCCGAGTACGTCCGGTCCTTCCGATCGCTGCCCGGCGATCGCAGCGGTGAGGAGGAGCTGGGATTCACGGCCTTCCGGAGCATCCCGCGCGGCAGAAGCGCCTACAGCGCCTACAGCGCGGGGGCCCAGAGCGCCCGCGTGGGCCAGCAGTCGGTGTGGCAGCGCGTCGGCGGCACGCACCACGTCCCGGCCGCGCTGCCACCGGCTCCGCGGTCCGGCACCTGACCGCCGTACAGCGGCCGTACGACCAAGGGAGAGGGCGCCCCGAGCGGGGCGCCCTCTCCCTTGGCTGTACGCGCTGCTTCCCGTCGTAGCCGTACGCGCTACTTCTTCTTCGCACCGCGCTTCTCGCGCACCCGCACGGAGATATGGATCGGCGTCCCCTCGAAGCCGAACTCCTCGCGCAGCCGGCGCTCGATGAAGCGCCGGTAGCCCGCCTCGATGAAGCCGGAGGCGAACAGCACGAACCGCGGCGGCTTGGTGCCCGCCTGGGTGCCGAAGAGGATGCGCGGCTGCTTGCCGCCCCGCACGGGGTGCGGGTGGGCGGCGACCAGCTCGCCGAGGAAGGCGTTCAGGCGGCCGGTCGGGACCCGAGTCTCCCAGCCCGCCAGGGCGGTCTCGATGGCGGGGACCAGCTTCTCCATGTGCCGGCCGGTCTGCGCCGAGACGTTGACCCGGGGCGCCCAGGCCACCTGTCCCAGCTCCGTCTCGATCTCCCGCTCCAGGTAGTAGCGGCGCTCCTCGTCGAGGGTGTCCCACTTGTTGTAGGCGACGACGATCGCGCGGCCCGCCTCGACGGCCATGGTGACGATCCGCTGGTCCTGGACCGAGATCGACTCGGAGGCGTCGATGAGGATGACGGCCACCTCCGCCTTCTCGACGGCGGCGGCGGTGCGCAGCGAGGCGTAGTAGTCGGCGCCCTGCTGAAGGTGGACGCGCTTGCGGATGCCCGCCGTGTCGACGAACTTCCAGGTGACGCCGCCCAGTTCGATCAGCTCGTCGACCGGGTCGCGGGTGGTGCCGGCCAGTTCGTTGACGACGACGCGCTCCTCGCCGGCCACCTTGTTCAGCAGGGAGGACTTGCCGACGTTGGGGCGGCCGATCAGGGCGATGCGGCGCGGGCCGCCGACGGCGGTGCCGAAGGTCTGCGCCGGGGCCTCGGGCAGGGCCTCCAGGACCTTGTCGAGCATGTCGCCGGTGCCGCGGCCGTGCAGCGCGGAGACCGGGTGCGGCTCGCCCAGGCCCAGCGACCACAGGTAGGAGGCGTCGGCCTCACCGCTGGGGCCGTCGACCTTGTTGGCGCACAGCACGACGGGCTTGCCGGCCTTGCGCAGCAGCCGGACGACCGCCTCGTCGGTGTCGGTGGCGCCCACCTTGGCGTCCACGACGAAGACGACGGCGTCGGCGGCCTCGATGGCGTACTCGGCCTGCGCGGCCACGGAGGCGTCGATGCCGAGGACGTCCTGCTCCCAGCCTCCGGTGTCGACGACCTTGAAACGGCGGCCCGCCCACTCGGCCTCGTAGGTGACGCGGTCGCGGGTGACGCCGGGCTTGTCCTCGACGACGGCCTCGCGGCGGCCGATGATGCGGTTCACGAGGGTCGACTTGCCGACATTGGGGCGGCCGACGACGGCGAGGACGGGCAGCGGGCCGTGCCCGGCCTCCTCGATGGCGCCCTCGACGTCCGCGATGTCGAAGCCCTCTTCGGCGGCCAGCTCCATGAACTGCGCGTACTCGGCGTCGCCGAGCGCCCCGTGGTCGTGCTCCTCGCCCGAGCCCTCGGGGTGGATGTGGTCGTTCATGAAGTCCGTACCTCGTTCATCGTGGTGATCGGTGGGACACCCCTGTACCGGGTGATCCACTACTCAAGTGTCACTCAGCGCCCGGTGAGGCGCCTGGCGTTTTCCAGGTGCGCGGTGAGCTGCTTCTGGATGCGCTCGGTGGCCTCGTCCAGTGCCTTGCGGGTGCGCCGCCCGCTGCCGTCGCCCGCGTCGAAGGGGTCGCCGAAGACGACGTCGACCCGGGAGCGCAGCGGGGGCAGCGCCTTTATCAACCGTCCGGGACGGTCCGTGCTTCCCAGCACCGCGACCGGGACGATCGGGGCGCCGCTGCGCACCGCGAAGTAGGCGAGCCCGGCACGCAGGGAGGCGAAGTCGCCCTCGCCCCGGGTGCCCTCCGGGAAGATGCCGAGCACGCCGCCGTCCGCCAGCACACCGAGCGCCTGCCCTATGGCCGTGCGGTCGGTGGAGTGGCGGTCCACCTTCAGCTGGCCGATGCCGGTCAGGAAGCGTCCCAGCGGGCCGACGAACGCCTCCTTCTTGATCAGGAAGTGCGTCGGCCGGGGCGCCACGCCCATGACCATCGGGCCGTCGATGTTGTGCGCGTGGTTGACGGCGTAGATCACCGGGCCGGTGGCGGGCACCCGCCAGGCGCCGAGCACGCGCGGCTTCCACAGCCCGTACATCAGGCCGACGCCGATGCGCCGGCCGACCTCGGCGCCCTTCTCCGAGGGGACGGGCGCTGCGGAGGATGCGGTCACTTGCCCGCCCGCTTCTCCTCGACGAGGGTGACGACGCACTCGATGACCTGCGGCAGGGTGAGGGCGGTGGTGTCCACCTCGATCGCGTCGCCGGCCTTGGCCAGCGGGGAGGCCTTGCGGCTGGAGTCGGCCGCGTCCCGCTTGATCAGGGCCTCGCGGGTGGCGTTGACGTCGGCGCCCTTCAGCTCGCCGCTGCGGCGGGCTGCGCGGGCCTCCGCCGAGGCGGTGAGGAAGATCTTGAGGTCGGCGTCGGGCAGCACGGTGGTGCCGATGTCGCGGCCCTCGACGACGATGCCGAGCGGCGCGGCGGCGGCGATGGAGCGCTGCAGCTCGGTGATCCGGGCGCGGATCTCCGGTACGGCGCTGACCGCGCTGACCTTGGAGGTGACCTCCTGGGTGCGGATCGGGCCGGCCACGTCCACGCCGTCGACCGTGATGGTGGGGCCGGCCGGGTCGGTGCCGGAGACGATCTCGGGCTTGCCGGCCGCGGCGGCGACGGCGTGCGGGTCGTCGGTGTCGATCCCGTTGCTCACCATCCACCAGGTGATCGCCCTGTACTGGGCACCGGTGTCCAGGTAGCTCAGGCCGAGCTGGGAGGCGACGGCCTTCGACGTGCTCGACTTGCCCGTGCCGGAGGGGCCGTCGATGGCGACAATCACGGCCGGGGCGGTCGGGGCGGCGCCGTTTTCCACAGGGGGACACCTTCCTGGTGCGGTGCGGTGGGTGGTGTGCGGGACGCGAACACGTCCCGCACAAGGTTACCGGGCCTTGGCGAGCCCTCCGACAGGCGTCCGGCGCCCCGCGCTCACTGCCGGATCGCCCAGCCCCGCTCCTCCAGGGCCGCCGTGAGGAGGGCGGCGGCCTTCGGCTCGACCATCAGCTGCACCAGGCCCGCCTGCTGCCCGGTCGCGTGCTCGATCCGTACGTCCTCCACGTTGACCCCGGCCCGTTCCGCGTCCGCGAAGATGCGGGCCAGCTGGCCGGGCTGGTCGTCGATGAGGACGGCCACCGTCTCGTAGGCCCGCGGCGCCGACCCGTGCTTGCCGGGGACCCGGACCTGCCCGGCGTTGCCGCGCCGCAGCACCTCGGCGATCCCGGTGCCGCCCTCGCGGCGCTTGTCCTCGTCGGAGGACTGCAGGGCGCGCAGCGCGCGTACCGTCTCCTCCAGGTCGGCGGCGACGTCGGTGAGCAGGTCGGCGACCGGGCCCGGGTTGGCGGAGAGGATGTCGATCCACATCCGGGGGTCGGAGGCGGCGATCCGGGTCACGTCGCGGATGCCCTGCCCGCACAGCCGTACGGCGGCCTCCTCGGCGTGCTCCAGGCGCGCGGCGACCATGCTGGAGACCAGGTGGGGCATGTGCGAGACGAGGGCCACGGCGCGGTCGTGGGCGTCCGCGTCCATCACGACGGGCACCGCGCGGCAGTGCGAGACCAGCTCCAGGGCGAGGTTCAGCACCTCGGTGTCGGTGTCCCGGGTCGGGGTCAGCACCCAGGGGCGGCCCTCGAAGAGGTCGGCGGTGGCGGCGAGCGGGCCGGACTTCTCCCGGCCGGACATGGGGTGGGTGCCGAGGTACGCCGACAGGTCGAGCCCGCGCGCCTCCAGCTCCCGCCGGGGGCCGCCCTTGACGCTGGCGACGTCGAGGTAGCCGCGGGCGACGCCGCGGGCCATGGCGTCGGCGAGGACGTCGGCCACCAGGGCGGGCGGTGCGGCGACGATCGCGAGGTCGACCGGCCCGTCCGGGGCCTCGTCGGTGCCGGCGCCGAGCGCGGCGGCGGTGCGGGCCTGCTCGGGCTCGTGATCGGCGAGGTGGACGGTGACGCCCCGCGCGCTGAGGGCGAGGGCGGCGGAGGTGCCGATGAGGCCGGTGCCGATGACGAGTGCGGTTCTCACTGGGCGATGTCCTTGCGCAGGGCCGCGGCGGCGCCGAGGTAGACGTGGGCGACGTCGGCGCGGGGCCGGTCGGACTCGATGTGGGCGAGGACACGCACGACGCGCGGCATGGCGCCCTCGACGTCCAGCTCCTGGGCGCAGATCAGCGGCACGTCGGTGATGCCGAGCCCGCGGGCGGCAGCGGCCGGGAAGTCGCTGTGGAGGTCGGGGGTGGCGGTGAACCACAGGCTGATCAGGTCGTCGACCGTCAGGCCGTTGCGCTCCATGAGGGCGGTCAGCAGGGCCGCGACCCGCTCGTCCATGTGCCCGGCCTCGTCCCGTTCCAGTTGGACGGCGCCCCGGACCGCTCGTACCGCCACGGCGATGCTCCTTGCTGACGTTGCTGATGCTGCCGGTGTTGCTGACGTGTGTATCGGTTCTTGGTCCGTCCAGCCTAGTCAGGCCGCCGCGTACCGGCCCGGGGCGCCCGTCCCCTGAGACGCTGGCCGCACCGCCCGGCAGCCCTCTCCCCCGGAGTTGCGACATGACCCACACCCCGAGCCGCCGTACGGTCCTCCGCCGCACGGACGCGGGCGCGGCGGCGCTCCGCGCGGGCTGCGCCGGCGGAGGCGACGACGACTCCTCGGCCGCCTCGCCGGGCCGGGAGCCGGCGCGGACGGGTGACGTCCCGATCGCCGGCGGCAAGGTCCTCACCGAGGAGAAGATCGTCGTGACCCAGCCGCGGAAGGGCGAGTTCAAGGCGTTCTCGGCGGTCTGCACCCACCAGGGCTGCATCGTCTCGGACGCGCGGGACGGCACCATCGACCGCGCCCGCCACGGCAGCGGGTTCGCCGTCGCCGACGGCTCGGTCGTCCAAGGCCCGGCGACGAAGCCGCTGCCCGGGAAGCGGATCACGGTGGAGGGAAATTCGATCCGCCTGGCGTGAGCCGCCCGCGTACGCTCCCGCCATGCGCTCCGAACCCCCCGGAAACCACGAGACCCTGGTCCGCGACCACACGATCTACTCCTGCGTCATGGGCTCGCGCGCCTTCGGTCTGGCGACGGAGGACAGCGACACGGACCGCCGGGGCGTCTTCCTCGCGCCGACCGCGCTGTACTGGCGCTTCGAGAAGCCGCCCACGCACGTGGAGGGCCCCGGGGAGGAGCAGTTCAGCTGGGAGCTGGAGCGCTTCTGCGAACTGGCCCTGCGCGCGAACCCGAACATCCTGGAGTGCCTGCACTCCCCGCTCGTGGAGTCGGTAAACGACACCGGCCGCGAACTCCTCTCCCTCCGCGAGGCGTTCCTCTCCCGCCGGGCCTACGAGACCTTCACCCGCTACGCGTACGGCCAGCGCCGCAAGCTCGACGCCGACGTGCGCACCCACGGCGCCCCGCGCTGGAAGCACGCGATGCACCTGCTCAGGCTGCTGACCAGCGCCCGCGACCTGCTGCGCACGGGCGTCCTGACGATCGACGTCGGCGAGAGGCGGGAGCCACTGCTAGCCGTGAAACGCGGCGAGGTGCCGTGGCCGGAGGTGGAGGCGCGGATGAACCTCCTGGCGCGGGAGGGCGAGGAGGCGACCCGGCACAGCCCGCTCCCCGAGGAGCCGGACCGGCGCCGCGTGGAGGACTTCCTGATCCGCACCCGCCGAACCTCAGCGCTCCAGCCGGGCCCGTACGACGAAGTCGTGCAGGGCGTCGTACCCGGCCGGGGCGCCGGGAAGCGCTGAGGCGGCCTGGGCCTCGTCCAGCACGGCGTGCAGCCGCTCCACGTCGGCCCGCACGCGCGCGTGGTCGACGTCCGCGTCCCCGTGCTCGCGCTCGGCCTTGGCGGCGACCAGCTCGGGCAGGTACCCCAAAGCGGTGTCGGTCTCCTCGACGAGGGTGGGCAGGTGGGGCTGCACCTCGCCGGTGCGCATCAGGTGGATGCCGGTGAGCAGCACCCGGAAGGTGTACAGGAGCGGCTTCAGCTGGCCGGTCTTCCCGAACAGCCGCCACTGGGTGCCCGCGAACCCCCGGTAGTGGTGGGCGTGGTGGCTGGTGAGGACCCCCGGCGCCAGGGCGGCCAGTTCCCGGTGCGCGTCGGTGGTGTGCACGACCAGCGGCGACAGCAGCTGCTCCAGCACGTAGCCGTTGCGGCGGAGCATCAGTCGGACGAACTTGCGCAGGTCGTGCGTGACCAGGTCCATCTCGACGCCGTCCCGGTCCCACATCCGCGACCGCGTCTCCTCCGGCTCGCGCAGCCCGACCAGGTCGGCGGCGGGCAGCAGGTGGACGCCGCGCAGGTCGAGGTCGGAGTCGCGGGAGGGAAAGCCGTAGAGGTGGGCGCCGGAGACGGTGGCGAACAGCACCGGGAAGGGCTGTTCGGCCACCACCGGAGCCAGGTCGATGTCGAGGGCGTCGATCATGGGCTCAAGCGTCCCAGAGGGCGCCGAGGGCCAGCAGGTCGCCCCGGTACTCGATGCGGTCGGCCCAGTCGGCCGGCCAGGCGTCGGCGCCCAGGTGCGCGCCCGCGAAGGCGCCCGCGAGGCAGGCGATGGAGTCGGAGTCGCCGGAGGTGCAGGCGCTGCGGCGCAAGGCGGTGAGCGGCTCGTCGACGAAGAGCAGGAAGCAGAGCAGCCCGGCCGCCACGGCCTCCTCGGCGATCCAGCCCTGACCGACGGCCAGGCAGGGGTCGGTCTCGGGCGAGACGGTGCGCACCGCCTCCTGGAGCCGGTCGAGTGTCGCCAGGCACTCGTCCCAGCCGCGCGCGATGAAGTGCTCGGGCGTCTGGTCCTGGGCACGGCTCCACAGGTCGCCGAGCCAGCGCTCGTGGTACCGGGTGCGGTTGTCGTAGGCGTACGAGCGCAGCAGCCCGACCAGGCCGGTCGGCTCGGCGCCCTCCGCCAGCAGTCGTACGGCGTGTGCGGTGAGGTCGGAGGCGGCGAGCGCGGTGGGGTGCCCGTGGGTGAGCGCGGACTGCAGCTGGGCGGCACCCGCTCGCTGTTCGTCACTGAGGCCGGGGACCAGGCCGACTGGGGCGACGCGCATGTTGGCGCCGCAGCCCTTGGAGTGGATCTGGCTGGCGTCCTGCCAGGGGCGGTCGGCGCGCTCCAGCAGGTCGCAGGCGCGCAGGCAGGTGTTGCCGGGGGCCCTGTTGTTGTCGGGCGAGCGGTTCCAGGCGATGAACTCCTGCCGGACCGGCTCGGTCATCGCCTCGGGTGCCAGGACGCCCCGGTCCGTCGCCGTCCGCATCCCCTTCCCCAGCGCCAGCGTCATCTGCGTGTCGTCGGTGACGATGGCCGGCCGGGGCAGCTCCATCTCCCGCCAGGGGCCGCACTTGGCGAGGATCGACGGCACGTCGTTGAACTCGGTGGGGAAGCCCAGCGCGTCGCCGAGGGCGAGGCCGATGAGCGCTCCGGTGGCGGCGCGTTTGGTGCCGGGGGTCGTGGTCATGCGGGGCGTCCTTCCCGAGGAGTGCGCAGCAGCGGTGGGTGCAGGGTGGTGGCCGTTCCCGCGCGGTACAGGGCGGCGGGCTTGCCGCGGCCTCCGGTGAGGCGGGCGGCGCCCGGGACGGGCTCGACGAAGCCGGGGGTGGCGAGGACCTTGCGGCGGAAGTTGGGCCGGTCCAGGGCCGTGCCCCACACCCTCTCGTAGACCTGCCGCAGCTCGCCGAGGGTGAACTCGGCCGGGCAGAAGGCGGTGGCCAGGCAGGTGTACTCCAGCTTGGCGCCGACGCGGTCCCGGGCGTCGGCGAGGATCCGGTCGTGGTCGAAGGCGAGGCCGCGGGCCTCGTCGTAGGGCACCCAGCGGGCCTCGGCCGCGTCACCGCCGCCGTGCGGCTCGGGAGGGTCCGGGAGCAGCGCGGCGAAGGCCACGGACACGACCCGCATGCGGGGGTCGCGGTCGGGCTCGCTGTAGGTCCGCAGCTGCTCCAGGTGCAGCCCGGTCACGTCCGCCAGACCGGTCTCCTCGGCCAGCTCGCGGCGGGCCGCCGTCTCCGCCGACTCCTCGGGCAGCAGGAAGCCGCCCGGCAGCGCCCAGCGTCCCGCGAACGGTTCCTGTCCCCGCTCGACGAGCAGCACGTGCAGCGCGCCCGCGCGGAGCGTGAGGACGGCTAGGTCGACGGTGACGGCGAAGGGTTCGAAAGCGTGCTTGTCGTAGCCGTGCACGGAGCGCCCACCCCCTTAATAGTCATTAGGACTATAAAGATGGCGGGCGCTCGGAACAACCCTTGGAGACCTAGAGGTCGACCTCCTGCATCAGCATCCCGACCTCCGTGTTGGACAGCCGGCGCAGCCAGCCCGACTTCTGGTCGCCCAGCGTGATCGGGCCGAAGGCGGTGCGCACCAGCTTGTCGACGGGGAAGCCCGCCTCCGCGAGCATCCGGCGGACGATGTGCTTGCGGCCCTCGTGGAGCGTGACCTCGACCAGGTAGTTCTTGCCGGTCTGCTCGACGACCCGGAAGTGGTCCGCGCGCGCGTACCCGTCCTCCAGCTGGATGCCGTCCTTGAGACGCTTGCCGAGGTCGCGCGGGATCGGGCCCACGATGTGCGCGAGGTAGGTCTTCTTCACGCCGTACCGGGGGTGGGTCAGGCGGTGGGCCAGCTCGCCGTGGTTGGTGAGCAGGATGACGCCCTCGGTCTCGGTGTCGAGCCGGCCGACGTGGAAGAGGCGGGTCTCACGGTTGGTGACGTAGTCGCCGAGGCACTGGCGACCCTCCGGGTCCTCCATGGTGGAGACGACACCGGCGGGCTTGTTGAGCGAGAAGAACTGGTACGACTGCGTGGCGACGGTCAGGCCGTCGACCTTGACCTCGTCCTTCTCGGGGTCGACGCGGCGGCCCTGCTCCAGCACGATCTCGCCGTTGATCTCGACCCGGGCCTGCTCGATCAGCTCCTCGCAGGCGCGCCGGGAGCCGTAGCCCGCGCGTGCGAGGACCTTCTGCAGCCGCTCGCCCTCCTGCTCGGCACCCGGGAAGGTCTTGGGCAGCTTGACGTCCTTCTTCCCGGCGTACCGCTCGCGGTTGCGCTCCTCCGCCCGCGTCTCGTACTCGCGGGACGTGGCGGGCGCGCTGCGGCCGCGCTGCTGGGGCCGCTTCGGGCCGCCCTTGGCGCCGCCCCGGGCCGAGGGGCCGCGGCCCGACTTCGGACCGTCCTTCGTGGCGCCGGGGCCCACGTCGTAGCGCCGCTCCTCCGGGCGCGGCTTCTTGGGACGGCCGCCCTGCTTGTCGTCGCGGTTGTTGCCGGCGCCGCGGTAGTTGCCGCGGCCCCCGCTGCTCCCGCCGCGGCCGCCGCTGTTGCCACCACGGCTCCCGCCGTTGTTTCCGCTGCTGTTCCTGCCGCTGCTGCTTCGCATCAAAATTCCGTCTTGTCGTCTGCGTCCCCGGCATCCGGGGCGTCCGGATCGAACGACGGGACCCCTTCCAGTGTGTCGGCCTCGATCGCCTCCGCCTCCGGGAGGAAGGGCGCGAGCTCCGGGAGCTCGTCCAGGCCGCGCAGGCCCATCCGCTCCAGGAAGTAGTTCGTCGTCACGTACAGGATCGCACCTGTTTCGGATTCCGTGCCCGCCTCCTCGACCAGCCCGCGCTGCAGGAGGGTGCGCATCACGCCGTCGCAGTTCACACCGCGGACGGCGGAGACGCGGCTGCGGCTGACCGGCTGGCGGTAGGCGACGACGGCGAGGGTCTCCAGGGCGGCCTGGGTGAGGCGGGCGTGCTGGCCGTCCAGGGCGAAGCCCTCGACGGCGGCTGCGTACTCGGGACGGCTGTAGAAGCGCCAGCCGCCCGCGATCAGGCGCAGCTCGAAGCCGCGCCCCTGGACGGCGTACTCGTCGGCCAGCTCGCGCAGGGCGTCGGCGATCCGCCGCCGGGGCCGTTGCAGTATCTTCGCCAGCTGCTCCTCGGTCGCGGGTTCGTCGACGACCATGAGGACGGCCTCCAGGGCGGGCTTGAGGTCCAGGGCGGCGACGCCGTCCGGCTGGTCCGGGGCCTCGGTGGTTGATTCACTCACGCCTTCTGCTCCTCCTTCGGCGCCTCGGGCGGCCGGTCGAACTCGTCGGTCACCACCGGCTGCGTCTCCCCGTCGCCGCCGGTCCAGCGCACCAGCAGGTCGCCGAGGGCGGTCTCCTGGTCCAGCTCGACGGCCTTCTCCCGGTACAGCTCCAGCAGGGCCAGGAAGCGGGCGACGACGGTCAGGGTGTCCTCGGTGTCCTGGACCAGCACGCGGAAACTGGCCTCGCCCAGTTCCCTCAGCCGCGCGACGACGATCCCGGCCTGTTCCTGCACGCTGACCAGGGGCGCGTGGATGTGCTCGACGTACACCTGCGGCCTGGGCTTCGGCTGCATCGCCTTCACGGCGAGCTTGGCGAAGCCCTCGGAGCCGATGCTGATGACGACCTCGGGCAGCAGCTCGGCGTGGTGGGCTTCCAGGCCGACGGTACGGGGGTGGCGGCGGGCCTCGGCGGCCAGCCGGTCGTTGAAGATCTCCGCGATCTGCTTGTACGCGCGGTACTGGAGCAGGCGGGCGAAGAGCAGGTCGCGGGCTTCGAGGAGGGCCAGGTCGGCCTCGTCCTCGACCTCGGCGGCGGGCAGCAGGCGGGCCGCCTTGAGGTCGAGCAGCGTCGCCGCGACCACCAGGAACTCGGTGGTCTGGTCGAGGTCCCAGTCCGGCCCCATCGCCCGGATGTGCGCCATGAACTCGTCGGTCACCTTCGACAGGGCGACCTCCGTGACGTCCATCTTGTGCTTGGAGATCAACTGGAGCAGCAGGTCGAACGGCCCCTCGAAGTTGGCGAGCCGCACCTTGAAGACACCGTCACCGGTCGCCCCGCCGTCACCGGTCGCCCCGCCGTCACCGACCGCCCCGCCGTCGTCGGCCGCCCCGCCGTCACCGACCGCCCCGCCGTCGTCGGCCGCACCGGCCGGCCCGTCCACCGTTCCGCCGCCGCCTTCGCCCCGCCCTCCGGAGGCCTCCTCACCGCCGTTCCGGGGGGATTCCCCCGGCCCGGCGGCCATGGGTTCCCCGTCCGTGTGCGGCGTGCTGTCGCGGTGACCGGCTCCGGACTCCGGCCCGGCGGGCACGGACGCGCCCGCGCGCGTCCGTGCCCCGGTCGGGTCGGCCGGAGCGGTGGTCCCGGTCGCCGGGACCGGCCGCTCGACCGGCTCGGAACCCTCTCGGTCCGCTTCCCCGGGAGCCCGTTCCGGCGCGGCAAGCGCCTGTGCGTCCGTGGCGGTCGGCTCCGTCGCCGAGCCCACTCCTGGCTCTGACGAATCCGGTTCCGTCCCGGACGCCGCCCCAGGCGTTCCCTGGGGCCCCGGGCCCGAAGTCCCGGGTTCCCGCTCCTCCGCACCCGGTGCCCAGGACGGCGCGGGGGCCGGTCCGGGCCGAAGGTCCTGCTGGGCGGCGTCCGCACCGGAAGTGCCGGTACCGAAAGGCGCACCCTCGGTCACCGGCGGAGCCGCCGGTGACCGAGGCCCCCGGCCCAGCGCACGTCTGCGGCCGGCGCGCGGGGTGCGGCCGGGGCGGGGGACGTCGTTCGAGGTCATGGCCCCCGCAGGCTACCGCTACCGCCCGCGCAGCCGTCGTACGAGGATGCTGGCGTCTCCGCGGGTCTCCAGGTCGGCGAGGACCACGGCGACGGCCTCGCGGACGATGCGGCCGCGGTCCACGGCCAGGCCGTGCTCGCCCCGGAGCACCAGGCGGGCGTGCTCCAGGTCCATCAGCTCCTCGGCGGAGACGTACACGGTGATCTTCTCGTCGTGGCGCTCACGCCCGCTGGGGCGCCGTGCAGCGGCCCGGCCGCGCTTGCGGGGCCGGTCGGCGCCGGGGGCGGCAGAACCTTCCTGCGCGCCCGTGCCGGGCCCGGATCCCCGCGCGGAGCGCTCCGTGCCCCGGGTGCGCGACTCGCCCGCCGAGCCCGGCTCCGCGTCCGCCGCGGCGTGTTCCGCGCCCTCGCCGTCCCCACCCCGGGCGGGCACCGACTGCGGTGCGTCCTCGGCGGCGGCCTGGTCGCTCTCCCCCGCCGGGGCCGGCACCCGGCCCTCGCCGCCCGCCGGTCGCCGCGGGGTGGACGCCTGGAGCGCCATTCCCCCTGTCGTACGGAAGAGTTCGTCGGCCCCCGGCAGACTCACTCGGCGTGACACCGGGCGAGCACCTCCCTGGCGAGCTGGCGGTAGGCGGCGGCACCGACGGAGTTGGACGCGTACGTGGTGATCGGCTCACCGGCGACCGTGGTCTCCGGGAAGCGGACCGTACGTCCGATGACCGTGTGGTAGACGTGGTCGTCGAACGCCTCGACGACCCGCGCGAGCACCTCACGGCTGTGCACCGTGCGCGAGTCGTACATCGTGGCGAGGATGCCGTCGAGCTCCAGGTCGGGGTTGAGCCGCTCCTGGACCTTCTCGATCGTCTCGGTCAGCAGCGCGACACCGCGCAGCGCGAAGAACTCGCACTCCAGCGGCACGATCACCTTGTGCGCGGCGGTCAGCGCGTTGACCGTGAGCAGGCCGAGCGAGGGCTGGCAGTCGATGACGATGTAGTCGTAGTCGTCCATCAGCGGCTTGAGCGCCCGCTGCAGCGTGGACTCGCGCGCGACCTCGCTCACCAACTGCACCTCGGCCGCCGACAGGTCGATGTTGCTGGGCAGCAGGTCCATATTGGGGACCGCGGTCTTCAGCAGCACCTCGTCGGCCGCCATGCCCCGCTCCATGAGCAGGTTGTAGACGGTGAGATCGAGCTCCATCGGGTTGACGCCGAGGCCGACCGACAGCGCGCCCTGCGGGTCGAAGTCGACGAGCAGCACCCGGCGCCCGTACTCGGCGAGCGCGGCACCCAGGTTGATGGTCGACGTGGTCTTGCCCACGCCGCCCTTCTGGTTGCACATAGCGATGATCTTGGCGGGACCGTGCTCGGTCAGCGGGCCCGGGATCGGGAAGTACGGCAGCGGGCGTCCGGTCGGGCCGATGCGCTCGCGGCGCTGTCGGGCCGCGTCGGGCGCGAGCGTGGCGGCGTACTCGGGATCCGGTTCGTACTCCGCGTCCGGGTCGTAGAAGTGCCCCTCGGGCAGTTCGTCGTAGTCGGCGAAGTGGTTGCGTGGCGCGCCACTTCCGTCGCCGGCCATGGCGTTCACGTGTTGGCCATCCATACTCATGTGTGCTGTCCGAGTTGCCTGCGGACTGTGGTGGTCGGCTGCGGAGGTGCGTACAGCTACGGAGCCGACAGCCTCGAGACGCCCGGGACCGCTGGTCCGTGCCGGCATTCCTGGTTGACCACCCCCGGGAGTAAATGTCGACTCATTCACAAGTCGTCTTACCTCCTTGGTGACCAGGGAACTTCTAGACAGGTCAGCGTGGCACCATGCCGACGTTCGGCGACTCTATGGCGTGTCGGCCGTCCGCAGCAACACAATCCGCCGGACCCGGCCCGCTGTGTCGGCAATGGAACATCCCTCTGTCAAGGGCGTACGGCCGTCGCACAGCAGGTTTCACCGGTGCGCGAATCGGTTGAAGCGTTACGTTCGAGGCGAGTTGACCGAGAATCGCAAAGTGACCATACACACACCCGGCCGGACCTTGTCGGGCAAGGTCCGGCCGGGTGTGCGGGGTTGACGACGCCTGTTGACGTATCGCCTTTGCCGTTTGACGACTTAGGCGAGCAGAGTCGCCGGGTCGACATACTCCAGGCCGTGCGCCTCGGCGACCTCGCGGTAAACCACCTTGCCGTCATGCGTGTTGAGACCCTTGGCCAGCGCGGGGTCGCGGCGCAGCGCCTCGACCCAGCCGCGGTCGGCCAGCTCGACGATGTAGGGCAGCGTGGCGTTGGTCAGCGCGTTGGTGGAGGTGTTGGGCACCGCGCCCGGCATGTTGGCGACGCAGTAGAAGACCGAGTTGTGGACCTTGAAGGTCGGCTCGGCGTGCGTGGTCGGGTGCGAGTCCTCGAAGCAGCCGCCCTGGTCGATCGCGATGTCGACAAGGACACTGCCCGGCTTCATGCGGGAGACCAGCTCGTTGGTGACCAGCTTCGGGGCCTTGGCGCCCGGGATGAGCACCGCGCCGATGACGAGGTCGGCGTCGAGGACGGCCTTCTCCAGCTCGAACGAGTTGGACATGACGGCCTTGACCTTGGTGCCGAAGATCTTGTCGGCCTCGCGCAACTTGTTGATGTCGCGGTCGAGCAGGGTCACGTCGAAGCCCATGCCGACGGCGATCTGGGTGGCGTTCCAGCCGGAGACGCCGCCGCCGATGACGACGGCCTTGGCGGGGGTCACGCCGGGCACGCCGCCGGGCAGCACGCCGCGCCCGCCGTTGGGGGCCATCAGGTGGTAGGCGCCGACCTGCGGGGCGATCCGGCCCGCGACCTCGGACATCGGGGCCAGCAGCGGCAGCGCGCGGCTTGGCAGCTCGACCGTCTCGTAGGCGATGGCGGTGGTGCCGGACTCGACGAGCGCGTCCGTGCACTCCTTGGAGGCGGCCAGATGCAGGTAGGTGAAGAGCGTCTGGTCCTTGCGCAGGCGGTGGTACTCCTCCGCGATCGGCTCCTTGACCTTCAGGAGCAGGTCCGCGGTGGCCCAGACCTCGTCGGCGGTGTCGAGTATCCGCGCGCCGGCCGCCACGTACTCCTCGTCGGGGATGGAGGAGCCGACGCCGGCGTCGCGCTCGACGACGACCTGGTGACCGTGGCGCACCAGCTCGTGCACGCCGGCGGGGGTGATGGCCACCCGGAACTCGTTGTTCTTGACCTCGCGGGGGATGCCGACCTTCACGTGGATCACGGTCCTTGGCTCAGAGGGTGGGTTATTACAAGGCATACCCGCTCAAACGCGGGCACACCGGGTCAGACCGCAGGAGAAAGTGCGGCAGAGCCAGTCTAATGAAGGCGTTCCCTCTGTCTAGCCTTTCAAAGCATTAATCTTCAGACTCTGCGCTACGGATTTCGCAGGCGTCTGCGGGATCTTCCCTCAACATGCGCTCGGCCACGCTCCGCTGCAGCCCGGCCGCGGTGGGATCGCCGAGCCGATCGAGGGTGTCGGCGAGCCGCAGGTGCAGCGCGGCCTGGAGCCGGTCGTCCTCGGCCCGGCGGGCCCAGTCGACCGCCTCTTGACAGGTACGCAGCGACTCCTCGGGGCGCCCGGCGTACTCCTGGACCCGGGCCAGCTCGGACAGCGCCCGCGCGTGCGCGGCCACGTCGCCGGTCCTGCGGTACCCGGCGATGGCGGCCCGCCAGGACCGCACCGCCTCGCCATAGCGTCCGGCGTAGGTGTGGGCGGTGGCGATGCGGCCGTAGACCCGGGCCGCGTCGGCGCGCTCGTTTCGGGCGAGGCGCTGGGCGAGGGCCCGGCCGAACCAGTCGGCGGCACGGTCGTAGTCCCCCAGCTCCAGGTGGGCGCCGCCCACGGATTCCATCGCGCGGCCGGTGGCGTAGGGGTCGTTCGCCTCGCGTCCGGCGTCCAGCGCGGCCCGGTAGCGCACCAGGGCCTCGGCGGTACGGCCGGTACGGGCGTCCAGGTCGGCCAGGTTCAGCAGGGCCGCCGCCTTCTCCCGGGGCAGCTCGCGGCGCTCGGCCACGTCGAGGACGAGGCGGTGGACGCCGTACAGGTCGGGGGCGGCCGCCTGGGTGCCGAAGTGCGCGACCACGGCCCGCACCAGCTGGGACATGAGCCGGCGGGCGAGGGTGTCCAGCTCCCCGTCGGCGACCGCGAGGCGGGCCGCCGCCAGCAGGGCGGGACGCCGGGCGCGCAGCCAGTCGGCGGCGGCCCTGGGGTGCGGAAAGCGCAGGTCGCGCGGTGTGGCGAGGAGCTTCTCCCGGGCCTGCGGGCTGTCGGTCTCGGTGACCGCCCGGCAGGACTGGAGCAGGCGCACCGTCCGCTCCAGCATGCGGGCGCGGGCCAGCTGCAGCTCGGCGGGCCGCTCGTGCTTGCGGGCGAGGCGTGTCAGCCGCTCGTGCAGGCACCCGGGGACCTCGTACTCGGGCAGCGGCGAGTCGGCGGCGCGCAGCACACCGAGGGCGACGAAGTCGTCCAGGGTGGTGCGGGCGCCGTTCACCGAGCAGCCGGCGAGCGCGGAGGCGGTGTGCGGGTCGACCAGGCCGGCCGGGGCGAGGGAGAGCAGGCGCAGCATCCGGGCGGCGGTGCCGGGCAGGGAGGCGTGGACGAGGCGGAAGACGCGGTCGAGCGCGCTGCCTTCCTCGGCCTCCGCGTGGAGGTGCTTGGCCAGGTCGGCGACGGCCGCCTGGGGGCGGGCCGCGAGCCAGCCGCCGGCCAGGGTCAGGGCGGCGGGCTGGGCCTGGCAGAGCTCGACCAGCTGTTCGGCGGCCCGGGGGTCGACGGTGATGCGGACCGAGCCGGTGTGGCGGGACAGCAGCTCCACCGCCGACTTGGTGTCCAAGCCGCCCAGCGTGCAGGGGCGGACGTCCGCGATGCCGATGAGCGGGCCCTCGGCCACGGCGACGGCCAGGCAGTCCGGAGTGTCCGGCAGCAGCGCGTCGACCTGCTCGGCGTCGGCGACGGCGTCCAGCAGGAGCAGAACCCTGCGGTCGGCGAGCGCGGCCCGCAGGGCCTCGGTCAGGTCGTCCTCGTCGGCGCCGGGCGGGGCGGTGCGGTCCAGCTCGGTGAGCAGGTCCCGGGCGAGGTGTGCGACGGGTACGCGGGTGCCGTCCGGCTCGCTCAGCCTGGCCCGCAGGACGCCGTCGGGGTAGGCGTCCGCGACCTGTGCGGCCAGCTCCTCGGCGAGTGCGGTGCGCCCCGAGCCGGGTCGGCCCGCGATGAGCAGCACGCGCGCGCGGGGGGCCTTGCGGCCGGAGAGAGTGTCGAGGCCGGCGCGCTCGATGTCGGCGCGCAGCTCTTTCAGCTCCCGGGTGCGGCCGAGGAACCCGCTCTCCTCAGCAGGGTCCTGAGACAGCCGTACGCCGTCCGTGTCCACCGCCTGATCCGTCACGGGCCACACTCCCGATCCCACCGCACGCCGGTGCCCGCCGGAAGCCCGGTTCGGGCGTTTCCCGAGCCTAGTTCACGCTCTGCGACGTTCCCGGCGGAGCGCGGCGGGCACATCCCCTGATCGGATCAACCGATCGTCACACCGGACGGAACCGGAGCGCGGACGGGCCCGTACCCGGCCTCGGGGTGGGGCGTCTCGCCCCCCGGGGGCTCCCGGCTCCCGGCTCCCGGCTCCCGGCTCCCGGCTCCCGGCTCCCGGCTCCCGGCTCCCGGCTCCCGGCTCCCGGCTCCCGGCTCCCGGCTCCCGGCTCG
>NZ_JBFBJX010000003.1:0-20575 GCF_040686295.1 Streptomyces sp. NPDC085944 | reverse complement strand
CCCGGCAAGGATGATGCCGGACGGCCGGGGCCCGGTCGTGCGGGTGATCCACGGAAACCGGGCGGCTGCGCGGCCGGCGCCACGGCGCCCGCACTCGTGCCGCGGGGCACCGCCGCGGCCCCGGGGCCTGTGCGGCCGACTCCCGCGCCCGGCCTCCCTGGCGGGAGGGGCCGCATCGCCTGCGTTCACCGGCGACGACGGGACGCGCGTGTTTCCCGCGCCCAGATCCGCCGGACGGGCTCACGCCTCGAAGGGCCGGGCCGGCCAGGGCGCCTCGGCCGGGCGGAGGGCGTCGAGGCCGTCGCCGTGCTCCGCCGCGACCAGCGAGAGCACGCCCACGACCAGGCAGTTGTTGTGCAGCTCCCCCGCGAGCACCCCCCGGACCAGGTCCGCCACGGGCACCCGCGTCAGCTCCATGTCGGCCTCTTCGTCCTCGACCTCGAAGCGTTCGCCGGCGGCCTCGGACAGACCCCGGGCGAGGAAGATCCGTACGGCCTCGTCGCAGCCGCCGGGGGTGGTGTAGACGTCGGTCAGCACCCGCCAGTGTTCGGCCTTGACGTGCGCCTCCTCGTACAGCTCGCGCTGGGCGGCGTGCAGCGGGTTCTCGCCGGGGACGTCGAGCAGCCCGGCCGGGATCTCCCAGAGCTTCTCGCGCACGGGGTGCCGGTACTGCTTGAGGACCAGCACCCGGCCCTCCTCGTCCAGGGCGAGGACGGCGACCGAGCCGGGGTGGACCTGGTAGTCGCGGGAGACGACGGATCCGTCGGGCATGACCACGTCGTCCGTGCGGACCGAGGTCTTCTTGCCCCGGAAGGGGGTCTGGCTGCCCCGGATCTCCCACTCCTCGGGAGTGTCCTTGATCGTGCTGCCCGTCATTGCCTGCCCTGCCCTTCCAGACGTACGCGAAAGCCGGGGCCCGCGCCGTTGAATGCGCGTGCCCCGGCCACCGTACAACTGGTGTGCTACTTCGACGTCTTCCGCTCGACCGCGGCCTTGACCAGCCCGGCGAAGAGCGGGTGCGGGCGGGTCGGGCGCGAGCGCAGCTCCGGGTGGGCCTGCGTGGCGACCAGGTAGGGGTGCACGTCCCGCGGGTACTCGACGTACTCGACGAGCTTGCCGTCCGGGGAGGTGCCCGAGAAGACGATGCCGGCCTTCTTCTCCAGCTCCGCGCGGTAGGCGTTGTTCACCTCGTAGCGGTGGCGGTGCCGCTCCTCGACGTACTCCTTGCCGTCGTAGACCTCGCGCACGATGGAGCCCTCGGCCAGCTTGGCCGGGTACATGCCGAGCCGCATCGTGCCGCCGAGGTCGCCCTCGCCGGCCACGATGTCCAGTTGCTCGGCCATGGTGGAGATGACCGGGTGGGCGGTGGCCGGGTCGAACTCGGTGGAGTTGGCGTCCGCGATGTCGGCCAGGTTGCGCGCGGCCTCGACGACGATGCACTGCAGGCCCAGGCAGAGGCCCAGCAGCGGGATCCTGTTCTCGCGGGCGTACTTGATCGCGCCGACCTTGCCGGTCACGCCGCGCTCGCCGAAGCCGCCGGGGATGCAGATCGCGTCGACGTCGCCGAGCTGCGCCTTGGCGCCGGCCGGGGTCTTGCAGTCGTCGGAGGTGACCCACTTGATCTTCACGCGGGCCCGGTTGGCGAAGCCGCCGGCGCGCAGCGCCTCGGTGACCGAGAGGTAGGCGTCGGGCAGGTCGATGTACTTGCCGACCAGGGCCATGACGATCTCGTGCTCGGGCTGGTGCACGCGGTCGAGCAGGTCGTCCCAGGTCGTCCAGTCCACGTCGCGGAACGGCAGGTCCAGCTTGCGGACGACGTAGGCGTCCAGCCCCTCGGTGTGGACGACCTTGGGGATGTCGTAGATGGAGCGGGCGTCGGGGCATGCCACCACGGCGGCCTCGTCGACGTCGCACATCAGCGAGATCTTGCGCTTGATCGCGGTCGGCACCTCGCGGTCGCAGCGCAGCACGATCGCGTCCGGCTGGATACCGATGTTGCGCAGGGCGGCGACGCTGTGCTGGGTGGGCTTGGTCTTCAGCTCGCCCGACGGGCCGATGTAGGGCAGGAGCGAGATGTGGACGACGAAGACGTTGTCGCGGCCGACCTCGTGCCGGACCTGACGGACGGTCTCCAGGAACGGCAGCGACTCGATGTCGCCGACGGTGCCGCCGACCTCGGTGATCACGACGTCGACCTCGTCCGTCGCCATGCGGCGGATGCGGTGCTTGATCTCGTTGGTGATGTGCGGGATGACCTGCACGGTGTCGCCCAGGTACTCGCCGCGCCGCTCCTTGGCGATCACGGCCGAGTACACCTGGCCCGTGGTCACATTGGCGGTGCCGTCCAGGTCGCGGTCGAGGAAGCGCTCGTAGTGTCCGATGTCCAGGTCGGTCTCGGCGCCGTCGTTGGTGACGAAGACCTCACCGTGCTGGAAGGGGTTCATCGTGCCGGGGTCGACGTTGAGGTACGGGTCGAGCTTCTGCATCACGACGCGCAGACCCCGGGCCTTGAGCAGCATGCCGAGGCTGGAGGCGGTGAGCCCCTTGCCGAGCGAGGAGGCGACACCCCCGGTGACGAAGATGTGCTTGGTCGTCGAGGCTGTGCTGTTTCGAAAAACAGAGGGCGGCATGGCCAAGAGGGGGCTCCCGTGGTCGCGGTCTGGGGTGCGGTGCGTTCGTCCTCCGCCCCGGTCGTACCGGGAGTCGTCGGCGGCGCCGTCGCTGCGGTTCCGGGGTTCTTCTCCCACCGGTCCACGGGCTACCAGCGTAACAGCGCCTCGGGGCGACGGCTTCCGGCCACCCTCCGCGCACGCCCGGACACGCAGAGGGGAACGTCACCGATTCCTCACCCCGCGGTCACCCGTTCGGCGGACCCGGCTTGCCCGGAGCGGCACACAGATCATCTACGTGCGTCGTATCCTGCTCGGACGTTCGCTGCCGAGCCCGCCCGGCGACACGGCACCACCCCTCGCCCGTCACCACCGGAACAACGAGAGCTCGTCCGTTCGTTGAGCAACAATTGTCCCTCGGGGCACCACGTTTGGCTTCCGGGCCGAACGGCTGCTTTGCTTCATGGCTCAACGAGACATGACACGCGGGGCACACATCCCTCGACCCACATTTCCTGACCCAGACCCCTGACCCCACCCTTGACCGCTGACCGCACTAGCGACCGCCCCCACGCGGGGTGACGTGGCCGTTCGACTGGAGTTGCACGTGGCCGGGCGCATCGAAGACTACGCACTCATCGGAGACATGCAGACCGCTGCCCTGGTCTGCCGGGACGGCACAGTCGACTGGCTGTGCCTGCCCCGCTTCGACTCGCATGCCATCTTCGCCGGCCTGCTGGGCACCGGGGAGCACGGTTTCTGGCGGCTCGGCCCCGCCTACGCCGCCGGCGCCGAACCGCCCACCGCGGCCCGGCGCACCTACCGCGGCGACTCGCTGATCCTGGAGTCCGAGTGGGACACCCCGCGTGGCACCGTCCGGGTGATCGATTTCATGCCGCCCCGCGACGGCGCGCCGCAGCTGATCCGCATCGTGGAGGGCGTCTCCGGCCGGGTGCCGATGCGCTCGGAGCTGCGGATGCGGTTCAGCTACGGCCGGGTGGTCCCCTGGGTCCACAAGCACGAGGGCCGCACGGTGGCCGTCGCGGGTCCGGACTCCGTGTGGTTCGACACGGAGGCGGAGACCTACGGCAAGGCGCTGACCACGTACGCGGACTTCACGGTGGCGCCGGGTGACCGGATCGCGTTCACGATCTCGTGGGAGCCCTCGCACAAGGAGCCGCCGGCGCTGCCGGAGCCCGAGCAGTCGCTGGTGGCGACGGAGGACTTCTGGCGCGACTGGGTCGAGCACTGCACGTACCACGGTCCCTACCGGGAGGCCGTGGTCCGCTCCCTGATCACGCTGAAGGCCCTGACGTACGCCCCCACCGGCGGCATCGTCGCGGCGCCCACCACCTCCCTGCCGGAGGACATCGGCGGCGTCCGCAACTGGGACTACCGCTACACGTGGCTGCGCGACGCCGCGATCACGCTGTCCTCGCTGCTGCGCACCGGCTACCGCGAGGAGGCCCGGGCCTGGCGCGAGTGGCTGCTGCGCGCGGTCGCGGGCGATCCCGAGAACCTGCAGATCATGTACGGCATCGCGGGCGAGCGGGAACTGGGCGAGGCGGAGCTGGACTGGTTGCCGGGCTACGAGGGCTCCACCCCGGTCCGGGTCGGCAACGGCGCGGCCCACCAGCTCCAGCTGGACGTGTACGGCGAGGTGACCGAGGCCCTGCACCTGGGCCACATGACGGGCCTGGCCCGCAACGACTACGCCTCGGTGCTCCAGCTCAAGCTGATCCGCTACCTGGAGTCCCACTGGCACGAGCCGGACGAGGGCATCTGGGAGGTGCGCGGCCCGCGCCGCCACTTCGTGCACTCCAAGGTGATGGCCTGGGTCGCCGTCGACCGCACCATCAAGCTGATCGAGTCCGGCGACGCGGACGGCCCGCTGGAGCGCTGGAAGCAGCTGCGCGACGACATCCACCGGGACGTGTGCGAGAAGGGCTACGACAAGGAACGCAACACGTTCACGCAGTCCTACGGCTCCCAGGCACTGGACGCCTCCCTGCTGCTGATCCCGCAGATGGGCTTCCTGCCGCCGGACGACAAGCGGGTCATCGGCACCATCGAGGCCATTCAGCGCGAGCTGTCCACCTCGGACGGCTTCATCCTGCGCTACCCGACGGACGGCGAGGCCGAGGGTGTCGACGGCCTGCCGGGCGACGAGGGCGCCTTCCTGGCCTGCTCGTTCTGGATGGCGGACGACCTGGCGATGATCGGCCGGGTGGACGAGGCCAGGAAGCTCTTCGAGAAGCTGCTGTCCCTGCGCAACGACCTCGGTCTCCTGGCCGAGGAGTGGGACCCCCGCCTGCAGCGCCAGGTCGGCAACTTCCCGCAGGCCTTCAGCCACGTGCCACTGATCGACACCGCTCTCAGGCTGACGGCCAGCGGGGCGTACGGGGGCTGAGGGGCGTGCACCGGCCGCCGGTCGTGGGGCGGGCACACGGATGTCCCGGCGGGGGTCGCGCCGGGTAGCGTCCGGCTCATGGACAGCGGCATGAACAGCGGATTCGACACCCGGGGCGCCGGGATCACGGTGCGACGGGCACTGGAACTGCCCGGGCTGCGCAGTGGTCTGCCGGAGGTTCTCGCGGGCGCCGACCGGCTGCAGCGCACGGTGCGCTGGGTGCACGCCGGTGAGGTGCCCAACATCGCCTCGCTCCTCAAGGGCGGCGAACTGCTGCTGACCACGGGGTACGGCCTGGGCACCCGCCCCGCCGAGCAGCGGGCGTTCGTACGCACGCTGGCCGAGCGCGGCATCGCGGCCCTCGTCGTGGAGCTGGGCCCGCGCTTCGCCCGGCTCCCCGCGGCCCTCGTGGACACCGCCCGCGCGGCCGGGCTGCCGCTGGTCCAGCTGCACCGCGAAGTGCCGTTCGTGACGGTCACCGAGGAGATCCACACCGAGATCGTCAACGGCCACTACGCGCTGCTCCAGCGGGCCGAGGAGGTGCACCGCCGCTGCACCGAGGCCCTGCTGGGCGGCGGTGGGGTGCCCCAGGTCCTCGGCATCCTGGCCGACTTCGCCGGCAACCCCGTATTCCTGGAGACCCCGGACGGCCGCCTGCTGTACGCCGCCGGTTCCGGCCCCGAGGGCGCCGACCCGCTCCAGGTCTGGGAGGGGCTGCGGGGGCCGCACAAGGACGCGCCGCCCCCGGCGGGCTCGGTCCTCGTGGAGGTGCCGGGCGGCGGGCCCGGCACCGGATCGGTGCGGGCCCGCCTCGTGCTGCTGCCGGTACGGTCCCCGCTGGTGCCGGTGCACCGGATGGCGGCGGAGCGGGCGGCGGGCATCCTGGCCGTGGTGCTGATGCAGGCGCGGCAGGAGGAGGAGGTGGCGGCGCGCGGGCGGGGCGACTTCCTCACCGACCTCGCGGAGGGCCGGATCACGGCGGAGGACGCCCCGGCGCAGGCCCGCGTCCTGGGCTTCAGACCGGGCACCGGACCGCTGCTCCCGGTGGTGATGCGGCTCGGCGACGCCCTGTCCCCGGCGGGCGGCGGCTGGGCGGTGCTGGCCCGCGCGGTCGCCGAGGAGCTGGCCTCGGTGGGGGTGCCGGTGCTGCTGGGCGTGCGGCCGGTGGAGGGCCGGGTGCCGCTGCTGCTGGGGCTGCGCTCGGAGTCGGAGCGGGTGACGATCGCGGACCGGGTCGCGGCGGCGCTGCGGGCGGGCGTGGAGCGGGCCGGGATGCGGCGGCCGGGGGCGCAACCGCCGGTCGTGGTCGTCGGTGTGCCCGGCGGCTGGGCGGCGGCGTCGGCGGGCCTCAGGCACGCGGCGGAGACGGCGACGGCGGCGCAGGGCCTGACCGACCGGCCCTGGTACGACGCCCGGCGCCTCGACATCGATCTGCTGCTGTGGCGGCTGCGCGACCATCCGGACCTGGCGGCGTTCGTGGACCGGGCGATCGGCCCGCTGCGGGACCACGACGACCGCTCGAAACCGCCTCTGCTGCCCACCCTCCAGACGTACTTGGCGCACGCCGGCCGCAAGGCGGAGACGGCGCGCGAGCTCCATCTCAACCGGCAGACGCTCTACAACCGGCTGGCCCGGATCGGGGAGTTGCTGGGCACGGACCTAGACGACCCGCAGACCGTACTGGCGTTGAGCCTGGCCCTGCGCGCCCGTCGGCACGTTCCGTAGCGGCCGGGGCCCCGGGACGGGTGCCTAGAGCAACGGCGTGGGCTGCGTCAACTCGTCGTAGATGCTCAGGACCTGGGCGACGGTCTCGTCCTCCGTCGGCCAGGTGGCCGCCTGTCGTACGCCCCGTTCCCGCAGCTCCTCCTGGCGCGCGGGGTCGGCGAGCAGGCGGACCACGGCATCGGCGAGCGCCACCGCGTCGCCGGGCGGAACGCGTTCGGCGGCGGCGCCGACCAGCTCGGGGATACCGCCGACGTCACTGGCGACGAGCGGCACGCGCGCGTGCAGGGCCTCCTGGGCGAGGAGGGAGCGCCCCGGCTCCCGGCGGCTCGGCAGCAGCGCGAGGTCGGCCGCCGCCAGCAGTTCGGACACGTCGTCGCGGCTGCCGACGAGCACCACCGGCAGCCTTTCGCCCTCGATCCGCGCCTGCAACTCCCCGCGCAGCGGCCCCTCCCCGGCGACGACGACCAGCGGCGCCGGGTCGAGGCGGCGCCACACGCGGGCGGCGTCGAGCAGAACGTCGTACCCCCGGTGCCGGTCGAGGGAGCCGACCGCGATCAGCAACGGGCGGTCGACGGCACCGAGTTCGGCCCGGACCTTGGGACGCAGCCCGTCGGGGTCCTCGGGGCCGGGCGGCGGACCCGGCCGGGCAGGGAGCGCTACGGGGCCGAGCCGGGCGTCCCGCGCGCCCGTCCGCCGTGCCCCGTCGACCAGCTCCGAGGTGGCGCCGAGCACCACGGTCGCGGCCTTCATCACCCGCCGCTCCAGCACACGCAGCAGCTGGGCGCGGGCCCCCTCGGCGTGCACCCGGTCGTGCCAGGTGACGACGAGCGGGGTGCGCACGCGCCGCCCGCCGAGGGCCAGCGCGGCCCGGAAGGAAGCGTGCAGTCCGTGGGCGTGCACCAGGTCGGCGTCCGCGCACACCGTCCGCAGCGCGGCCACGGAGACGGGGTCGCTGCTGCGCGGCACGGGCACGTGGTCGGCTCCGGCGCCCGTGAAGTCGTAGGTGTACTCGGCATCGGAGGGGGCGCACACCGTCACTTTCACGCCCCGTGCGACGAGCCCCGCGGCCAGCGAGCGCACGTGCGTGCTGCTGCCTGCGTTGCCGCCGCCCAGCACCTGCACGGTGCGCAGCGACGACTGGCCGTGCGGTGAGTGGCTGCTCACGGGGGTCACCTGGCCGGGGCTCCTGGTTCGGCGGGGGACGGTCACGAAGAACGTACAGAAGGATGGTGCGGACGGGGCGCGCCGCGCGCATTCGGGTGCGCCGCTGCGTCAAGGATGCCAGGCCGTACGGGTGTTCCGGGAACGACGACCGTCGCGACCGGACCGAGGGTGGGACGCCGACGGCACACCGCTTCACCCGTACGAGTGAAGGTGGCGCGTGCGCCCCGAGCCACCGGGGCGCACGTCCCGAAGCGTCCTGGAGCCCGGCGCAGGGTGCCTCCGCGCAGCGCCGACGGTACCCGCCGGCGGGCCCCCTACTGGTCCGACCGGGCCGTCTCCAGCAGCTCCTCCGCGTGGGCGCGGGCCGTCTCGGAGTCCTCCTGACCGGCGAGCATCCGGGACAGCTCCCGGACCCGCTCCTCGCCCTCCAGGACCTTCACGCCGGAGCGCGTCACCGAGCCGTCGTTGGTCTTCTCCACCAGCAGCTGTCGGTCGGCGAACGCGGCCACCTGCGGCAGGTGCGTGACGACCACGACCTGCGCGCTCTTCGCCAGCCGCGCCAGCCGGCGGCCGATCTCCACCGCCGCCTTGCCACCCACCCCGGCGTCGACCTCGTCGAAGAGATAGGTCGGCACCGGGTCGGTGCCCGCGAAGACGACCTCCACGGCCAGCATCACGCGCGACAGCTCACCGCCGGACGCGCCCTTGGCGATCGGCCGCGGCGGCGCGCCGGGGTGCGGGGCGAGCAGCAGCTCGACCTCGTCGGCGCCCGACGGCCCGTAGGCCACCGTGCGCCCGCCGACCTCGACGCCCTGCTCGTCCTCGGTCTGCCGGATCTCGAAGGACACGCGCGCGTGGGGCATGGCGAGCGAGGCCAGCTCGGCGGTCACGGCGGCGGCGAACCGCTCGGCGGCCTCGGTGCGCGCGTCGGTCAGCGCCTGGGCGAGCCCGCCCAGTTCGACTCGCAGGGCGTCCCGCTCGGCGGTCAGCTCGCCGATCCGCTCGTCGTCGCCGTCCAGCTCGGTCAGCCGCGCGGCGCTCTGCTCGGCCCAGCTCAGCACGGCGGCGATGTCCTCGCCGTACTTCCGGGTCAGCCCGGTGAGCGCGGCCCGCCGCTCCTCGACGGCCGCCAGCCGCAGCGGGTCGGCGTCGAGGTCGTCGGCGTACCCGGCGAGTTCACCGGCCACGTCGCGCAGCAGGATGCCGACCTCGCCGATCCGCTCGGCGAGGGCGGCCAGCGCCGGGTCGTGCGACCGTACGGCGTCCAGGGCCCGCTGTGCGCCCGCGACCAGCGTCGCGCCGTCCGCGCCCTCGGGGTCCTCCGGATTGCCCGCGAGGGCGGCGTGGGCGACCGTGGCGGCCGACGCGAGCGCCTCGGCGTGTCCGAGCCGCTCCGCCTCCTCCGCCAGCTCCACGTCCTCACCGGCGCGCGGTTCGACCGCGGCGATCTCGTCGAGGCCGTAGCGCAGCAGGTCGGCCTCCTGGGCGCGTTCCCGCGCGCGCGTGGTGATCTCGTCCAGCTCCGTGACGACGGCCCGCAGCCGCCGGTACGCCTCGGCGTACTTGGCGAGCGGCCCGGCGACCGCGTCGCCCGCGTACCGGTCGAGCGCCTGCCGCTGCCGGGAGAGCTTGAGCAGCCCCTGCTGGTCGGTCTGCCCGTGCACGGCCACCAGTTCGTCGGCGAGCTCGGCGAGCATCCCCACCGGCACCGACCGCCCGCCCAGATGCGCCCGCGAGCGCCCCTCGGCGGAAACGGTACGGCTGATCAGCAGCGCCCCGTCGTCCAGCTCGGCCCCGGCCTCCTCGGCCCGGACGGCGGCAGCGGCGTCGTCGGGCACGGCGATGCGCCCCTCGACGACCGCGCTCTTCGCCCCGATCCGCACGAGCGCCGCGTCCGCGCGTCCGCCCAGCAGCAGGCCCAGGCTGGTGACCACCATCGTCTTGCCGGCACCCGTCTCACCGGTGACAGCGGTGAACCCGGGCGACAGCTCGACCACGGCGTCGTCAATGACCCCGAGCGACCGTATCCGCATCTCCTCAAGCACGGACACGACCATACGAGGTCGAGGGCGCGAAGCGCACACAGCCCACCCTTGTCACGCCGGGAAGGCCGACGCCGTCAGGGGCGCGGGACTGCGCCGACAGCGGCTGCGCCGCGGGGCGCGACCGGCCACGGGCAGCCCGCGGCCGGGCCACAACAGAACCACCCCTTCGAGTCCGCTAGTGCGGCGCCCCGCGCCATCCGGAAACGGGCAACGCGAACTTCGCCACCAGCCGGTCGGTGAACGACGCGTGATGCAGCCGGGCCAACCGCACCGGCACCGCCCCCCGCCGCACCTCCACCCGCGCCCCCGGCGGCAGCTCCACCGTGCGCCGCCCGTCGCACCACAGCACCCCCGGAGGGACGTGCGGCAGCACCTCGACGGCGAGCACCGAGTCCGGCGAGGTCACCAGCGGCTTCGCGAACAGCGCGTGCGCGCTGATCGGCACCATCAGCAGCGCCTCCACCTCGGGCCACACCACGGGCCCTCCGGCCGAGAAGGCGTACGCCGTCGACCCGGTCGGCGTCGACAGCACGATGCCGTCGCAGCCGAACCCGGTCACCGGCCGCCCGTCGATCTCCAGCACGACTTCCAGCAGCTTCTCGGCGCCCGCCTTCTGCACGGCCGCCTCGTTCAGCGCCCAGTCGGTGTGCACGATGTCGCCGTTGCGGTGCACGACGACGTCGACGGTCATCCGCTCCTCGACCTCGTAGGCCCGGTTCACCACCCGGTCGACGACCTTGTCGAGGTCGTCTCGCTCGGCCTCCGCGAGGAAGCCGACCCGCCCGAGGTTGACGCCGAGCATCGGCACCCCGGACGCGCGGGCGAACTCGGCGCCGCGCAGCAGTGTGCCGTCGCCGCCCAGCACGATCAGCAGCTCGCACCCGTCCAGGCACTGCGGAGTGGCCTCGCCGACCGTGTCCACCTCGCCCGGCAGCGGCAGGTCGCGCGCCTCGGCCTCCAGGACGCGGACGCCGATTCCGGCCCGCAGCAGCCCCTTGACCACCAGCTCCGCGCTGCGGATGGCAGCAGGGCGCCCGGTGTGGGCGAGCAGGAAAACAGTACGCGCTCGGTTCTGTGTCAACGCGGCCCCTCCGCCACTGCACGGTCAACATCGGCCGGGTCCGGTTCACCGGCGCCGGCCCGCAGCCACAGAAAGTACTCGACGTTCCCGGAGGGACCGGGCAGCGGACTGGCGGTGACCCCCTTCACCCCGAGCCCCAGCTCCCAGGCCCGCTGCGCGACGCCCCGCACCGCCTCGGCCCGCAGCTGCGCGCTGCGTACCACTCCCCCGCTGCCCAGCCGCTCCTTCCCCACCTCGAACTGCGGCTTCACCATCATCACCAGGTCGGCGTCCGGCCGGGTGCACCGCACCAGGGCGGGCAGTACCAGCCCGAGCGGGATGAAGGACAGATCCCCCACAACCAGGTCCACGGGCTCCCCGTCGATCGCTTCCAACGTCAACTCGCGTACGTTCGTACGGTCCTTGACGGTGACGCGTTCATCCTGCTGAAGACTCCACGCGAGTTGTCCGTATCCGACGTCCACGGCGACGACGTGCGCGGCGCCCGCCCGCAGCAGTACGTCGGTGAAGCCGCCGGTGGAGGCGCCGGCGTCCAGCGCCCGCCGTCCCTCGACGACGAGGCCCTGCGGCAGGAAGGCGGCGAGGGCGCCGGCGAGCTTGTGCCCGCCGCGCGAGACGTAGTCGGGGTCGCTGTCGTCTGCCTTCACCACGATCGCGGCGGCGGTCTCGACCTGCGTGGCGGGTTTCGTCGCGACGGTCTTGCCGACGGTGACCCGTCCGGCGGCGATCAGCTGGCTCGCGTGCTCGCGCGAGCGCGCCAGCTTGCGGCGCACCAGCTCCGCGTCGAGACGGCGGCGTGCGACTCCTGCCACGTTCGGTTCAGCTCCTGCGGTCGTACGGTGATGGCGGCGGGGGCGCCGGTGGTCCCGGACGCCCCGGGGGCTCCGGTGGTCCCGGGCGGGCATCGAGCGCGGTGAGCGCGTCGCGCAGCCCCCGGTGTACATCCTCGTACACCTCGACGTGTCCGTCGGTGGCCAGGTGGTCGGCGTCGGCCAGCCGCGCCAGCCGCGCGTCGACCTCGGCGTTCCCGGTGGGGACGCGCGGGACGTCCAGCGGGGCGGGGGCCGCCGGCTCGTACCCGGGGTCGGTGTGCGCCCCGGGCTCCGCCTCCTCGGACTCGGAGTCCGGCTCCGGTACTGCGTCGCTCATGCCCCGACGCTACCGCGCGGCGCTGGGGTACGGTCGGTCCCGATGGCGACGACTGAGGAGTGCCGTGCCGCACTCGACAAGCTTTCGGACAACATGCGCGGCGCCGAAGGGGACGTGCGGGCGGCCACGGAGCTGGACCGCTCGGTGAGCTGCCACATCACCGACCTGGACGTCACCTTCGCCGGACGCATGGCGGACGGCCGCATCGACGTGCGCGAGACCCTCGCGGGGCCGCCGCGCGAGAAGGCCGAGATAAGGCTGGCGATGACCGGCGACGACCTGGTGGCCCTGGTGGCGGGCGAACTGAACTTCGCCCGGGCCTGGGGGGCGGGCCGGGTGAAGCTGGAAGCGGGCCTGCGCGACCTGTTCCGGCTCAGGAAGCTCCTGTAACGGCCGCCTTCTCCCGCTGGGTACGCCCCTTGCGCGCGGCCGGCACCACCAGCGGCGTGCCCGTCTCCGGGTCGTCGATGATCTGGCAGCGCAGCCCGAAGACCCGCTCGACCAGGTCGGCGGTGACGACGTCCTTCGGCGCTCCCTCGGCGATGACCTCCCCGCCGCGCAGGGCGATGAGGTGGGTGGCGTAGCGGGCGGCGTGGTTGAGGTCGTGCAGCACGGCGACGAGGGTGCGGCCCTGCTCCTCGTGCAGTTCCGCGCACAGGTCGAGGACGTCGATCTGGTGCTGGATGTCCAGGTAGGTCGTCGGCTCGTCGAGCAGCAGCAGCGGGGTCTGCTGGGCGAGCGCCATGGCGATCCACACGCGCTGGCGCTGGCCGCCGGAGAGTTCGTCGACGTAGCGGTCGGCCAGTTCGGCGATGCCGGTCTGCGCCATCGACTCCTGGACGACCCGCTCGTCCTCGGTCGACCACTGGCGCAGAATGCCCTGGTGCGGGTAGCGGCCGCGGCCGACGAGGTCGCCGACGGTGATGCCGTCGGGCGCGATGGACGACTGCGGCAGCAGGCCGAGGGTCCGCGCGACCTGCTTGGCGGGCATCGACTGGATGACCGACCCGTCGAGCAGCACCCGGCCGTCGCTCGGCTTGAGCATCCGCGACAGGGCCCGCAGCAGGGTGGACTTGCCGCACGCGTTCGGGCCGACGATCACCGTGAAGGAGTTGTCGGGTATCTCCACCGACAGCTTCTCGGCGATGACCCGCTGGTCGTAGGCGAGGGTGACGTTCTCGGCGGACAGACGGTTCACGTTGCTCCTTGGGTTGTTCGTCCCGCTGCGGTCGCCGCTGCCGGCGCTCATATCCGGCCTGCCTTGCGCTCGGTGACCAGCAGCCACAGCAGGTAGACGCCGCCGAGTACGCCGGTGACGACGCCCACGGGCAGTTGCTCGGCGCCGAAGACCCGCTGCGAGATGAAGTCGGCGCCCACCAGCAGGGCCGCACCCATGCACAGGGACGGCACCAGGTTGGGACCGGGAGAGCGGGTGAGGCGCCGGGCGAGTTGCGGGGCGGTGAGCGCGACGAAGCTGACCGGTCCGGCGGCGGCGGTGGCCGCGGCGGTGAGCAGGACGGCGGCCACCATCAGCAGCGCCCGCACCCGCTCGACGCGCACCCCGAGGGCGTAGGAGATGTCGTCGCCCATCTCCATCATCCGCAGCGCCCGTCCATTGGTGAGGACGAGCGGGACGAGCACGGCGCACAGCCCGAGCAGGGGCCAGACCTGGTCCCAGTCACGGCCGTTGAGGGAGCCGGTCATCCAGACGACGGCGCGGGAGGCGTCGACGATGTCGGCCCGGGTCATCAGGTAGCCGTTGACCGCCGTGACGATCGCGGAGACACCGATGCCGACCAGGACCAGCCGGTATCCGTGCACGCCCCGCTTCCAGGCGAGCAGGTAGATGGCGAGGCCGGTCACCAGGCCGCCGGCGAGGGCGCCGACGGTGACCTGGGCCGAGCTGCCGGAGAACAGGACGATCATGATGAGCGCGCCGGCCGTCGCGCCCTGTCCGAGGCCCAGTACGTCCGGGCTGCCGAGCGGGTTGCGGGAGATGGCCTGGAAGAGCGCGCCGCCGACGCCGAGGGCGCCGCCGACCAGCAGCCCGACCAGGACCCGTGGCAGCCGCAGTTCGTTGACGATGAACTCCTGCCCGGCGTCGCCCCGGCCGACCAGCGTCTTCAGTACGTCGGCGGGCGGTATGTCGAAGTCGCCGGTTCCGATCAGCAGCACGCTCGCGGCGAGGGCGAGGAGCAGCAGCAGGGCGACCACGACGGTGGCCCGCACGTCCAGGCGGACGGACAGCCCGCCCGGGCTGCGCACGGCACGGCTGGTCTTCATGGTCTTGCGGTCGTTCCCGTTCTTCACAGCTGGGCCGTCCTCCGCCGTCGTACGAGCAAGATGAAGACCGGCCCGCCGAGGACGGCGGTGACGATGCCGACCTGGAGCTCCGAGGGCCGTGCCACGATCCGGCCGAGGACGTCCGCGCCGAGCAGCAGCACCGGGGACAGGACCGCCGCGTACGGCAGGATCCAGCGCATGTCGGGTCCGGTGAAGGAGCGGACGATGTGCGGGATCATCAGCCCGACGAACACGATCGGCCCGCAGGCCGCGGTCGCGGCGCCGCACAGCACGGTCGCGGCGAGCATGGACAGCGCCCGGGTCCGGTTCAGGTTGGCGCCGAGGGCCTTGGCGGTGTCGTCGCCCATCTCCATGGCGTTGAGCGGCCTGGCGAGCGCGAGGGCGAGTACGGTGCCCACCACGAAGAAGGGCAGCACCTCCCGGATGGTGCCGGTCGTCGCCGAGGCGAGCGAACCGACCGTCCAGAAGCGCATCCGGCCCAGCGCCGCGTCGTCCATGATCATGACGGCCTGGAGGTAGCCGAAGAGCGCGGCGCTGATCGCGGTGCCGGCCAGCACCAGCCGCACCGGCGTGGCCCCCCGGCTGCCGCCCAGGAACCAGACCAGCGCGCCGACCCCCGCCGCACCGGCGAACGCGAACCACACGTACCCGGTCAGCGAGGTGACGCCGAAGAAGGTGATGCCCGTGACGACGGCCGCCGAGGCGCCGGCGTTGATGCCGAGCAGTCCGGGGTCGGCCAGCGGATTGCGGGTGAGTGCCTGCAGCACGGCTCCCGCGAGGCCCAGGGCGGCGCCGGCCAGCAGGCCGAGCACGGTCCGCGACAGCCGCTCGCCGACGACGACGTCGCCGTACGTGCCCGTGTCGTGGAAGAGGCCGTGCCAGACCTGTGCCAGGGACAGGTCCTTGGCGCCGATCGCGATGCTCGCCATCGCGACGCACACCAGGACCGCGACGGAGACGGGCAGCCCCGCTGCACGCAGGACGCGGCGCTTGGAGGGCGGCGCGGGAGCGGTCTCCGCGCGCTGTTCGGGGGGACTGTCGACCAACACGCAGTTAGGTTAGCCTACCCTGCCAATCGATCACGATCCCCGAGCCCTCCGGAGCGGCTCGCCCCGGCCCGTGCCCACCCGGACGCGACACGCCCCCGGCCCGCGAACGGGCGCCTGCCCCGATCGCCGTCTCACAATCCCAGCCGCGCCAGCGCCTTCCCCGAGTCCAGCCCGCAGCCCCGCTCTCCGCCCGCCGTCCAGGCCGCCGCGCACAGGGCCCGCAGCCCGTCCAGCGGGGAGCCGTCGCCCGCCAGCTCCAGCCGCTCCTCGTCGGCCGTCGCCGTCCAGCCGCCGCAGCGGAAGCCGTCGTTCGCACCGCCGGTGACCTCCGGCTGGCCGGTGAGCAGCCCGCGCAGGTCGGCGTCGACGTACGTCGGCCGGTGCTGCGGCGGCGCCGCCAGCAGCTGCGCCCCGTCGGTCACGCCGGTCAGGACGAGCAGCGAGTCGACCTCCCCGTTGAACGCCCCCTCGATGTCCGTGTCCAGCCGGTCGCCCACCACCAACGGGCGCCGGGCGCCGGTCCGCAGGATCGTCTCCCGGTGCATGGGGGGCAGCGGTTTCCCCGCGACCTGCGGCTCGGCGCCGGTCGCGATCCGCACGACCTCCACCGCCGCGCCGTTGCCCGGGGCGATCCCCCGGGCACTCGGAATGGTCAGGTCGGTGTTGGAGGCGTACCAGGGGACACCGCGCGCGATCGCGTAGCACGCCTCGGCGAACCGGCCCCACGGCAGCTCCGGGCCGCCGAACCCCTGCACGACGGCCGCCGGATCGTCCTCGGCCGACTCCACGGGCTCGAGACCGCGCTCGCGCAGCGCCACCCGCAGCCCCTCACCGCCGATCACCAGCACCCGCGCCCCCGAGGGCACCTGCTCGGAGATCAGCCGGGCCACCGCCTGCGCCGAGGTGATGACGTCACCGGCGTCCGTCGCCATCCCCAGCTCCGTCAGGTGCGCGGCCACCGTGTCGGGCGTCCGGAGCGCGTTGTTGGTGACGTACGCCAGGCGCATGCCGCCGTCCCGGGCGGTACCGAGGGACTCGACGGCGTGCGCGATCGCGTTCCCCCCGGCGTACACCACACCGTCCAGGTCGAGCAGCGCCGTGTCATAGGCCTCGTTCAGGCCCTGCCCGCTGCCCTCGGGCCTCGTCCTGACGCTCCGGCTCATCGCACATCGCTCCTCGTTGGTCGCCTTTCCCCCGATCATCCCCCATGCCACTGACACACGTACGATGCCGGGATGAACTCTGCAGGTCACCCGGAAGCAACGGCGCGCCGGGGCCTGGAACTCACCCCGTTCCGAGGCCTCCGCTACGACCCCGACCGGGTCGGCAGCCTGGCCGCCGTGACCTCTCCTCCCTACGACGTGGTGGTCCGCCCCGACGGCCTGCTCCACCTCGAGTCGGCCGACCCGTACAACATCGTCCGGCTGATCCTGCCCCAGGCCGCCACGCCCGAGGCACGCAACGAGCAGGCCGCCCGCACCCTGCGGCGCTGGACGGCGGAGGGCGTCCTGACCCCCGACCCCGAACCGGGCCTGTACGTCTACGAACAGCGCGACGGCGAAGGCATGCTGCAACGCGGCATCATCGGCGCCGTGCGCGTGTCGGACCCGTCGGAGCAGGTGGTCCTCCCGCACGAGGACGTCATGCCCCATGTCGTCGCCGACCGCGCGGCGCTCATGCGGGCCACCCGGGCCAACCTCGAACCCCTCCTGCTGACCTACCGCGGCGACGGCGAAACGCCGGCCGCCACCGCCCTCGTGGAGCACACGGCCGAACAGCCGCCACTCCTCTCCACGACCACGGAGGACGGCTTCTGCCACCGCCTGTGGTCGGTCACCGACCCGGACGTCGTGGCCCGGGTCCGGACCGAGCTGTCCCACCACCAGGCGCTCATCGCCGACGGCCACCACCGCTGGGCGACCTACCGCACCCTGCGCGCGGAACACCCCTCCCCCAGTCCCTGGGACCACGGACTCGTCCTCCTGGTCGACACGGCCCGCTATCCCCTCCGTGTCCGCGCCATCCACCGCCTGCTGCACGACCTCCCGGTGCCCGACGCCGTGGCCGCCCTGGACGGGCACTTCCGCGTCCGCCGCCTGGACACACCGCTGGACGCCTCCCTGGACGCCCTGGCGGAGGCGGCCGACACGGGCAACGCCTTCCTCCTCGCCGGCGACGGCGCCTTCCACCTCGTCGACCGGCCGGACCCCGGCCTGCTGGCCCGCACGGTTCCCACCGACCGGCCCGAGGCCTGGCGCACGCTGGACGCCACCGTCCTGCACGCCACGCTCCTCCCCCACGTCTGGCACGTCCCCGACGACTCGGCCGCCCTCGTCTCCTACATCCACGACACGGCGGCCACCGTCGAGAAGGCCGAACGCGACGGCGGTACTGCGGTGCTGATGCACCCCGTCCGCGAGGACGTCGTCCGTGAACTGGCCCGACAGGGCGTCACGATGCCCCGCAAGTCGACGTCCTTCGGCCCGAAACCGGCCTCCGGCCTGGTGCTGCGCACGCTCGACGCCTGACCCGGCCCACGACGCGGAGAGGGGGCGGACCCGGTTCACGGGCCCGCCCCCTCTCGTCGTGCGGAACGTCAGTCCTCGTCGCCGTCCTCGGCGGAAGCACGCTCCACGCCGCTGCCGGACTCGGTCTCGCTCCGGCCCCCGTCCTCGGCCTCGTCCTCGTTCAGGGCGTCCATGAACTCCACGCCGTCCAGCTCGGCGAGCCGGTCGGAGGCGTCCGTGCTGCCGTCCCGGTCGGACTCGACCGCCTTCGCGAACCACTCCCGCGCCTCCTGCTCCCGGCCCGCGGCCAGCAGCGCGTCGGCGTAGGCGTACCGCAGCCGCGCGGTCCAGGACTGCACGGAGTGGGAGGCCAGCTCGGGGCTCTGCAGCGTCACGATGGCCGCGTCCAGCTGCCCCATGTCACGCCGGGCACCGGCCGCCACGAGGCGCATCTCGACCTGGCCGGCCTTGTCCAGCTTGTGCACCTCGGGGGCACCGGCCATGTCCAGCGCCTTCTCCGGCCTGCCGAGCCCACGCTCACAGTCCGCCATGACCGGCCACAGCTCCACGGACCCGGTCATCCGCCGCGCCGCCCGGAACTCCGCCAGCGCCTCGCCGTACTTCTGGTTGGCGTACGCCGCGAACCCGGCCGCCTCGCGTACGGCGGCGACGCGGGACGCCAGACGCAGGGCCACCCTGGAATAGCCGTACGCGGCCTCCGGGTCCTCGTCGAGCAGCCGCGCGACCATCACCAGGTTCCTGGCGACGTCCTCGGCCAGCGTCTTGGGAAGGCTCTGCAGCTCCTGCCGCACGTCCTTGTCGATCTCGTCGCCCGTGACCTCCTCGGGGATCGGCAGGCGCTTGATCGGCTCACGGTCCCGGTCGCGGTCCCGCTCCTCACGGAAGCGCCCACCGCCGCCCTGCCGGTCGTCACGCCCCCGGTAACCCCCGGGGCGCCCACCGCGGTCGTCGCGCCGGGGCCCACGTGCCCCACGGTCGTCCCGCCCGCGGAAGCCGCCGCGGTCGCCGCCCCGTCCGTCGTCACGCCGGTCGTCCCGCCGACCGAAGCCGCCACGGTCACCACGGTTGTCGTCCCGCCGACCGAAGCCCCCACGGTCACCACGGTTGTCGTCCCGACGGAAGCCCCCACGATCACCGCGGTCACCACGGTCGTCGTGCCGGAAGGGGGGACGGCCGTCACGGCGGTCGTCACGCCGATCATCGCGGCGGTCGTCACGGCGGTCGTCACGGCGGTACGAGGGGCGGTCGCCGCGATCCCGGCGGTCGTCGCGATCGTCACGCCGGTAGGACGGACGGTCACCACCCCGGTCGTCACGACGGAAGCCCCGGTCACCACCGCGATCGCGGTCATCCCGACGCCCGTAACCGCCACCGCGGTTGTCGTCGCGGCGAGGGTCGCGGCGGTCATCACGCCGGTCCTCGCGACGGTCGTCACGACGGAAACCGCCGCGCTGCCCACCCCGGTCGTCCCGCCGGCTGTCGTCACGACGGCCGAAGCCACCCCGGTCGTCAGGTCGGTCGTCACGCCGGTACGCAGGACGATCCCCGCGGTCCCGCCGATCGTCACGGTCGTCACGGCGGAAGGTCGGACGATCACTGCGGTCCCCGCGATCGTCGCGGCGGAAGGACGGACGGTCGCCGCGATCCCGGCGGTCGTCGCGGTCGTCACGCCGGTAGGGCGGACGGTCACCACCCCGGTCGTCACGACGGAAGCCCCGGTCACCACCGCGATCGCGATCGTCCCTGCGCGGTCCGCGATCGCGATCGTCCCTGCGCGGTCCACGGTCACGGTCGTCCCGGCGGAACCCGCCGCGCTGTCCGCCGCGGTCATCACCTCGACGGTCGTCGCGACGGAACCCGCCCCGGTCTCCGCGCTGACCACCCCTACGGTCACCGCGGTCACCACTGTCCCGTCGCCGCTGGTCGCGCTCCGGTCGGTCGTCGGGAGAGTTCGTGGACATCGGTGACTCCTGTCTTCGGTACTGCAAGTCATTCTCGCGCAGCCGGGTACCCGGTGCGCTCTGGAAAAACGAAAGGACCCCTGGTCCCCAGCTGAACGCTGGGGACCAGGGGTCCTTTCCAAAGATTGTTCGGCGGCGTCCTACTCTCCCACAGGGTCCCCCCTGCAGTACCATCGGCGCTGTAAGGCTTAGCTTCCGGGTTCGAAATGTAACCGGGCGTTTCCCCTACGCTATGACCACCGAAACCCTAATGGTTTCGAGCGAACAAGCACACTCTTTAATTATGCGTTCTACTCAAAGCCGGCAACGGTCGTTGCCTCAGAACCAACACAGTGGACGCGAGCAACTGAGGACAAGCCCTCGGCCTATTAGTACCGGTCACCTCCACACCTCACGGTGCTTCCAGATCCGGCCTATCAACCCAGTCGTCTACTGGGAGCCTTAACCCCTCAAGGGGGTGGGAGCCCTCATCTCGAAGCAGGCTTCCCGCTTAGATGCTTTCAGCGGTTATCCCTCCCGAACGTAGCCAACCAGCCATGCCCTTGGCAGA